>JBNJEE010000065.1:0-13697 GCA_051745525.1 Methanobacteriota archaeon | reverse complement strand
CGCTCCCTGCGGTGCTTGCGTCGTCATCAGAACGCAGAGCGTTCTGATTGGCTCACGAGAGCTGCGCTCTCGTGAACGCCTACGGCGCCCTCCCGGCTGCCCCTTTGAGTCCCACCCCGCACCGCACAGCACCGCGCCTCACACCTCCCCAGCCTCGTCGCTGGCGGTCTTCGCTTCGCTCGACCGCCACCGACTCCCTCGCGCGTGCTGCTCGGCCGCGAAGCGGCCTCGCAGGCGCGCGCCACCGCACTTTTCGACTGGCAGCCGCTCACTGGAGTCGGTAGCGTAAGATCGCGGCGATGCCGCCGAGATTGGCGAGCTGCTCGCCGGGGGCGAACTCCGAGGAGAAGACGACCACGTCGCCGCCCTGCCGCTCGACCGACTCGATCACCTCGTTGACGTCGATCTCCCAGTCGCCGTCACCCTGCCGCTCCGTGCGGAGGCGCTCGTCGACGACGAGCAGCGTCTCGACCGCGCCGAACTCGGCGGCCTCGGCAGTGTCGTCCGGCCCGTACGTCGCCTTCTCCGCTTTGGCGATGTTCTCGGTCAGCTCGTCGATGAGGCTCGCCTCCTTCGAGATGCGGGTCTCCTTTTGCACCTCGTCCACCGCGCCGCGCTTGAGCACCTCGTGGACGCCGCGGTCGCCCGCCGCGGAGGTGTCGACGGTGGTAATCTGATCCGAGAGGTCGCGGTACTCCTCGTCGATGTAGTCGCGCGCGTCGTTCTTGGTGAACCCAGGGCCAGCTAAGATCACGGCGTCGGCGTCGAGGTGCGCGAGCGCCTCGCCCAGCTCGGCGAACAGCTCCTCGCGCGGCCGCGAAAACTCGCCTTTCCCGGTCGGCTTCGTGAACGAGGCGTACTCCTCGGTGCCGTACTGCTGGACCGTGTGGACGTAGGCGGCGCCCTCCTCGACGGTCGCGATGGCCACGTCGGGGTTCTCCGCGGCCTCGGTCGCCTCCTTGAGCCGCTCCGTCTGATCCGGCTTGAAGTGCTTTTCCACCGTAATCTCGTCGTGCTCCTCGACGTTGAGCGTGTGGTGGGCGTTGAGCTGGTCCTCCCGCGAGCAGCCGACGATGACCCCGGAGACGCGGAGGCGGTTGGCGAACCGCGCGAACTCGACGTCTTCGACCTCTACGGTGACGAAGATGTGCTCGCGCTGCCCGCCGGTGTCCCGCATCTGGTCGTCGTTCCGCTGGATCCGTCGGGTGGTGTCGCCCTCGACGAGGTCCCCGGGCTCGAGGACGTGCGCGAGGTGCCAGAGGTCGTCGACGTTCTCGGGGACCAGCGTGAGCCGTTCCCGGCCCTCCTCACCGTAGCCCCGCTCGGAGATTCGCATGCCAGAGCGTTCGCTCGCGGCCGTATCAACCCTTGTCTTCCGCGTCGGCGAGCGACGGCCCCCACTCGAAGCCGCCGGCCGGATCGCCGCCGTCCCCGTCGATGTCGGCGGCGGCGTCGCTCGCGTCGGGCCCGTCGCCGTCGACGGCGTCGTCCCGGTCGTCGACCGAAATGCCGCGACCGACCTGAACCGGGGCCGGCGGCTCGCTCCGCATCGGTCGCCCGCCGTCGCCCGACACGATGTGGACCGGTTCGTCGCCGCGGGTGCGACCGGGGTTCCGAGCCGCACCGGCGCCGCCGGTCGCGTCCGTGCCGCGAGTCGCGCCCGCGCGGCGAGCCGTTCGGACCGCGGAGCGAGCAGAACCGCGTGCCGTCCGGACCGCCGTCCGCGTCTCGGCGGTCCACGTCGAATCATCCCGCAGCGCGCCCGCGGCGCCTCGTCCGTAGAGCCCGTGCGCGACGACGCGGGCGAAGAAGGCGACCGCGACACCGACCACGAGCGGCGCCGTCGGCGCCGCGACGGTGTACCCGACCGCGAGCGCCCCGACCGCGAGCGTCCACCCGGTCGCGTACGGGCCCGTCGCGGCGACGTCAGCCACCGTCCGCGGATTCAGTCCGTCTCTGAGCCGCCCGGACGCGGCGAACGCGGCGAGCGCGGCGGGGCGGACGTACGCGAACGCGAGGAGGTACGCGCCGACGAGCGCGGCGACGAGGCCGGCGGCGATAGCGGCGACGGCGATCGGACCGTTCGGACCGAGGGCAGATTCGATGGCAGTCGCGGTCGACTCCGGGTCGACGGGGCCGGCGACGAGCGCGGCGACGGCCCCGCCGGCGACCGCGAGGCCCCCCGCGAGCGGCGCGAGCAGCGCCGCCGACAGCAGCGCCGACTTGAGACCGTCTTTGACTAGCTCCCCCCAGGCGACCAGCGACGGTGCGCCGGCGGGGTCGCCGGGCTGGATCGCGCTCCGCGTCACTCGGACGAAGTAGCCGCGCGCGACGAGCGAGGGTGCGAGCGCGACGGGGGCCGCGACAGCGACCGCCGGGCTGACGAAGAGGACGCCGAGGATCCACAGCGGCGTGAGGGCCCACCCCAACAGGGTCACGGACCCGCCGACGAGGAGGACTCCCGCCGTGTCGTCGGTCCGGGTCAGTGCCGTCGCGGCCGCGGTGAGCATGTGACTCGACAGAGGAACGGGAGCCGCATAAATGGTGCCCGGGCCCGAGCGTTTATATCACTCCACGAATTACTACCGACCGGCCGCGCGGGACAATCGTGTGCCTCTGACAACCTACCCGCGGCCGCCATTCGGCGGTCGCATCCCCGTCCGCGGCTTTCGACTGACCGCTTCTCGCTAGCCGCATCGCCGTCGCGTGCCGGTACCGATTTATCCCGCCCCGCCGACGGATCGACTATGACCGGCGACGAGCGGACGGCCGATCTGGAGCCGGAACTCAGGAGCTACGGCGTCAGCGTCGAGTCGATCGACGAGGGCGATCCCCTGGAGCTGACGTACATGACCGCGTTCCCCGGCCGTGAGGTCCACCGCGGCGAGATCGGGCGCGCGCTCAACGCGCTCATCGATCAGGCCGAGGCCGACGAGTGGGACCCTGTCCGCGTCGAGGGGACGGTCGTGCGGTCCCCCGGCGACGTCCTCGGCACGTGGCGCGTCCAGGGCGAGTGGTTCGAGGCGCTCATGCGCTACGAGATCTCCGAGACGGAGTTCTCGTCCCGCGTGCTGGAGACCCTCAGCCATGAGACCGAGGACCGACACGACCCCGACGACGGAGCCGAAGCGGCGGACGCTCCCGAAACCGACGCGGAGGCAGACCAGTGACCCGCCGCAAGCCGGTCAACCGCGCGCAGCGCCGGCTCGCGCGCCCGGCCCGCGAACGGTTCGCCACCCGCGCGGTCGCGTTCGACGTCGACGGCGCGACCTGCCGCGGGACCTTGTACCTGCCCGGCGGCGACGCGGACGGCCCCCCGGTCGTCGTGATGGCGCCCGGGCTCGGCGCGGAGCGGACCTTCGGCTACCCTGCCGTCGCGGAGCGGTTCGCGGACGCGGGCTACGCCGCGCTCCTGTTCGATCACCCGGAGTTCGGGGAGTCAGACGGCGACTCGCAGGCGGTCGACCTGTCCCGTCAGCGCGCGGCGTACGAGGGCGCTATCGACCGGGCGAACCGCGTCGACGACGTCGGCGACGACCTCGTGTTGTGGGGCGCGTCGCTGTCGGCCGCGCACGTCCTCACGCTCGCCGCGGAGCGCCGCGATGTCGACGCGGTCGTGGGGCTCGTCCCGATGCTCGACGGGCGCGCCATCGCCCTGCGGCGCGGCGGGCGGTACCTCCTCCGCTCCGGCGCGGCGGGGCTCCGCGATCTGCTCGGCCACCGGATCGGTCGCGGCCGCACGGTTCCCATCGTCGGCGGGACGGAGGAGTGCGCGGCGATCACGGAGCCGGGGACGCAGCGGAAGTACATCGACCTCGTCGACCGCGAGTCGGCGTGGCGCAACGAGACGCCCGCGCGCTCGCTGCTCGGGCTCGTCCGGTATCGGCCCGTGACGCGGCTCGACGAGATCGACGCCCCGACGCTGCTCCTCGCCGGCACCGACGACGTCATCGTCGACGCCGAGTCGGTCGCGGCCGTCGGCGAGCGCCTCTCGCGCGGGACGGTCGTCACCATGCCCGCGGACCACTTCTCGGTGCTGGGGGCGGACTTCGAGGGCGCGGTCGGTCACCAGCTGTCGTTCCTGTGCGACGCGCTCGAGTAGCGTCGATCGGGGCTCCGCTCTCGGGCGCGGGGCTACCCCCCACGACCGCTTAAGTGAGCCCGCGGCGCACGCTCGGGTATGACAGCTATCGCAATGTTGAGCGTCGCGCCGGTGATCGAGGGGAGCATGGCCGAGGAGGTGGCGAAGGCCGTCGCCGCGCTCGACGAGTTCGACGTGAGCTACGAGACGAACCCGATGGGCACCGTCATCGAGGCTGACGACGCGGAGACGCTGTTCGCGGCCGCGGCGGCCGCCCACGACGCGGTCGACGGCGACCGCGTCTCGACGGTCCTCAAGATCGACGACAAGCGGACCAGCGACGGGACCGCCGCCGAGAAGGTCGAGGCCGTCGAGGACCACCTCGGTCGGGAGGCGAAGCGGGGGCGCTGACGACGAGCGGGGAGCGCCCGGGGCGGGCGGAGAGCGCCCAGGGCGTGGCACCCCCACGACACCCCCCATCACGCGGTGTCGATCCCCACTGACCCGCCCGCGGTCGCGTCGCCCGCGGGGTTCTCGATCGTCAGGTCGACGGTCGTGGTCCGAACGACGGTCGCCTCGTCGCCGCCGCCGGCGACGTCCGCGCGGAACACCACGTCGAGCGTCGTCGTCCTCGTCTCGCCGCCGGGAAGGTCGGTCGAGGAGAGGCTCTCGCTCGTCACGGCGTCGCCGCGCTCGGTCGCGTCCGCACGCTCGAACCGCGCGGCGAGAGCGCCGTCGACCGCGTCGAAGTCGGGCGGCGCGTCCGACGCGGCGTCGGAGCGGTCGCCACTCGGTTTCCCGACCGACGCGACGTCTCCTGGCGTCGCATCCGGGTCCGCGGCCGTCAGATCTTCTCGATACACCTCGTCGACGCCGGCGTCGCTTCCCACGGCGAGCGAGAGCGTCACGCGCTCGACGCCCTCCGAGAAGTCGGTCCATGACACCTCGAGGGCGGGCGAGAGGGACACCGACTCGACCCGGCCGTCGTTGCTCGTGACCGTCGGGGCGTCGCCCGCCTCGAAGGCCGCGGGGTCGCCCTCGACCGCGGCCGCCGGTTCGCTCGACGCGGCGAGGGCGCCGAGGCCGGTCAGCCCGCCGACCGCGACGGCGGCGGTCCCGCCGAGAACCGTTCGTCTGGTTGGATCTCCCTGCGCGTCGCCGTCCCGCGAGTGGTCCCACATCTCGACGGGAGTGGCCGCGCTTCCGGTGATAAGCGTCGGGGAGGAGAGCCGGCTCGGCGACGAGACGCTACCCCTTGATGTTACAGATGGGGAAGGTGCGGGCGACCTTGTCGCCGATCCCCAGCTCGTCGCTGACGCGGATCACCTCGTCGATGTCCTTGTAGACGCCGGGCGCCTCCTCGGCGATGGTGGCGCCCGACTGCGCTTTCACGTAGATCTGCTGGCCGTCCTCGAGGTCGTCTTGGACGTCGCCGCCCCAGAACTCTTGTTTCGCCTGCGTCCGGCTCATCAGCCGCCCGGCGCCGTGGGCGGTCGAGCCGAACGATACCGACATCGACTCGTCGCCGCCGCGGAGGACGTACGACCCGGCGCCCATGCTGCCGGGAATGATGACCGGCTGACCGACGTCGCGGTAGGTCTCGGGCACGTCCGCGTTGCCGGCGGGGAACGCCCGCGTCGCGCCCTTGCGGTGGACGTACAGTTCGCGCTCCGATCGCTCGACCGCTTCGTCGCCGACGGCGGGGAGTCCGTCAGCGTCGACGCCGACCTCGTGGGTCTCCTTCTTCGCGATGTTGTGTGCCACATCGTAGAGAAGCTCCATCCCGAGGTCCTCGATCGGGTCGGCGTCGAACACCTCGCCGAAGGTTTCTCGGGCTTGGTGGGTGATCAGCTGACGGTTCGCCCACGCGAAGTTGATACACGCGCCCATCGCGCCGTAGTACTCCTCGGCCAGTTCGGAGCCGGCGGGCGCGGCCGCCAGCTCCTTGTCTGGCAGCTCGTCGACCAGGTCGGCATGCTCCTTCTCTATCCGGCGGAGGTAGTCGTTGCAGGTCTGGTGGCCGAGCCCGCGGCTCCCGCAGTGGATCAGGACGACGATCCCGTCCTCTTCGAGCCCGTACGCCTCGGCGACGTCCGCGCGGAACACGTCCGTGACGCGCTGGACCTCGAGAAAGTGGTTCCCCGAGCCGAGCGACCCCATCTGGTTGCGGCCGCGGTCCGTCGCCTTCTGGGAGACGTACTCCGGGCGCGCGTCGGGGCGACGCCCCTCGTCTTCGCAGCGCGCGAGGTCGCTCTCGATCCCGTACCCCTGCTCGACAGCCCACTCGACGCCGCGTTCGAGGGCGCCCTCGACCGCGTCCGCGTCGCCGTCGATCACGCCGCCGCCGCCGAGCCCGGACGGTATGGCCTCGAACAGCGCGTCGACGAGTTCCGCCTCGCGGCCGCGTACGTCGTCGTAGGTAAGAGTAGTTTTCACCATTCTCACTCCGCAATTTATGTCGTAGCCGATCGCTCCGGGCGAGATACAGCCGGTACGGGCGTCGATCGCGCCGACGCCCCCGACGGGAAAGCCGTACCCCTGGTGGCCGTCGGGCATACAGAGGGCTGGCTCGACGATTCCGGGGAGGTGGGTGGCGTTCTTCAGCTGTCGGAGCGAGTCGTCCTCGCCGATTTCCTCGAGCAGCGACTCGCTGGCGAGGACCCGCGCGGGGACGTTCATCTCGCCCTCGCAGGGGATCTCCCAGACGTGCTCTCGCACTTTTTCTAGCCGGATTCCGTCGAACTCTCGCGTGGTCATACCCGGCGTTCGACGCGGGGAGGCAAGGGCGTTGCGTCAGGGAGTCACGCCGTCGCCGCGCCTCACACGTCGAAGACGACGTACGCGTACCACTCGTTGCCGCGGCGTTCGAGCACCATCTCGGAGTAGGTGACCGCCTTGATCTCTCGGGCGGCCATCGCGTCGAGCGGGACGCCGCGCGCGCTGGCGGTGAGCCGCCACTCGTCCGGGTCCGAGGGGTCGGTCCCGCTGTCGCCCTCGTCAGGTTCGACGACCGTACACCGGTGGCCGGCCGGGAGGACGAGTCGCACGTCACGCTCGTAGATCAGCCGGTCGAGGTAGTCGAAAAGCAGGGCCTCGCGGCTCTCCGCGGCGACCTCGAACTCGAACCGGTCGCCCTCGTCCGGGACCGACTCCGCGCTCGCGGCCGCGAGCCCGTCGGCGACCACCGCGAACAGCGCCGAGAGCGTATCGGCCGTCGCCTCAACGGCGACGTCGGCGGTGTGGTCGCGGAGTTCATAGGGCATTGCTCGCGAACACGCCCGAGCGCGACTAAACCGTTTCCGTCGCGGTCGCGGTGCGGACCAACGGCGACCCGTCGAGAGCGGGTCTCCCGCCCGCAACTGCTCTCGCTGGCGGCGTAGCCGCCCGCAACCGTCCCCGCTGGCGGTGGAGTTATATTCCGCCCACGTGTTAGGTCTCCCCAGTGAGCGTCAACGTCCAAAAGCGGACCGACCCGCCCGGCGAGTCCGACTACGCGACCGCCGCGTGGGAGCTCAAAGAGCGAATTCGGTCCGCGGAGGGGGTCCTCCGACAGCGACGCGGCTTCTTTGTCGACGCGTACCGCCGGTCGACCGCGCACCTGCTCGTCGAGAACGACCGGCTCGTCGCGTTCGCCTCTGTCCGGCGCGACGGCTACATTCTCTTCCTCGCCGTCCACCCCGACCACCGCGGCCGTGGCTACGCCGAGCGCCTCGTCGCCGATGTCGCGGAGGACCACCGGTCGGTCACCTGTCACGCGCGCACGACCAACCGCCAAGCGCTCGGTTTCTACGAGCACCTCGGTTTCGAGGTAATCCGCCGCATCGACGACTACTACGAGGACGGCGGCGACGCCTACTACCTCAAGCTCGGCGGCGAGTCGCTCCGCGAGCGGCTCTCCGGGTTCGTCGGCCGGTAGGCGGCCGCCTCCCGCCCGCAGTGTGCGACCTCAGAGACCGCCGAACCGACAGTAATTAGCGCGCGCCGCGAAGAGACGCGGACATGACTGACGGCACTCCCGCGTCGCTCGCGGAACGCGTCCGCGACGGCGAGATCCGCTTCCACGAGCTGGAAGACCACGCCGACGCCGACGTCGCGACCGCCGCACGCCGACTGCTCGTCGCGGAGGCGACCGACGCCGACCTCAACCCGCTCGGCCAGTACGCCTTCGACGCCGACGCGGTCCACGGCTCGAACATCGAGAACACGCTCGGCGGGGTCCAGGTCCCGGTCGGCGTCGCTGGTCCGGTGACGATCGACGGCGGCGCGAGTTCGGGCGAGCGCTACCTCCCGCTGGCGACGACGGAGGGAGCCCTGGTCGCGTCGATCAACCGCGGCTGCTCCGTCGTCAACGGCGGCGGGGGCGCGACCGCGCGGGTGACGAAGAACGGGATGACACGCGCGCCGGTGTTCCGGGTCGCGGACGTCGCCGAGGCGGAGGCGCTCGTCGACTGGGCGCGCGACAACGAGGCCGCGCTGCGGGAGGCAGCGGAGTCGACGACGAGCCACGGGGAACTGCTGGACGTGACGCCGTACGTCGTCGGCAACAACGTCTTCTGTCGGTTCCGCTACGACACGAAGGACGCGATGGGGATGAACATGGTCACCATCGCGACGCGGGAGGCCTGCGACGTGGTTGAGGCGGAGACGGACGCCTCGCTCGTCGCGCTATCGGGGAACCTCTGTTCGGACAAGAAGCCGGCCGCGATCAACGCCGTTGAGGGGCGCGGGCGCTCGGTGGTCGCGGACGCGACGATCCCCCGCGGGGTCGTCGAGGACCGGCTCCACACGACTCCGGAGGCGATCGCCGAGATCAACACGCGGAAGAACCTCGTCGGCTCCGCGAAGGCGGGCGCGCTCGGCTTCAACGCGCACGTCGCCAACGCGGTCGCGGCGATGTTCCTCGCCACCGGGCAGGACGAGGCGCAGGTCGTCGAGGGGGCGAACGCGATCACGACCGCTGAGACGACTGCCGACGGCGACCTCTACGTCTCAGTCTCGCTGGCGAGCTTGGAGGTCGGGACGGTTGGCGGCGGGACGAAGCTCCCGACGCAGCGCGCGAGCCTGGAGATCCTCGGCGTCGCGGGCGGCGGCGACCCCGCCGGCAGTAACGCCGACGCGCTCGCGGAGTCGATCGCGGTCTGCGCGCTCGCGGGCGAGCTTTCCCTGCTCGCGGCGCTCGGCTCGCGACACCTGTCGTCGGCGCACGAGGAGCTCGGGCGGTAATCCCCGCGAACGCCTTCTTTAATCGGACCAGCGCGGGCAGTCGTCGCGGAGCGCCGCTCGCCCGGCGTCGGTGATCCGGTAGACTGCCTCGCCGGAGACGCGCTCCACGAGGCCGGCGTCCACTAGCGCGGTCAGTCGGGACTCCACGTGGTCGTCGTAGAGGCCCGTGTTCCCGGCGACGAACGCCTGGTAGTCCGCGCCGACGTCGGCGAGGTACGAGAGCAGCCGCTCGTCGGAGCGCGTGAGCGACGGACGGTCGGGGTCAATCCGCTCGTCGCGGTCGCCGTCCTCGGAGCCCTCCGCCAAACGGTCGGCGGGCCGTGCGTCGGGTGCGCCCATCTCACACGTGTGGACGAGTACCATAATAAAGGGGGTGCCGGCGGCTCCCAGCGAGTGAGAACCGTCGCCGCTCGGCGGAACGTGTTCGGCAGTCGACCGGTCCAAGCGGGGCTCCCTCCGGGGACCTGTCCGGCTCAGTCGTCGGCGTCGACAGGGGACGTCCCGGCCGCGTCGCCCCTTCCGCCGCCGCCGGCCGGGCGGTCCGAAAGCATCGGGGTCCCGTCGGCACGCGGACCGAGCCGCGGGCCGTGCGGTCCGTCGTCGGGGTCGATCCGGCGCCGCGTGCGGTAGTCGGTCGAGCGCTCGACGGGCGTCCGACCGATCGCCGTGATCATCTCGACGTAGTCGTCGAACGAGCGGTACTCGCCGTACTCGCCGCCCGCGCGGCTGGTGATCTCTTCCGAGAGGATTGTGCCCATGAAGTCGTCGGCGCCGCAGTTGAGTAGCTTGAGCCCGTGTGCGTCACCCGACTTCACCCACGACGCCTGGACGTGGTCGACGTTGTCCAAGAAGAGCCGCGCAACCGCGACCACGAGTTCGTCCTCGGCGCGCGAGGGGCCAGAGTCGACGACGCCGCGACGGTAGAGCGGCGTGTTCTGGTGGATGAAAGAGAGCGGGACGAACTCCGTTATCGCGCCCGTTCGGTCTTGGAGGTCGCGGATCACCTTCAGGTGCTCCGCGCGGTGTTCGACCGTCTCGACGTGACCGTACATCATCGTTGAGGTGACGTCTAAGCCGGCGGCGGCCGCGCCCTCCATCGCCGCGACCCAGTCGTCGGTGCGGATCTTCCCCGGGCAGATCACGTCGCGGACCTCGTCGACGAGGATCTCGGCGGCCGTGCCCGGCGCGGAGTCGAGCCCGGCCGAGGCGAGTTCGCGGTAGACGGCCTCGTACTCCCAGTCGGTGCCGCGCGAGGCGTGGTACGCCTCCTCCGGGGTCATCGAGTGGAGGTGGACGCCGCCGACCGACATCGCGTCCATCTGTTCGAGGTAGGTGCCCGGGTCGGTCGCGTACGCCTCGGGCGGCTTGTAGTTCACCTCGCTCGCGGGGTCGTCGTAGGCGGCGAGGATCTCGTGGTGTTCCTCGTTCAGGGCGAACGCGGGGTGGAGCCCCGAGACGGAGCACACCTCGTAAACTCCCATGTCGAGGGCGTCCTCGACGACCGCGCGCGACTCCGCCGGCGGTTTGGTGAACCCCGCGTGCTCGACGTCGCTGTCGGCCTCGAACGCGTGTGCGGAGTCCTTGAAGTTACAGAACAGGCAGCCGGTGTTGCAGGCCGTGGTAACGTTGTTGTTGAGGTTGGCGACGAAGGTGACATTGTCGCCGACTTTCTCGGCCCTGCGCCGGTCGGCCGCCTCCAGCACCGCCTCCTTGCGGACGGGGTCGATCCCCGACGACGCCGTGCCGGTGGCGAGCAGTTCGGTCGCGTCCGCGACTGTCAGGCGAGCGCCGTCGCGGGCCTTCGCGAGCGCGTTCTCGAACGATTGGTCGGTCGCGGGTGTCGCGAAGTCGAACTCGTTCGCGCCGCTCTCGCTCCCGCCGTTCGATCCGCCCGCGTCGGAATCGCCCCCCGAACTCATCCCCTAACGCTCCCGGTTCCACGCTGATAAACGGGCGGGTCGAGACAGTCAATAGATGATAATCAAATACCGGGATAGTGCGGTGGCGCGTGCCGACGAGCGGCCGGAGGCCGCGAGTCGCACGCGCGAGCGACGAGGCTGGGGAGGTGTGAGGTGCTGTGTGGTCGCGGTTGGGCGGGATTCAAAGGGGCAGTCGCCGGCGGCTTCGCCGCCGGCTGCCAGAGACGCGTAGCGTCTCGCTGCCGCGAGGGCGAAGCACGGCGTAGCAAGCACCGCAGCGAAGGAGCGAGCAACGCGAGCGACTGAGCGAGGCGCGCAGCAAGCCGCGCGAGCCGTCGCGACTGGGGCTTTGGAGGTGTCCGTCGTCGATCTGCCAGTGTTTATTTATAAGTGAGCGGCTGCCCCTTTGGAGGTGTTAGTAGCCGATCTGCCAGTTTCAATTTATAAACAACCGACCGAGTCACCCGAATCGATTCACGCCACGTCCCGGTCTTCGTCAGCGTGCGCCCGCACCCACAGTTGGCCGATCCGCGAGAGGCTCGTCCGGTAGGACTTCCCGTGCTCCTCGCGCTCGATGTACCCCTTGCCGCCGGGACCAAGCCGGTCGACATTATAGATCACCTTCGAGCGGAACGAGTCGGTGTACTCCTCGTTGAGCTCGGCCGCGAGCGTCTCCGCCAGCTCCGAGACGGACTCGAACTCGCCGTGCTCGCCGAGGGTGAAGAGGACCAGCTCCTCGAACGGCTTGACGTTCTGGAAGGAGGCGACCGGGAGCTCGATCACGTGGCGGTCGCCGATCTTCTTCGCGCCGATGGTGGTGCCGCGCTCGTCGAACTCCGCGAGGAGGTCCGTGGTGCTCGCGAGCCGGTCCGCGACGCAGTCGGGGTCGACGCCCGCGTCCGCCAGCGCCTCGGCGTCGCTCCCGTTGTCGAGGTCGCGCAGGAGGTCCCGCGTCGCGCGCAGTTCCTCCGCGAGCTCGGTCTCTAAGTACTTCTCAGGTGCCGTGTAGTAGGTGTGAATCCGGTCGCGGTCGTCCTGCCGCTCGACCATGATCGAGTGGGCCGCGGTCGCGAACGCGAACGAGACGGGGCGGGGCATCGAGCAGAGGTTCACCCACACCTCGCGCTCGTCCGTCGAGGCCGCCTCAGAATCGTCGTCGTCGCCCGCCGCGTCGCGCCCGCTGTCCCGGTCCAACTCCGCGTTGATGAGGTCGAACGCGCGCTCGAAGGCGGCGTCGTAGTCGTACACGTCGTCCAACCGCTCGCGGACCGTCTCCGCGCCGAGGAGGTTCGTGAAGTCCTGCTCCAGCTTCCGCGCGATGTTCCGCGAGTACTCGACGTTGGCCTCGCTGCCGACCGTCCCCTCCAGGAGAATCACCCGGTCGACGTCGAACTGGTCCCGGATGAGGGGGGCGATCATCCGGTCATAATCGAACCCGACGGGCACGACGTGGGTCTGCATACGCGAGGCGTTTGGCGGGGCGCATTCATAAACGACCGCAACCGATCGCGGCGCCGCCGACCCGACCGCTCGCTTCCGCGAGCAGTAGGATTATTTCGGTCACCGCCGTATCCTGACACGGTATGTCACAGCAAGGCGTTCAAGAGGAGCTGTACGTCGACCAGTACACGCTCGGCCTCGTCGGGCCCGAACAAGAGTGGGCCGGCACCGTCGCGGACGGCGGGACGGTGACGACGTACACGCCGCCGGGCTGTTGGGGCCCGATGGTGACCCCCTCGTTCCGGGGCGGCCACGAGGTGACGCGACCGATCCGCGTCGAGGGCGCGGAGGTCGGCGACGCCGTCGCGATCCATATCCGCGACGTCGAGGTGACCAGCATGGCGACGAGCACGGGGTCGATGGCGGAGCGCGACGGGGCGTTCGGCGACGACCCCTTCGTCGACCACCGCTGTCCGGAGTGCGGGACGACGTGGCCCGACTCCGTCGTCGAGGGCACCGGCGAGGACGCGATCCGCTGTGCGGAGTGCGGCGCGAACGCCTCCTCGTTCGGCTTCGAGTACGGCTATACCGTCGCCTTCGACCACGAGAATGCGGTCGGCATCACGCTCGACGAGGACGGCGCCCACGAGCTCGCGCTCGAGGCCGACGAGGCCATGGACATCCCCGAGAACGCCCGGCAGCACCCGATCCTGCTGTACGAGCCCGACGGGATGCCCGGCGCGCTCGGACGCCTCCGCCCGTTCATCGGGAACATCGGCACAACGCCGCCGGTGACGATGCCGGACTCGCACAACGCGGGCGACTTCGGACAGAACCTCATCGGCGCCGACCACGACTACGGCGTCGAGACGGAGGAAGACCTCGAACTGCGCACCGACGGTCACATGGACGTCCCCGAGGTCCGGGCGGGCGCGACGCTGATCTGCCCGGTCGTCGTCGACGGCGGCGGGATCTACGTCGGCGACCTCCACGCGAACCAGGGCGACGGCGAGCTCTCCTTACACACCACCGAC
>JBNJEE010000064.1:0-13734 GCA_051745525.1 Methanobacteriota archaeon | reverse complement strand
CGCGCCGCGACGGGCATGTTCGAGGTGTTCGCGATGAGCGAGGTGCGGGCCATCAGCGGGTTGCCGTTGGCCGGGTCCTCCAGCTCGGGGAAGTCCTCGATGACCTCCGTCATCTCGTTGCCGCGCTCGCCGCAGCCGACGTAGACGATAATGTCCGCGTCTGCGTACTTCGCGAGCTGGTGCTGGGTGACCGTCTTCCCGGAGCCGAAGGGGCCGGGGATCGCGGCCGTGCCGCCCTTCGCGATGGGGAACAGGCCGTCGAGGATGCGCTGGCCGGACACCAAAGGCGTCCGGGGCGTCTTCTTGTCGTTGGCGGGGCGCGCCTCGCGCACCGGCCACTCCTGATGCATCGAGACCGCCTCGCCGTTGTCCAGCTCGACGACCGTCTCCGTGACGTCGAAGCTGCCGGCCTCGGCGGCGACGACCTCGCCGCCCTCGTAGTCCGGCGGCACCATGACCTTGTGGTCGATGGTGACAGTCTCCTCGACGACGCCGACGATGTCGCCGGGCTCGACGACGTCGCCTTCCTCAACCTCGGGCTCGAACGCCCACTCCTCCTCGAGGTCGATGCCGGGCGCGTCGACCCCGCGGTCGAGGTACGGACTGCCCATCTTGCCCTCCAGCACGTCCAGGGGGCGCTGTACGCCGTCGTAGATGGCGTCAAGCATCCCCGGGCCGAGGTCGACCGACAGCGGCTCGCCCGTGTTCTCGACGGGTTCGCCGGGGCCGACGCCGGAGGTCTCCTCGTACACCTGAACGGTCGTGAGGTCGCCCTCGATCTCGATCACTTCCCCCATGAGCCCTTCGTCGCCGACGTAGACGACGTCGTTCATGCGGGCGTTGAGATCGCGGGCGGTCACGACCGGACCGCTCACGCTCTGAATGACGCCGTTGTCTGTCTCGGCGTCGGTTGTGTCTGCTTTGCTCATATTAGTCGTCTTCCTCCATCAGGTCGATGCCGATGGCGCGTTTGATCTGGTCGCGCAGCCCGCCGCTGCCGGCGCCGGAGCCGCCGAGCGTCACGAGGACCGGCTCGATGCTCCCCTCGACCGCCTCGCGGGTCCCCCGCGAGAGGCGGTCGAGGTCGTCGTCGTGCATCACGATGATGCCGACGCCCTCGTCGTCGAGCGTCCGCTCGACGGCGTCGTCGAGCTTCTCGTCTTTCTCGTCGTCCGGCACGTTCTCGAACGCCCGGACGCCCGCGAGGCGGAATCCGGTCGTGAACTCCGGACTGCCGACGACCGCTATCTCCTGGCTCATGTTATCACCAGCTCCGATTCGATCTCGTCGGGCGAGAGCCCGGCCTCCTTCCCGCGGGCGATCGCCCGGATGTTCTCCGTCTCGCGCTCCTTGGCGAGGATGTACGAGATAACCGGGGTGACGGACACCGGGTGGATCGTCCCGAGGCGGTCGCCGTACGCCAACAGCGCGGCGTCGATCGCGTGTTCGAACGCGATGAGGCTGTCCGCCTCCTCGAGCTCGCGCAGCGCGGGTCCGAGCTCCTCGCCGTACTGGCTGTCGCCGATGTACTCGACCAGTTCGTCGAGGTTCTGCGCCAGCCGCGCGAGCGACGAGCGGGTAAACAGGTCGCCGCCCTCGATGAAGTACGCGGCGGGATCGATGTCGGCGCCCGAGCGGGCGAGGCGGAGCGCGTTCGTCGCGTTCCGGAAGTCGACCTCCGCCTTGAGGAACGCCTCGTACTGCCGGGTCGGCTCGTCGCCGCCGAGCCCGGAGAGGAGCCGCTCGTAGAACGCGCGGTCGACCGCGTTCTCTAAGGGCACCAGCACGTCCGTCTCCTCGTACTCCGCGTACGCCTCCCGGAGCGGCTCGCCGTAGATCGTGTCTTCGAGGACCTCGATCACGGCGTCGATCGAGTCGGCCTCCAGCAGCCGGCGGATCCGGCGGTCGTCGAACTCGCCGGCGCGGATCAGGTCGACTTCGACGGCCGACTGGTCCGCGTCGGTGTAGGCGCCGCGGATGACCGTCTTCACGTTCCAGGCGTCGAACTTCCGGAGGTACCGGGCGATGAGGTCGTACAGCGACCCCTCGCTCCAGTCGAGGATGGCATCGAACTGCTCGGCGAGATTCCGGTTTAACGCGTACTCGATCAGGTCCACGCCGCCGTGGCGACTGCCGAGCGCGTTGATCTCCGCGCCGTAGCTCGACTCCTCCATGAACCGGGCGATCTCGGCCGGGCCCATCCGGGTGAGCTTGCGGTACTCCTCGTCCCCGTAGAGGCTGCCGCGGCGGGCACGAACCCGCGCGACGACGTACTCGGGGTTCGGGCTGCCGGCGGCGCTCATTGGTCGAACAGCCGCTCCGAGATGTTTTTCAACTCGTCGTCCCAGACGGACTCCAGGACCGAGTCGAACGTGTTGTTCACGCGAACGCGAGAGGTGTCGCTCTCGGCGACGACGCCGCCGAGGCAGTCGATCTCCCCGTCGACCTCGGCGTCGCGGTCCGCGACGAGGTCCTCGAGCAGTTCGACGTCCTCTGGGCGAGTGTAGACGGCGACGTCCTCGTCGTCGAACTCCGCGAGGGTCGCGTCGAGTAAGGCCTCGGTGAGCTCGCGACGGTCGTCGCCGTCGAGGGCGGCGATCGCCGCCTCAACGTCGTCGCGGACGTCCTCTAAGACGTCGCGGCGAGCGCTGAGCCGCTCCTGTTTGGCCTCGAGCTTCGCCGAGGAGAGCGTCTGTTCGCGCTCTTGGTCGATCTGGCTCTCGACCTCGGCGAGCCGCTCCTCGCGGATGCGCTCCGCGTCGGCCTCGGCGTCGGCGACGATCTCGTCGGCCTCCGTATCGGCCTGTTCGCGGATCTCCTCCGCACGCGCGCGGGCCTCGTCTTCGACGTCCGAAACGACGGTTTCCAAACTCATTGGTGTGAAAGGGAGACCGTTCAGACGATGAAGACGACGACGAGCGCGAGGATGACGATCGTCTCGGGAAGGACCGTCAGGATGAGCCCGTTGACGAACAGGTCGTCGTCCTCGGCCATCGCGCCGACCGCGGCCGAACCGATACCCCGCTCCGCGTAGCCCGCACCGAGCGCCGCCAGGCCGACGGCGAGAGCCGCTGCGGCGCTGGGATCAGTCAGTGTTCCACCGGTCGACAGTGCGACGTTCCCGAGTTCGTTGGTAGCTTCAAGCATTGGTAGTAGTTGCGGTTGCTCGTCTCCGAACGGTTGCTAGTTGCCCCTAGAGGAGTCATAAAGCTTCCCAAAACGACCGAGTGAAACGCGAGAGAACGCCGAGGAGAGACGCGGCTACGGAGGTTCAGAACCCGACTGCGTTGCCGGGTTCGACGGTCCGAACGGGGTCACCGCCCCCCGAGACGTGTCGCGGGTCAGTCCTCGCGGGTGTACCGACGGTCGCGGCCGAAGGGCAGGTACGCTCGACCCCCACCCTGATAGAACTTCCCGAAGAACTCGACGTACTCGAGACGCACGGCCTGAATGCCGGCGGAGGTGACGCCGAGCAGCAGGACGACGAGGTGGCCGACGATGGCCACGACGACCCCGCCCACGAGCGCGAGGATTCCCACCCCGCTCGGCTCGAAGGCGGTCGTCAGCCCCGCGAAGACGAGTTCGTACTCGCCGCCGTTCGCGACGGAGTGCTCCTGAACGTACGAGAGGTACTCCGGCGTGAAGATGAAGTGGAAGCTCCCGTCGCCGCTGCCGTCGATGTACGCGCCGAACGCGAGTAGGTTGACCGCGAGCGCCATCCCGCCCTTCGCGAGCAGGACGGCCATGATCCGGGCGTAGGAGATGACGTTGACGAGCGGAGAGAGCACCTCGGCCAGCTCTGCCGGCTCGCCGATCCCGAGCAGGACCGCCCCGAGGGCGGCGGCGGCGAGCCCGGCGACCCCGACGACGACCGGGAACCCGCTGAATGAGACCGCCCCGAGTGTGAGCAGAGAGATCGAATCAAACAGGAAGTCCGGCTTCGGCCCGAGGACGTGTCGGCTAAAGATCCAGACCCAGATACCGTTGAGCAGGAGCAGCCACGAGGCACTCTCGTAGATCGCGTGCTTCAGGTCGTGGAGCTGGTAGTTGTTCACGAACGAGAGGGCGTACCCGACGTTCAGGTGGATCATCCCGAACAGCACGCTGACGACGAGGAACGCCAGCGCCCAGTCGATGTCGGCCGGCGAGAGCCCCTTCCCGGCGATCGGCCAGTGGACGTCACCGGGCAGCAGCTGGTAGGCGTGGTAGCCGAAGACGTCGATCCCGAAGTAGATCCCGAACAGGATCGTGAAGCCGCCGGCCCACATCGCGACGGAGCCGAGCTCGCGGAACGCGCCGTCGAACTTCGAGTACATCACGTAGCCGATCAGCGCGTATAAGACACCGTACCCGACGTCGCCGATCATGAACCCGAACATCGCCGGGAACGTGAGGAAGACTAACAGCGTCGGGTCGAACTCCGAGTACTTCGGCCGACCGAACCCCTGTACGAGCAGCTCGAAGGGACCGGCGGCGCCGCCGTTGTCCTGGACGACCGGGGGGTCGTCGGTGCCGTGCGCCGCGTGGCCGCCGTCCGTGGCGGCCTCGCGCTCGGCGGTCGCGTCGTCCGCGTCGCCGGCCGCGGGCGGGTCGGCCGCCGCGCCGCCGGTGTCGCCGTCGACCGGCTCGGCGTGGTGGTCGCCGTCGGGGGTGAAGGAGGCGCGTTCGAGCTCCTCGACCTCGACGTGGTCGCCGACGGCGTCGACGACCGCCGCCTCGAAGTCGGGGTACGTCTCGGTCGGCACCCAGCCCTCGGCGACGAAGGCGTTCTCGGTGGTCGCAAAGGAGAGCGGCGCCTCCTTCTTTTCGGCCTCGATGGTGAGCTCCTCCTCGGCGCGCAGCAGGAAGCCCGCCGCCTCCTCTTTCACCGATTCGAGCTCGCTCTCGACGCCGGCGAGCTCGTCGCGGAGGTCGGCCTGCTCGGCCTCCAGCTCCGCGACGTACTCCTCGGGGCTCGCGTCCGCGTCGGGGACGTCGAGCAGCGCGATGTCGACGCCGACGAGCGCGTCCTGAACGACGCCCTCGGCGTCCGAGTCGGTCGGTCGCGCGACGATGGCGAGCACGTCGCCGCCGACGAAGACGTCGAAGACGTCGATCGAGTCGGCGTCTTCGAGCGCCGCCTCGACGGCGGCGGGCTTCGCCTCGCCGACGACGACCTCGACCGAGTCGTAGCCGCGCAGGTACGCCAAGTCGATCCCGAGCTCGGCAAACGGCTCCAGTCGGTCGATCTCCTCCTGCCGGTCGCGGATCGCGCCCTGAAGATCGTCGCGCTCGTCGTTGAGCTCGTTGACCCGCTCGCGGACGCGGTCGAGCTCGTCGACGAGCTCCTCGTCGTCCAGCGAGCGAGCGACCTCGGCGTCCTCGGCGTCGACCTCGAGGATGCTCTCCAGCGAGCGGACCGTCACGAGGCGCTCGTTGACGGTCTCGGCGCCGTCGAGCGACGTCCCCGGCTCGAACCCCTCGTACCGGTCGTCGTAGTCGGTGACGTGCAGGGAGTGGTGGGCGTACGCCGCCTCAATGACGTCGTCGATGACGCGCTTCGAGCCCGTCACCGACACCCGGCTCATCTGCTCAGGCCTGAGCATCCACCGCCTCCTCGGCCTGGTCGTGAACCGCCGCTTCGAACTGCTCGACGGCGTAGTCGACGGCCGATTCCACACGGTCGCGGGCCTCGCGTTCGAGCTCGTCGCGGTCGGCACGCCCCGATTCGAGGATCTCTTCGCGCCGCTCCTCGATCTCCGCTTGGGCCGCTTCGAGCCGCTCTTGGGCCTCCGCCTCCGCCTCCGCTTCGGCCTCGGCGCGGATCTCGTCCGCGCGCTCTCGAGCTTCGGCGAGGCGCTCCTCGGCGTCCGATTCCGCGTCCGCGATGATCTCGTCCGCCTCCCGTTCGGCCTCCTTGATCGAGTTGAGCACCTCTGGTCTCGCCATGCTACTAATCGCCTGAAACTCTACAAGCGACGTATAAGGTGTTTGCGAAAGCCCGCGGGGTTGCGCGCCGATTCCGGGCCGATTCCGCACGGAACGCGGCCGGCGCGTCGCTCGTGAGCGGACGTCGCCGCCTACATTTAAGTAGCAGTCGCCGGACCCTCACCGTATGGCAACGGTGTATGCGGTCGCGTCGGCGAAAGGTGGCGTCGGGAAGACCACCACGACCGCCGCGCTGGCGACGATCCTGGCGGACTCGGGCGCCGACGTCGTCGCGATCGACGCCGACCTCGGCATGGCGAACCTCGCTGGCGCCGTCGGGGTGACGCCCGGCGAGACCACCCTCCACGACGTCCTCGCCGGCGAGGCGGACCCCGACGCGGCGGTCCGCGAGGGGCCGGGCGGGCTCCGGGTCGTCCCGGGGGCGACAGACCTCGACGCGTACGCGACCGCGGACCCCTCGGGCCTCCGCGGGGTCGTCGAGGCGTTCGACGACGCCGACTACGTGTTCGTCGACGCGGGCGCGGGGCTGTCGCACGACTCCACGCTCCCGCTCACGATCGCCGACGAGACGCTGCTCGTCTCGACCCCGGAGCGGAGCGCCCTCGGCGACACCGAGAAGACGCGACAGCTGACCGAGCGCCTCGGCGGGACCGTCGCCGGCGCCGCGATCACCCGCGTGACCGACGACACCGACGAGGTCGTCACGGCCCTGCTCGACGCCCCCGTCCTCGGGCGGATCCCGGACGACGAGGCCGTGGCCCGAGCCGCGGCGGCGGACCGCCCGCTGCTTTCCGTCGCGCCCGACGCGCCGGCGACCCGGGCGTACCGCGACCTCGCCCGGGCGCTGACCGGTGGCGACGTCGACGGCGCGGGGCTCGACGCGCCCGCGGCCGCCGCGGCAGTGGGCGCACCGACCGCGGACTCCGGCGCCGCGGAAGCGGACGACGACACCGAGGAGGCCGAGCGCGACGACGAAGATGAGAGCGAACCGGACGCGCCCGACGACGACGCGGTGATCGTCGACGAGGAGCCGCCGGCCGAGGACGGCGACGACGGGGCGGCAGACGACCCGGAGGGCGGCGACGAAGCGGAGGCAGACGAGCGCGGCGACGCCGTCGAACAGGAAGACGGGAGCGACGACGAAGACGAGGACATCATCGTCGCGGACCCCGACGAGACCGGCGTGACGGAGCCGGGCGACGGCGACGACATCATCGTCGCGAGCGAGAGCGAGCCGCCGGACGCGGAGGCGGCCGACGCCGGCGACGAAGAGCCGGGTTCCGCCGAGGGAAACGACGAGGCCGAGGTCGACGCCGGCGACGCCGCCACCGAAGCGGCGGCAACTCCTGCCGACGTGACCGATACCGCCGCCGAGACCGAGGGCGGCAGCGAGGCTGATGCCACCGCTGAGGCCGAGGGCGGCAGCGAGGCTGATGCCGCCGCCGAGGCCGAGGGCGGCAGCGAGGGCGAGGCCGCTGCCGTGGACGCGGACTCGGACGCGATCCCCGACGCGGACGAGACGGCGCGCGAGTCGGCCGTCGACCGCGGCGACGAGGACGGCGGCGAGGGCCGAGCGAGCGACCAGCCGACGGCGGACGACATCGACGACGAGCTCGCCGGCAGCATCCCGTTCCGCGACGACGACACCGGGACGATGAACACCGTGCTGTCGGAGTCGGACGAAGAAACGGCGGCTGACGGCGACGACGAGAGCGCAGAGTCGGGGACTGAGGAGGAGTCGGCTGCGGACGACGACGAGGAACCGGAGGACGGCGGCGGCTTCTTCAGCCGGCTCCTCGGTCGGTGAGACCGGCCGACTGCGAGGCGTTTCGTCGAGAAGGGCAGAAGGTGAAAAGGGACTGCGAGAACCGACCAGACCGCGGCGGCGCGGTCAGGCCTCGGAGGGAGCCCGGGCGCGGTCGCGGATCAGCTCGCGGATCTCTTCGGGGTCGGTGACTTCGGCGAGCTCCTCGCAGGAGACGAGGGCGGTGCCGTCGACGGACTCCCGCTTCTCGTCCTCCTCGGTGAAGTACACCGAGCGGGTCTGTGCCACCTCGCCGATGGAGGACATGATCCGGGCGCGCTTCTCGGCCGCGGCGGTGAACGCAGAGTGGCCGGTGAGCACGCGCGTCGCCGGGCTGTCCTCGTCCTCCGAGACGGCCTTGAACGGAGCGCGGGCGGTCGGGTGGACCGTGAAGCCGGCGCTGGTGAGCACGTGGAGGACGTGCTCGTCGTCGGGGTCCGCCGCGGGCGCCGAGGGCGTCGGCTCCGAGTCGCGGACCTCGTCCGCGCCGTCGAGGACGTCGACGGGGCTGGAGAACGGCTGGTCGAACAGTTCCTCTAACTGGATCGCCACCTCGATAGAGGCGTTCATCCCGTCCTCGTACTTCGAGACGGTGCGGCGGGAGACGCCCAACTCGGTCGCGAGGCGGCCGAGCGACCAGCCGCGCTCCTCGCGCTCGTCGGCGAGCAGGTCGCCGTCGAGGCTGACGTACAACCCGCCGGGGGCCGCGTAGATGAGCGGGGGCATTCCCTCGACGAACAGGTCGTAAGCGGTGTCGGGGTTGATCACCGGGACGCCGTGTCGGAAGTAGACGACGCCGGGCTTCAGCTCCTCGTCGCGGGTGCGGATCCCGATCACCATCGGCGTCCCCCGAAGGTACTCGCCGAGGCGGCGCATCTCCGCGCCGGTCTCCGCGTCGAGCGCGTCGACGTTGCCGAGGATCTTCAGGAGGAGGAGGTCCTCGTCACGGCGTGCCGCCACGTCGAAGCTCTTGGGCCGGACCGCACACCGGTCGCTGACGAGGAACCCTGCGTCCTCCAGCATCGCGGTGACGTTCCCGATGAGCGCAGTCCGGGACATAGCCGGAACAAGCGGCTCACCGTATATATGCGTTGTGTCGACCATCCGCCGACGAAACTGCCGCCCGCCTGCGATTTTCCGCGTTCTGGCCGGGAAACGGTTAAATACTCGACCGGCGCCGAAAGCGTCCGACCGGCCGGAGGGCGACGGGGCCGCCCCCGAAAGGGGCTTGACGCGCCGCCGCGAACCGCGTCGCATGCCGATCGTCGCCGTCGACGACACCGACTCCCGCGAGCGCGGGATGTGCACGACGTACGTGGCGACGCGAATCGCGAAGCGGCTCGGGGACGCCGGGGGCCAGGTCCGTCGTCGGCTCCTCGTCCGCCTGAACCCGGCGGTCAAGCACAAGACGCGCGGGAACGCCGCGGTCGCACTCCACGTCGCCGGCGTCGACGCCGAGCGGGCCGCGACGGTCGCCGTCGAGACGGTCGAGGAGTTCGCCGCGGCGGCGGACCCGCGGACGTCGCCCGGCGTCGTGGTCGCCGACCGCGACGTCGACGGCGACCCCTTCGACCCGACCGGGGCGCCGATCCCCGACGAGGTCGCCGCGTTCGCTCGCCGCGCGCTCCGCGAGCGGCTCTCCGTCGCGGACGCGGTCGAACTGGCCGAGAACCACGGGTTCCGGCACGCCGCCGTCGGCTCGGCGGGCGGCGTCGACGGTGCGGACGACGCCAACGCTGACGACGCCGACGCGGTCGTCGGACGAGGGCGGATCGGCGCGCTCGCGGCGGTCGGCGCGCCGGCCGCGTTCGACGACTGGACCTTCGAGCGCATCGCCTACCGGGAACTCGACCGCTGCGGAACGCCCCGCGACGTCGACGTCGAGAGCGTCTTCGCCGCCGCGGAGGAGGGGTACCCGACGGTCTGGGACACCGTCGACCGAGAGACGGGCGCCGCCGTCTGCGTCCCGAACGCCCCCGGCCCGATCCTCCACGGGATCCGGGGCGACGACCCGGCCGCGTGCCGCGCGGTCGCGGCCGCCATCGACGGCGAGACGGTCGACCGCGCGGCGACGTTCCTGACGAACCAGGGCACCGACGCCCACCTCGCGTCCGACCGGATCGGGAACCTCCGCGACGGCGCCGGCTACCGCGTCGCGGGCGTAGTCGCGGACGCGCCGGAGACGAAACGGGGGGGTCACGTCCACGTCGACGTCGCCGGAGACGAACCCCCGGCGGAGACGGACGCCGACCGCCTCCGCGCCGTCGCGTTCGCGCCCACGGGGCGGTTCCGCGACCGCGTTCGCGCGCTCCGACCGGGCGACCGCGTCACACTCTGCGGCGAACACGAGGTGCGAGACGACGCGGACGGTCCCGAGAGCACCCTGAAGCTGGAGAAGTTCGCCGTCCGCGACCTCGTCCGGACGGCGCCCGCGGTGCCAACCTGCCCGGACTGCGGGCGGTCGATGTCGTCGGCGGGGAGGGAGCAGGGGTACCGGTGTCGCGACTGCGGGACGAGCGCTCCGGGGAAGGTCGCGGAGCCGATCGAACGCGACCTCGACGCGGGGTGGTACGAGGTGCCGCCGAGCGCGCGCCGCCACGTCGCGAAACCCCTCGTCCGCGGCGGATTCGACGCGGCGACGCATCCGGAGCGGTGAGGGCCCACCCGGAGCGATGAAGTAGCCGCCGCGCGAGCGGACCGACGTGACCGGAATCGTCTTCCACGCGACGGAGCGGCGCGACGCGGTCGTCGAGTTCTACCGCGACCGGCTGAACGCGACTGTGCGCCTCGAACAGCCCGACTGTACCATCTTGGAGTTCGACGGCTTCCTGTTCGGGTTCTGCGAGCGCGATGCGGCCGACGACTGCGGCATCCTGACGTTCGTCTACCCGGACCGAGAGGGCGTCGACGCCGCCCGCGATCGGCTGGGCGACGCAGTGGTGAAAGAGCCTCGAGAGAACGAGACGTACGACATCTACCAGTGTTTCGCCGAGGACCCGGAGAGACGGACCGTCGAGTGTCAGGTCTTCCTCGACGACGTCGTCGATATCGAGTAGGCGGCGGCCGTCGGGCCGACAGGGTCGCGCCCGCTCAGTTGTCGAGGTCGCGCTCTTCGCGCCACTCGGTCGCTCGCGCTTCGGCGGCCTCGCGGTCGTCGAACCGCTCGCGCTCGTAGGCCGACTCGTCGGCCGCCTGCTCCATCACATCGAGGCGGACGACGAAGCCGCCGGCCGCGCGCTCACGGAGCCTGACCGTCGCGTACGCGTCCGATCGCTCCCACTCGGTGACCGTGCCGTCGTCGCGCTCCAGCGACCAACTCATACCCGGACGGAGGCGTCCCGCGGCTAAAGCGGTGCGGTTACGGGTCGGCCGCGCGGCCGCGGGGTCGCGCCCCCGACCGACGCGCTCGGCGACCGCCGTGTCAGTAGCCCGCGCTCGGCGTCCGCTCGGCGCTCGGCGAGTCCTCCGCGTTCGGCGTGGCCGCGTACCCGCACACCGGGCAGACGACGTAGCCGAGCGAGTCGTACGGTACCGACGTTGAGGGGGCGGACACGTCGCACTCGGGGCAATCGAACGTCGCGGCCTTCTCGGTTGACATGGTATTACATAGCGACTGACGGCCCCTAGTTATGGACCGCTTGCGGCTCGGTCAACGCCATCCTACTTATATACCGAGTCCGAACTCCGGCGCGTGACCGACGACGCACACGCGGGCGGGTCGGCGGGAGAGCCGACCGGACCGCACGAGCGACGACGCGAACGGGCCGCAAAGCGGCTGGACGCCGTCGACGCGGCGGGGCTGGTCGCGTTCCCGAGCCGCAACCTCCAGTACCTCACCGGCTTCGCCGAGGAGCCCGGCGAGCGCCACTTCTTCCTCGTCGTGCCGGCCGCGAGCGCGGCCGACCCGGAGCCGGCGCTGCTCGCGCCGGCGCTGTACGAGACGCAGGTCCGGGAGGCGACGACCGTCGCGGAGGTACGGACGTGGAGCGACGGCGACGACCCGGTCGCGGCGACGCGCGAGCTGCTCGCGGACCGGGGGCTCGACGCGGGGCGGCTCCTCGTCGACGACACGATGTGGGCACGGTTCACGCAGGACCTGCGCGCGGCGGCACCCGACGCGGCGTGGGGGCTCGCGAGCGAGGCGCTCGCCGACCTCCGGGTGCGGAAGGACGAGGCCGAACTAGCGGCGCTCCGCGAGGCGGCCGCGGTCGCGGACGGGGTCGTGGGCGACCTCCGCGAGCTGGGCGCCGACGCCGTCGGGATGACCGAGGCCGCGCTCGCCGATTGGATCGCCGAGCGGCTTGCCGAGCGCGGGGGGCGCGGCGTCAGCTTCGAGACCGCCGTCGCGGTGGGCGAGAACGGCGCGAAGCCGCACCACGGTCACGGCGACCGCGAGATCCGCGCGGGCGAGCCGGTCGTCCTCGACTTCGGGACGCGCGTCGACGGCTACCCCTCCGACCAGACGCGGACACTCGCCTTCGGGGGAGAGCCGAGCGAGGCGTACCGAGAGGTCCACGAGGTCGTGCGCGAGGCGCAGGCGGCCGGCGTGGAGGCGGTCGGCCCCGGCGTCCCGGCGTCCGCCGTCGACCGCGCCGCGCGCGACGTGATCGATGCGGCGGGGTACGGCGACGCGTTCGTCCACCGGACCGGCCACGGCGTCGGGTTAGACGTTCACGAGGAGCCATACCTCGTCGCCGGCAACGACCGCGCGCTGGAGCCGGGGATGGTCTGCTCGGTCGAGCCGGGAGTCTACCTCGACGGGCGGTTCGGCTGTCGGATCGAGGACCTCGTGGTCGTCACCGAGGACGGCTGTGAGCGGCTGAACCGGACCGACCGCGGGTGGGTGTGACGGGAAGCGAGCGCGGCGGCTCTCCATCAGAAGAGACGCGACGGAAAACGCGGAGACCGGCGCGTCGAACGTCGAAGCGCGAATACGGGAGTCGTGTGCCTGCCCCCAACCGGAGATTACGGCCGGATAATATAACGGTATTACCGAATTATTTCGGGTGTATTCTCGGAGTCGGACCGAGCCGACGGCGGCCTCGCGGCTGCGCCCCCGCGAGCCCCCGAGCGGCATCGAAACCATTAGTGTCGCCCGAGCGGAACCGCGGGGCATGAGCGACACCGATGCGGACGGGGAAGACGAGGAGGCGGAAGCGGAGCCGGCCGTCGAACTCGGCGACGGGCCGGACGTGGCCGGCGAGCCGGTCGCCCGCGTCGCGTCGCGGCTCACCTGGCCCACGACGCGCAGCGACGTCTGCGAACAGGAGGGCGACAGCGAACTCCGGACGCCAGACGGCCCGCGCACGCTCGACGACGTGCTCGCGGAGTCCGAGGTGCCCCTCTTCGAGAACCGGAGCGACTTCGTCCAGGCGGTCGAGGACGTCGTCGGCCGCGGCCCGGTCGCGACCGAATAGGGTCAAGCGCAACGATTCTACTTATAAACTGCCGCCGAGACGACGAGAGAGACTTATAAATCGGCGGTCGGCGCGCGCCTGCGAGGCCGCCTTGCGGCCGAGCAGCACGCGCGAGGGAGTCAGTCGCCGGAGCGAAGCGGAGGCGACTGACGAGGCTGGGGAGGCGTGAGGTGCTGTGCGGAGCGGGGCGGGGCTCAAAGGGGCAGTCGCGAAGCCGCCGCAGACGACGTAAGCACCGCAGTGAGTGAGCGAAGCGAACGAGCGAGGAGCGCAGCGAGTGTGCGGCGGCTTCACGACTGGGGCTTTGGCGGCGTTCGTCGCCTATCTACCGTCAACCGTTTATAAGCGAGCGACTGGGGCTTTGGCGGCGTTTGCCCCCGACCCGCTGACGGTTATTTATAAATAAACGATCTCCGCGCAGAACGCCTATCCGCCCGCCCCGCCCCCGTCCGATCCGCCGCGGTCCAGCCACGAGGTCGCGATCGATTCGAACGGCGCGGAGTACCCCATCAGCGTCGTCCCCAGCACCGCCATCACGAGGACGTAGCCGACCGCGAACGCGTTGATCGTCCCCGCCAGGGCCGG
>JBNJEE010000005.1:0-38449 GCA_051745525.1 Methanobacteriota archaeon | reverse complement strand
AGCGCGCCGGGGAGCATGCCGCCCGGCGCGCGGGAGATCTACGAGGAGGGGCTCCGGCTCCCGGCGGTCCGGCTCGTCGACGGCGGCGAGCCGAACGAGGCCGTCCGGGACCTGATCCTCGCCAACGTCCGGACACCGGACGAGCGCGAGGCGGACCTGCGCGCGCAGCGCGCCGCGAACGCCCGCGCCGAGGAGCGCGTCGGCGAACTGCTCGACGAACACGGCGAGACGCTCCTCGACGCGTTCGACGCCGTCATCGACTACTCCCGCGAGCGCGTCGAAGCGGAGATACGGGAGCTCCCGGACGGCACCTACCGAGCGCGAGACGTTCTAGAAGGGGACGGCGTCACTGACGCGGACATGCCGGTCGAGGTGGCGGTCACCGTCGACGGCGCTGCGATCGACGTCGACTTCGCTGGCACCGCCGACCAGGTGGCCGGCAACCTGAACGCCCCGTTCTCGGTCGCGAAGAGCGCGGTGTACTTCGCCGTCCGCGCGGTCACGGACCCGGAGATCCCGCCGAACCGTGGCTGCTACGAGCCGGTCTCGATCTCGGCGCCCGAGGGGTCGCTGCTCGATCCCCGGCCGCCGGCCGCGGTCGTCGGCGGAAACGTCGAGACGAGCCAGCGCGTCACCGACGTGACGCTGGAGGCGCTCGCCGAGGCGGTGCCGGACGTCGTTCCCGCCGGCGGGCAGGGGACGATGAACAACCTGATCATCGGCGACCGTACGGGGGAGTTCACCTACTACGAGACGATCGCCGGCGGGTTCGGCGCCAGGCCGAGCAAAGACGGGATGGACGGCGTTCAGGTCGGGATGACCAACACGCTCAACACGCCGATCGAGGCGCTGGAGACGGCGTATCCGCTCCGGGTCGAGCGGTACGCGCTGCGCCCGTCGAGCGGCGGCGACGGCCGCCACCGCGGCGGCCTCGGAATCGAGCGGACCGTCACCGTCGACACCGCCGCGACGGTGTCGCTACTGACCGAACGTCGGCGGAACGCCCCGCGAGGGCTCGACGGCGGCGCGGACGGCGCGCTCGGGCAGAACCTGATCGACGGCGAGACAGTTCCGGCGAAGGCGTCAGTCGACGTCGCCGCCGGAACGACGCTCTCTATCCGGACGCCGGGCGGCGGCGGTTACGGCGACCCCGCCGAACGCGACCCGGACGCGCGGGAGCGAGACCGACGGGACGGGAAGGTGGACGAGCGGGTAGAGGAGCGAGAGGGCGAGTCGGCCGGCGAGCGGCCAGCCGGAGACGTCGACGGCTAGGCGGCGAGTAAGCCGAGCGCGGCTCTCAGTCGGCGCTGCCTTCGAACGTGACGACGAGTCGTTCGGCGGCGAGCGCGTACACCGTCATCTCCGTTCCTTTCTCGGAATACCACGTCTCGGTCGGCGTTATCAGTTCGGCGTCACAGAGCCGCTCCAAGTGGTACGAGACGTTCTGGACCGACTGATCGACCGACTCGGCGATCTCCGAGGCCGTTTTCGGCCTCGCTTTCAGCGTGGTCAGTATCCGCTGTGCCGATTCGGAGGAGAGGACCTGTAAGACGTCCGTCGTCTCGTCCTGGTCGACGACGATGTTGGTCTCTTCACGGGGAGCGTGGGTGACTGGCGGTTGATGTGGGAAGGCGCTCGGCATGGTACCGGTGAGTCGCGATCTTCTAGTTCTGTTTATTCGGCTTACTCCGAACAAACGAATCAAACAATTTAATACTTCCGGAATACATACTCGTGGTATGATCCAACAGCGTTTCCATCACGTCGCGCTGACGACAGACAGGTATGAGTGAAGACGACCGTGCCGTCGCCCGCGAGCGCGTCATCGAGTCCATGGAGCAGTCGGCGGAAGTGTACGGGCTCAGTCGAAGCGCGGGGCGGATCTACGGCGTCTTATACTTCTCCGAAGCGCCCCTCTCGATTCCGGAACTCGTCGAGGAAACGGGGTACGCGAAGTCGACGATCAGCAACGTGACGCGGACGCTGACGCGGATCGGACTCGTCCACCGTCGGTCTTCAGAAGGCGGCGGACGACGGGTCCACTATGCGGCCGAGCGGGAACTCTGGTTCAGCCTCCAAGACGTCTTCCAACAGTACGTCCACCGCGAGATACAGACGACGCTCCGTGCGATCCAACGCGCGGAGGCACAGCTCCCCGACGACGGCTCTCCCGAGGCGGCGCGGATCGAGGAGCTGCGACGGAGCTACGAAGACCTCCAAGAGATCGTCACGCTCGCTTCGGAGTTCACCGCCGCAGAGCTCAGGGATGCGCTTGAGTCCTACAACCGGTAGCTACCAGTACACCGTGTACGCACAGGCGTCGTCGCCATCACGCCGACACGTCTCTCCGGTCTCCTCGATGAAGACGAACGCGTCTACGGACGCGTACTGTTTGGCGACGCCGCGGACGAGGCCCCGATCGAACGGGCAGGGGTAGGGGTTGTGACACGTTAGTTCGCCGGCTCGGTCTCCCGTCCGCTCGAACTCGTAGTAGCCGATGTCGCCGCCGCGGTGGTTCTGTTGGTAGGCCTCATCGATCGACTGAAGCCCCGCAGCGACGGTCTCGAAGTCGTTCGGCCAGGCGGCGACCTCGGGGAGCTGTTCGCCGAGCCGATCGAGTACGTGCGGCTGTAACTCCTCGGCGATGGTCTCGAAGGCGTTCAACCAGGTCTGCTGCGGGTACCATTCTTCGGGGTCCGGGTCGGTGATCCCCTCCGCGGCGAGCGCCCGTAGCGCCCGCTCCCGATACTCGTCGGAGAAGCGTCCCATGGCCTCCTCGACTATCGTCAGCACCGTCTGCCCGTTCACTTCGACGCCTCGGTCGAACGTCTCGTAGGTGCCCATCACCGAATCCATCGTCTGAATCATAAAAGTAACTTCGATGTCATAGTCGCCGATCCGGCGATTCCGCCCGCGTCAGCGGACGCCCCCGCCGGCCGACGAGGCGCGAGCGAACGTTCGTCACGCCGCCCTCGTCCTGTGCCCCCGTCGAGGACTCACTTGAACCGGAACGTCTCCAAGTTCTTCGGCGCGAACGTCCGCATGTTGTAGTCGTGGTACAGCGACGACGAGAGGTCCTGGACCGAGCTCTCGTCGCCGTGGACACAGAGGACCTTCTCCGGGCGCGGGTTCATCGTCTTCACGAAGTTCTCTAACCCCTGGCGGTCGGCGTGACCGGAGAAGCCGTCGACGACCTCCGTGCCCATCTCCAGGGTGAGCGTGTCGCCGCGGCTGCCGCCGCCCCAGCCGTCGACCGGGATTTCGTCCCAGCCGTTCTGGATCCGGCGGCCGAGCGTCCCCTGCGCCTGGTAGCCGACGAACACGAGGTTCGAGTCCGGGTCGGGACCGATGTGGCGGAGCCACGACATGATCGGCCCGCCCTCGATCATCCCGGACGTGGAGACGATAATACACTGGTCGCCGTCGGCGACCTCCTGCCGCTCGTCCTCGCCGGCGTCGATGTGGTTGAACTGGTCGGCGAGGAACGGGTTCTCGTCTTCGTGGAAGATGCGGTCGCGGAGGTCGTCGCGGAGGTACTCGGGGTACGTCGTGTGGATTGCAGTTGCCTCCCAGATCATCCCGTCGAGGTGGACGGGCATCTCGGGGATATCGCCCTCGCGCATCGCCTCCTCCAAGACGAGCATGATCTCCTGGGAGCGTCCCACGGCGAAGGCGGGGATGACGACCTTCCCGCCCTGCTCGTACGTCTCGTTGATGACCTCTTTGAGGGCCTCCTCGGAGTCCTCCTGGTCGGTCTGGTAGTCGTTGCGGCCGCCGTAGGTGGACTCCAACACCAGCGTCTCGACGCGCGGGAAGTCGTTGACGGCGCCGTTGAAGAGACGCGTGTCCTCGTAGTGGATGTCGCCCGAGAACGCGACGTTGTAGAGGCCGTCGCCGATGTGGAAGTGGGTGACCGCACTGCCGAGGATGTGGCCCGCGTTGTGGAACGTGAGCTTCACGTCCGGCGCGACGTCGGTCACGTCGCCGTACTCCAGCGGAATGGTGTGTTTGATCGCGTCGCGGACCTGCGCGGACTCGTACGGCGGCGTCCGCCCGTCCTTCGCCGCGACGTCGAGGTAGTCGAGCGTGAGCAGACCCATCAGGTCGCGGGTCGGCTCCGTCGTGTAGATGGGGCCGTCGTAGCCGTATTTAAACAGCAGCGGGACCAGCGCCGAGTGGTCGAGGTGGGCGTGGGTCAACACGACCGCGTCGAGCGTCGCCGCGCCCGCGCCGAGCGCCTCTGGGACCTGGAGGTACGGCACCTCGCCCTCGGCGCCGGGCTTGTCGCCGCAGTCGATGAGGATCCGGGTCTCGGGCGTCGAGAGGATGAAGGCCGCGCGGCCGACCTCGCGACAGCAGCCGAGCGTCGTGATCCGGACCCACTCGTCGTCGGACATCTCTTCGCGGTGGATCTGTCGCCCGACACGTTCGAGAATGTCGCGGCGCTCCTCGCGCTCGTTTTTCAGGAAGCCGCGGACGTTCGAGACGGTGGAGGACTCTATCGGCGGTGTCCGAACGACCTCGGGGGTCCAGCCGACCTCCTGGGTGATCTCCCGGAGCGTCGAGCCGCGGCGGCCGATCACCATCCCGGGCTTTTCGGCCTCGATGACGACCTCGCCGGTGTCCTCGTGGAAGTCGAGGTCGGTCACGCCGGCCTCTTCCGGGATCACCTCGCGGACCTCCTCTTCGGCCCGCGCCGGCGGCGAGAGGGCGCTCGGATCCGGTCGGACCGTGATCCGCTTGCGGAGCTTCGAGGCGAGCCGGCGGATCAGGTCGCCGTCGCCCGCGAACCGCTTGGGGTCGCGCGTGTACACGACCAGCTCCGGCCCCTCGTATTTCACGTCGGTGACCGTGATATCGTTCGGGATCTCCTGTTCTATCTCCGATTTCAACGTATCGAGTTGCTTGTCGACTTGACTCATATCTCACTGCGGGTCGTCGAGGCCGTCGTCGTCGTCGAATCGCGTCGCGCGGCGCGCGGCGACTCGCCGCCGATCGATCGACCGTGACGGGGTAGGCATAGTGGAAGTACTGTCCGTACTGGTTCCGTACGCGGGAACAGCCAGCGAAAACCCGCTTGGTTCACGCTACTGCTCCGCCGTTATAAAAGCCTTCGCAAAGGGCAAGCCGCAAGCGGCCCAATTCCGTCCATGCGCGTCACGCCGCAGACGGTCCGCGACGAACACGCCTGGATCCGCGACCGCGCCGACGTGGTCGTCCCGATACTCAACGACACCCGCGACCGGCTCGGTCGGCTCTTCGAGACCGACGTCGACGCGGTGGCGCCCGACGCGTACCGCCGCGAAGTCGATGCCGTCTTCGCCGACGGCGAGGTCGCGGTCAACGTCGCGGCCGTCGTCGCGCTCCTCCGCGACCTCGACGTGGCGGGCGACTACCCCGGGTTCGTCCTCGACGAGGTCCTCGGCCGCGAGCTGGCGGCGACGATAGCGGGCGGGCGCCCCCTCTCGCTGCTCGCGCAGGCGACGTTCCACGTCGCCGACCTTTACGTGGACCGGGACACAACGGCCGGAGCGGACGAACCCGGCGCCGGGACCGCCGGCGCGGATGACCTCGACGCCGCGCTCGCGGCCGGCTTCCAGACGCGGCTCCCCGGCTGGGACTGGCGGGAGGAGGAGAGCCCGTTCGCGGTCGACGTCGGCGACGACGGTAGCGGTTCGGCGTGACGCCCGACCGCTACGACGTGAAGTTCCGAACGAGCCCGTACGCCTTGTCGAGCAGCGCGTCGGGGAGGAAGCGCGCGAGGACGCCGACGCGCGCGACGGTGCCGGGCTGGACTCGCGCCGGCGGCCGAGTCGCGCTCGCGGCGTCGTAGATGGCGTTCGCGACGAGCTCCGGCTCGACCGCGCCGGGACCGTCGCCGCCGATCAGCTGCGCGTCCTCGAACATCGCGTAGAACTCGTCGTAGGCGTCGGTCCGCTCGATCCCCTCGCGCTCCTCGGGGTCCGCTTCCCGCTCCGCTCGCTTCGAGAAGTTGGTCTTCACTGGGCCGGGCTCGACGACGACCACGTCGATACCGAGGTCCCCGACCTCGTTGCGGAGCGCGTCGGACATCGCCTCCAAGGCGAACTTCGAGCCGCTGTACACGCCGCCGCCGGGCATCGACACCCGGCCGGCGACCGAGGAGACGTTGACGATGGTCCCGTCGCGCTCGCGGCGCATCGCGGGGAGGACCGCGCGGATCAGCCGATGCGGACCGTACACGTTCACGTCGAACTGATCGTGGACACGGTCCGTCGTGACGTCCTCGACGGGGCCGAACTGGCCGTAGCCGGCGTTGTTGATCAGGGCGTCGATCGCGCCCTCCTCGTCTAAGACGCGGCCCACGACGCGGTCGACGTCGTCCTGGTCGGTGACGTCGAGCGTGGCGAGTTCACAGCCCGCCTCGCCGAGCGCTTCGACGTCCGCGGGGTTCCGCGCGGTGGCGTACACGGTCCATCCCTCGTCGAGGAACGCGTGCGCCGCGGCGCGGCCGATGCCCGAGGAACAGCCGGTGATGAGTGCCGTCTTCTGCACGCCTCTCCGGTCTGTCTCCGACGGCATAACTCTCCCGGCCCGGCGGCGAACCGCTCCCGGCGACCGGGAGCGGACTGCCGCCCTACTCCTCGTCGTCCGCCGCGTCCTCGTCGCTCTCGCCGTCCGCCTCGTCCTCGTCGGTCGCGAGCAGGTCGCGCTCCTCGAGGATCTCCTCGATCTCGTCGGCCGGCCGCTCGGCGTACTCGGGGTCGTCGACGGTGATCGTCGCGACGCCGACGCCGTCAGGCGACAACTCGCCGTCGTTCGACTGCGCGAGGGTGTCGAGCGCGAGCCCGACCGCCTCGTCCGTCGAGATGCCCTCCTCGTACTCCGACTCGAGGTAGTCGCGGAGGTCGCTGCGGTCCGAGCCGATGGAGAGCGCCTGCCACTCGTAGGGGGTGCCCGAGGGGTCCGTCTCGAACAGGCGCGGCTCGCCGTTCTCGACGCCGCCGACGATGAGCGCGACGCCGAACGGGCGCGCGCCGCCGACCTGCGTGTACTGCTGGATGTGGTCGGTGATGTTTTTCGTCAGCGTCTCGATGCCGACCGGCTCGCCGTAGCGGAGGCGGTTCACCTGCGCCTGCCGGCGCGCGAAGTCGATCAGCTGGCGGGCGTCGGCGACGTGGCCCGCGCTCGCGACGCCGACGTGATCGTCGGCCTTGTGGAGCTTCTCGATGCTCTCCGGCTCCATGAGCGGGGAGCGGGCGCGCTTGTCGGCCGCGAGAACGACGCCGTCCTCGGCGCGAATCCCGACGCTCGCCGTCCCTCGTTTCACCGCCTCCCGGGCGTACTCGACCTGGTAGAGTCGGCCGTCCGGAGAGAAGATGGTGATGCCTCGGTCGTACGCCTGCTGTTGGGATTGGCCCTGCATGGTATCACTCGGTGTCGAACATTGTCGCGCCGACGCGACCCGAATCGGCCCGCAGGTCGCACGCGTCTCCGCGCACGGTCGCGGGCCGCTCGGCGCCCTCGAACGCGACGTCTCGCTGTGTCGAACTGGCGGTCGCGCGACGCATATATCTTTCCTCACAGGCACGTACCGTCCCCGAAATCCCTCTGACGAGGATTCCGACGGGCTCGCCGTCGACCTCGCTCACGCAGGCGATCGCGGCGCGCGCGTCGTCGACGTGGCCGTGTCTGACCCGGACGACGGCCTCGCCGGTCCCGTCAGCGTGCGAGAACGTTAGCAGCGTGAGGTCGGCGTCGGCGCTGCCCGCGTCCCCGAGGAGGTTGCCGGCGCTGTACCAGAGCGCGCGCTGGAACGCGCGCCGACCTATCTCGGCGTCCGTCCACGACTCGATCCCGACCGCGAGGTACCGCCGCCGCGGCCGGAGGTGCTTGGGGAGGTGTTTCACGGGGAGATCACACCGGGACCTCGCGGATCCGCTCCGCGACGATAACCGCGACCTGGTCGTGGACGCGCTCGACCGCGGTCACCGCGAACCCCTCGTCGGTGAACGACGCGACGAGCGTGCCCACCGTCGCCGGGTCGTCGACCTCGGGGCTGTAAAAGGGCGCCTCGGGTTCGGGGTCCTCGAAGAAGGCGACGTCGCCGAGGACGACCCGCCGCGCGCCCGTCTCGGCCATCACGCGGATCGCCTCGCGCTTCTCGTCGTCCGCGAGGTGGTGGAGCGCGAAGTTCGAGGTGACGACGTCGACCCGCTGGTCCGGTTCGAGGCCGGGGTCGCGGAACTCGCCGTACGCGAACTCGACGTTGCCGATCCCCCGCTCTTCGGCCTTCCGGCGCCCCTCCTCCATCATCCCCTCGCTAACGTCCCGCGCGAGGACGCGTTCGGCGTCCTCGGCGACCGCCAGCGCGATGGCGCCGGTCCCGGCGCCCAGATCGAGGACCACGTCTTCCGACCCGGGCGCCGCGCGGTCGATAACGAGGCTCGCGCAGGCGTGGTACTCCTCGCTCTTCGAGTCGTCGTACTCCGCGGCCTTCTCGGAAAACCGCTCGGCGTGCTCCTCAACCGTCTTCTTCATACCTGCCACGTCGGACCCCCGGCTCTATGAAGCCCTCGGAGCGGCGCTCCCGGTTGCGCTCGACGAGGTCGCCCCACGCCCGGAGCCCCTCGCGGACGGCCTCCGCGTCGAACCCGACCGCCTCGCCGACCGCGACCAGTTCCCGGGGGGCCCGCAGCCCGAGGTGCGAGCGCGCGTTCGCGCTCACGACGTAGGGCGCGTCGTAGTGGTCGACGATCTCGCGGAGTTTCCGGAGGTCGGCGAGCGCCCGGACGCGCTTCCCGCCGGTCTCGCGCAGGGCCGGACCGAAATCGAACTCGACGCGGACACCGTTGCCGCGCGCCGCCTTCGCGAGGACGTGATTGAAGTCGCCGCCGTCCGCCATCGGGCGGACGAGGACGTCGACACGGGGCTGCTCGACCGCGAACCGGTTCAGGGCGTCGTCGCCCCCGGCGACGCAGACCACGGTCCGGTCGGAGCGGTAGTTCCCGACCGCGCCGGAGGCGCTCGTGGGGTCGTCGGCGTCGACCTCGACCGCATCGACGACGTCGATCCCGTACTCCTCGCGGAGGGCGTCCGGGTCGCGGACGGGGCTCCCGTCGGTGTCGGGCGGGGCCGAACCGCTCTGCTCGCCACCGGCCGCCGAATCGATCGCGTCGCGCGACCGCACCACGATCCCGTCGTAGCCGTTGCGAGCGGCGGTCGCGGCGTGGCGCGCGACGGTCGCCTCCCCGTCGGGGTAGGCGTGAACGGCCTCGTACATGAGGGCCTGTTTCGCGGCCGAGGGTATCGGCGTTGCGTTTTTCAGGCCGGGCCGCGCTCCGCACCCGCCCGTCACCAGCCGCCGGAAGACTCCTCCTCTCTCTTCCACTCGCGGCGTGGGTCCTCGCCGGTGAACCATGTCGCGATCCCGTCCGGGTCGTTCTCGCGGACGGCCCGGCGGCGTCCCCACTCGACGGTCGCCTTCGCGAGCGCGATCGGGACCAGATACGGAAGGAGGAGGGCCCCGGGGCCGACGACCGCGGCGACCGCGTCGAACGCGGCGGACCCCGCTACCGCTTGGATCACGAGGAGTACGACCGTGACGGCGGGGACGGCAAGCATCCCGATACCGAAATAAAAGAAGACGATGCGCTGGGCGGCCTCAACCACCATGTACGGCGACTGCTCCTCGTAGGCGCGTTCGGCGAAGAACTCGCGGCGCACCTCCGCGACCTGCGCCAGACAGACGCCGACGGCGGCGAAGCCGACCGAAGGCGTGACGTACGACACGGCGTCGAGGCCCACGCCGAGAAGCGGGAAGGCGACGAAGTAGAAGACGCCGAGCGAGCGGACGACCACTCCGACGTTCCGGCGGTAGACCGGCGGGAGCCACGAGACGAGGCGAATCGGCTCCGGGTCGGCTTCCCACCGGTCCTCGTCTATTTCGGTGTCTTCGGAGTAGCCGACGACGTAGAAGGAGCGGTCCTCTAGGTCGATCGGCCGCTCGGCGAACAGCGCGGCGGCGCTGTACGCGAGCACCATCACGACGACCTCGATCCAGTACACCGCGAGCAGCTCGCCGATCCGCCAGCCGAACGCGACGACGCCGGCGAGTGGGAGGAGGTTCGTTGCGAGCACGATCGCGAGCGCCCCGCGACCGGTGGGGTCCATCGGGCGCGACGGGCCACGACCGACATCGGGTGATCCGTCGGAGGGCATCGTCTCGTGTCCCGACCGCGTCGAACATAAACCTCGCTACCCGACGCCCTTTTTATTCGCTCGCGGGAACCACCGCGCATGCCCGCTGACCTGGAGGAGAAGACCGACCGCTACGAGCGGATGCTCGCGGACGCGCTGGCGGTCGCGGAGCCGCGTCCCCCCGCGAACACGCCGCTCGGCGAGGCCGCCGCCGACGTGACGGAGATGGCCGAGTCGTACCTCGAGGACGGCCGTCACTTCCGGGCTGACGGCGACCCCGTGAACGCGCTCGCGTCCTACTCGTACGGCTACGGCTGGCTCGACGCGGGCGTCCGACTCGGGCTGTTCGCGGTGCCCGAGGACACCGAGCTGTTCACGACGTGAGGCGGGAGCGCGGCTCGCCCGCTTCGCCGCGAGGGACGCGCTTATGCGGCGACGACGCCCAGCGTGGGCATGACCGAAATCGCGGACCTGACCGAGCGGCTCGTCTCGATCCCCTCCCACGAGGACGAGACGGCCGCGGGCGACGCCATCGAGGAGTGGCTGCGCGCGGAGACGGACGCGACCGTCGAGCGCGACAAAGTGGGCAACGTCCTCGCGTTCGCGGGCGCGACTGACGACCAGGAGGCTGATTCGCTCGCGCTGGTCGGCCACCACGACGTGGTCCCGCCGGCGCCCGAGCAGACGACCGGCGAGGGACTCGACGGCGAGTACGTCGTCGAGCGGCGCGATGGCCGGATCTACGGCCGCGGGACCGCGGACATGAAGGGGTCGGTCGCGGCCGCAATGTGCGCGTTCCGGGACGCGTCGCTGCCCGAGGGCCGCGAACTGGTCTTCGCGTCGTTCGTCGGCGAGGAGGTCGGCGGCGAGGGCGCACGTCACGCGATCGACTCCGGGTTCGCGCCGGACAGGGCGGTCGTCGCGGAGGGGTCGACGAACTACTCGAAGCCGGGCGTCACGGACGTGGTCGTCGCCCACCGCGGGCGCCGGGGCTCTCGGCTCGTCGCGCGCGGGGAGGCCGCGCACGCCTCGGAGCCGGAGGCGGGCGAGAACGCCATCTACCGGGCGTGCGACGCCATCGACGCGGTGCGCGACCTCGACGTGCCGGATACGACGGTCCTCAGCAACGACGTGTCGGGGTCGCTCGCGGTCACGATCGTCGACGGCGGCGAGACGTGGAACGTGATCCCGGAGCGCTGCGAGGCGACGGTCGACGAGCGCACGGTGCCCGGCGGCCGCGCGGACCTCGCAGGGGTCGCCGACGCGGTACCGGGCGTCAAACTCGTCGTCGACCAGGACCTCCCGCCGATGGCCTGCGGCGACGCGCCGTTCGCCGACGCCGCGCTCGACGTCGCCCGCGCGGTCCACGACGGGCGCGGCCTCGACGCGCCCGAACATGTCATCAAGCCGCACGCGACCGACGCGGGATGGCTCGCGGGGGCCGGCACCGACTGCCTCGTCTGCGGCGCCTCGGAGCCGGGGGAGGCGCACACCGACACCGAGAGCGCGAGCCTCGACGTCTTGGACCGGTGTTACCGGATCTACACCGGGATCGCCGAGCGGGAACTGTAGCGGTCTCGGCCGATGCCTCGGCGCGCGCCGAGCACAGCCGAACGGTGCCCGAGCGTCGACGCGCGCGACCCCGTATGGAAGGGGTTTTATGCGACCCGGGGGAAGTGTGCGGCACTATGGGAGACAAATCGAAGGCTCAAAAGAAGCGTCTGGCGAAGGCGGAGCGCCAGAACACCCGCGTCCCCGCGTGGGTCATGATGAAGACGGACATGAACGTGACGCGAAACCCCAAGCGGCGCAACTGGCGCCGGAACGACCTGGACGAGTAAATGTCGACGAACGACTTCGAGGAGCGCGTCGTCACTGTCCCGCTCCGCGACGCGAAGGACAAGCCCGTCCAGCAGCGCGCCGACTACGCCATGAAGATCACCCGTCAGCACCTCGCGAAGCACTTCTCCGTCGACGAGGGCGACGTGATCATCGACGGCTCCGTCAACGAGGCCGTCTGGGAGAACGGGCGACAGAACCCGCCCAGCACGGTTCGGGTCCGCGCGGCTCGGTTCGTCGAGGACGGCGAGCCGGTCGTCGAGGCCGAACACGCCGAGTAACGTGTTACGGGCGACCTTCACCGGCTCGTCGTACGTGGGCGTGTTCGCCCGCGCCGTCGACGACCTCCTGCTGGTCCGGCCGGACGTCGACGAGGCGCTCGCCGAGGACCTCGGGGCGGAACTCGGCGCGGAGCCCCTGCTGACGACGGTCGGAAGGTCCAACACGGTCGGCGCGCTCGCGACGGGCAACGAGAACGGCGTGCTCGTCTCCTCGCGCACGACCGAACGCGAGAAGGACCGCATCGCCGACGCGGCCGATACCTCGGTGCGCGCGCTCCCGGGCGAGATCAACGCCGCCGGCAACGTCGTCCTCGCGAACGACTACGGCGCCTACGTTCACCCGGACCTCTCCCGAGAGGCGATTCAGGCGGTCAAAGACGCGCTCGACGTCCCCGTGACCCGGGGCGACCTCGGGGACGTCCGCACCGTCGGTACCGCGGCGGTCGCCAACAACACGGGAGTGCTCTGTCACCCCCAGTCGACCGAGTCGGAGCTTCAGGGCGTCGAGGAGGCGCTCGACGTCCGCGCCGACCTCGGCACCGTCAACTACGGCGCGCCGCTCGTCGGCTCCGGCCTCGTCGCCACCGACGAGGGGTACGTCGTCGGCGAAGACACGACCGGCCCGGAGCTGGGCCGGATCGAGGAGACGCTCGGCTTCATCGATTAGGCTGTTCGTCACGACCTTTTCGTCTCCGTTTGAATTTCCCTCCCACATTTAAGAACCGCAGCGGAGTTGCGGACGGTATGCCCGCCATCGAGTGTCGCGATCTTTCCAAGTACTACGGCGACGTCCGGGGGATCGAAGCCGTCTCGTTCACCGTCGAGGACGGCGAAGTGTTCGGCTTCCTCGGCCCGAACGGCGCAGGGAAGACGACCGCGATCCGCACCCTTTTAGGCTTCCTCTCGCCGACGAGCGGCGGCGCGACGCTGCTCGGTCACGACGCGACCGACCCGGTTGAGTCGCGCCGCGTCCGCGAGCGGATCGGGTATCTCCCCGGCGACCCCGGACTGGACCGCGAGCGCACCGCAAAGGCCTTTCTCGACCACCAGGCGGCGCTCCGAGGCGCGTCGAGCCGGGAGGAACTCGTCGACCGGTTCGGGCTCGACGAGTCGCGCCGGATCGCCGACCTCTCGAGGGGGAACCGCCAGAAGGTGGCGCTGGTGGCCGCGTTCATGCACAACCCCGACCTGTTGTTGCTCGACGAGCCGACCTCTGGGCTCGACCCGCTGCTTCAAGAGGAGTTCGCCGCACTCGTGCGCGAGCGCGTCGACAACGGGGCGAGCGTCCTCCTCTCGTCGCACGTCCTCGGCGAGGTGGCCGCCCTTTGCGACCGCGTCGGCGTCCTCCGGGAGGGCCACCTCGTCGCGGTCGAGTCCGTCTCGGACCTCCGCTCGCGAGGCGGCAAGCAGGTTCGCGTCCGCGTCGCGGAGGACGTTGACCGCACCGACTTCGAGGTCCGTGGGATCATGAACCTCCGCGTCGGCGAGACCGCCTCGTTCACGTGGACCGGCGAGTACGACGCGCTGATAGACCTACTCTCGGGGTACACCGTCACGGACCTCGACGTAGTCGACGCCCCCCTCGAAGAGGCGTTCATGACGTTCTACGACGGCGAGGTACCGGGACCGACCGGGGGCGGGGGAGGCGGCGGAAGCGGCGCGACACGGGTCGGCGACGGTGGGAGCGACGCGACTGCCGAGCCCGGGGGTGAGTCCCGATGAGTGACCGCCCGGCGCCGTGGCTCGCGATCGCGCGCTACGACGCCGCCGGCCGCGCCCGCGGGTCGCTGGTCGTGACGGGGCTGCTCTCCGCGTTCCTCCTCCTCTTTCTGGCCTTCTTCCCCTCGCTGTCGACCGCGGGTATCGACCTCGACGCGTACGTTGATGCGTTCCCGCCGGCGTTCCGGGAGGCGTTCGGGATCATCGCCATCTCCTCTATCGAGGGGTTCCTCGCGGTTGAGTTCTACCAGTTCGCGTGGCTCCTCCTGGTCGGGCTCTACCTCGCGTACCTCGCCGGGGGGACGATCGCCGGCGACGTCGCCTCCGGCCGGATGGACCTCACGCTGTCGGCGCCGGTCGCGCGCCGCGACGTGGTGATCGGGCGGTTCCTCGGGCTCGTCCCGCTCGTCGCACTGTTGAACCTCGTCCTGCCAGTCGTCGCCTACGTCGGCGTCATCGCGGTCGGGGAGACGATCGCGGCCGAACGGCTCGTCGCGGTCCACGCGCTTGCGGTGCCGTACCACCTGACGTGCGGCGCAGTCGGGATCGCCGTGTCGACGCTCGTCTCACGGCCGGGGATCGCCCAGCGGGTCGCGCTCGGCGCGCTGTTCGCGCTGTTCATGTTCGAGTCCGTCGTCGCGAGCACCGACTACGCGACGGCCGGAGACCTCAGTCCGACGGCGCACTACGACCCCTCCGCGGTCCTCGTGCTGGGCGAGTACGACCTGAGGGGCGCGGCGGTCCTGCTCGCCGCGACCGCCGTCCTCGTCGCGCTCGCGGTCGTCCGGTTTCGGCGCGCGGACCTCTCTGGGTGACCCCCGGCTCTCGGGACCGCTCAGCCGTCTCTCGACCCCGATTCGCCGTCCCTCGGGACCGTTCTGCAGTCTCCCGACTCCGCTTCGCTCCGACCGCGGCGGCGTCGCCGCCTGTCCCTTTTTAGGAAGATACTTCCCTGTCCCTGCCGGATCGGGGAACATGAGTACCTATACGGTGAGTGGACGGTTCCAGAGTCGAGACGGCGACCAGCCGTTCACCAAGGAGATCGAGGCGGAGAACGAGGACCTCGCCCGCGAGCGGATCTACACCACGGTCGGGAGCCAGCACAACCGCAAGCGCACCCAGATCGACATCGAGGAGGTGTCCGAGGAATGATGGGTGGCGGACAACAGCAGCTCCAGCAGCTCTCCCAGGAGCTCCAGGCGCTCGACGAGGAGATCGAGACCCTCGAAGCCGAGATCGCTGACTACCGCGAGGAGAAGGCCGACATCGACGACGCGGTCGAGGCCATCGAGACGCTCGACACGGGCGCGACCGTCCAGGTCCCGCTCGGCGGCGGCGCGTACCTCCGCGCGGAGGTCCAAGACATCGACGAGGTCATCGTCTCGCTCGGTGGGAACTACTCCGCGGAGCAGGAGCAGGACGACGCCATCGACGTGCTTCGGCGCAAACAGGAGGCGCTCGACGACCGCATCGCGGAGACGCAGGAAGAGGTCGACGAGCTGGAGTCCGAGAGCGACGAGCTCGAACAGCAGGCCCAGCAGATGCAACAGCAGATGCAACAACAGCAGATGCAGCAGATGCAGCAGGCGCAGGACGAAGAGGAGTAAGACGAGGACTCGACCGTGTTCGACGGACTGAAAGACAAGCTCTCCGGCTTCCGCGAGGACGTCGAGGAGTCGACCGCGACCGAGGAGGAGCCCCCCGACGACGAGACAGCCGCCGAGAGCGGCGCCGACGCGAGCGACGCTTCGGCCGAAGGCGTCGGCGACACGACCGACGCCGCCGCGGTCGAGCGCGACTTCGAGGAGGCGGCCGCGGACGACGACTCGGCGTCGAGCGACGACGAGCCGAGCACCTTCCAGCGCGCGAAGGCGTTCGCGACCGGCCGGATCATCATCGAGGAGGAGGACTTAAAAGAGCCGCTGTGGAACCTGGAGATGGCCTTACTCGAGAGCGACGTGGAGATGAGCGTCGCCGAGCAGATCCTCGACAGCGTCCGCGAGAGCATGCTCGGCGAGTCACGCAAGCAGATCGAGACGACCGGCGAACTCGTCGAGTCGGCGCTTTACGACGCCCTCCTTGACGTGATCGCGGTCGGTCAGTTCGACTTCGAACAGCGGATCGCCGAGGCCGAGAAGCCGGTCACCATCGTCTTCACCGGCGTCAACGGCGTCGGGAAGACGACGAGCATCGCGAAGCTCTCTGAGTGGCTCGCCGACCGCGGCTACTCCTCCGTCCTCGCGAACGGCGACACGTACCGCGCGGGCGCCAACGAGCAGATCCGCGAGCACGCCGACCGACTCGGCCGCGATCTGATAAGTCACGACCAGGGCGGCGACCCGGCGGCGGTCATCTACGACGGCGTCGAGTACGCGGAGGCGAACGACATCGACGTCGTCCTCGGCGACACGGCGGGCCGCCTCCACACGAGCGACGACCTGATGGCCCAGCTGGAGAAGATCGATCGCGTCGTCGACCCGGACATGACCCTCTTCGTCGACGAGGCGGTCGCGGGGCAAGACGCCGTCAACCGCGCGAAGGAGTTCAACGACGCCGCCGCGATCGACGGCGCAATCTTGACGAAGGCGGACGCCGACTCCTCGGGCGGCGCCGCCATCTCCGTCGCGTACGTCACCGGCAAGCCGATCCTCTTTCTCGGCACCGGACAGGGGTACGACGACATCACGCTGTTCGAGCCCGAGGACCTCGTCGAAAGTCTGCTCGACGAGGAGTGACTTTCGGCGGGCGTGCCCCCGCCGCTTTCTCCGACACGCTGGACCCGGTATCCCGGCCCTCGATGGCGACGGCGTCCGCGGCTAGTCGTCGCCCGTCCGCCCGGTTGGCTCTCGGCGTTCGCCATCGCGGGTCGCGACCGACGACGACTCCGCTCGGTCCACGATCCGCGCCGCGAGGGCAACCGAACCGACGCCGAGCGCGACGCCCGCGACGACGTCGGAGAGCCAGTGGATCCCGAGGTACATGGTCGAGAACACCACGGCGGCCGCGGCCGCGGCGGCGATGGGCGTCCACCGGGGATGCGTCCGTCGGGAGCGCCACGCGACGGCGACGACGGCGACCGAGAGGGAGGTGTGGAGCGACGGGAACACGTTCGTGTTCGAGGCCACCGCCGCCGTGAGGTCCTGTGTCTGCGGGTACACCTCGTACATCAGTCCGGAGACCATCTCCAGGTGATTCCGCGGGCCGTACGAGATGAAGAGCGTGTAACAGACGGTCCCCACCGCGTAGTTCAGCATGTACGCGACGAGCAGCTCCTTCAGGTGCCGCCGCCCCAGTCCCGCTGAGAGGAAGTACGTCACCGGTGCCGCGACGAGGAGGAACGCGAACCCGATCATGTAGCTCACTGCGAAGAACTCCAGCGTCGCCTCCGGAGTCAGGTCCTGAAGTGCGGCCACGAACCCGCCCTCGACGGCGTACAGCGCGTCGGTGATATCCCAGTCGAGCGACTGCGAGAGCCGCAGGCGGTACCCCTGGGTGAGCTGTTTGGCCGCGAGCAGCGCGAGCGCCGCCCCGAGGTAGGGGGCGACCTCGCGGACGCGGTCGTCGACGTCGGTCATCGCACGAGACACCTGTCGCGGGCCGACACAGAGGAATGCTGTGACCGCCGTGCCGGCGACCACCGAGAGGCCGGTGGCGGCGGTCACTTCGAGGAGCGCCATCGTCGGGTCCACACCGTCACGACACATGAGTGACACGGTGTCGGAGCGAATCGGTCACCGTTCGAGGGAAACCGGTCAACAGCCGGTATCGACGCGGCTGACGCGCTCCGTTACTAACCGCTTATAAGTGTGCAGCTGGGAGTTTGAAGCTCTTCGCCCCAACGTCGCGAATTGCTTATAAACAACCACTCGTCGATCCGATTCATCTGCTCTCGAAACCGTTCAAGAAGCACGCGTTAGCGATCGGCTGTTTCACCAGGGCCTCTCCGTGGAATACAGTTACTCTATCCGACTGCTAGACGTTAGTTTCGAGCGGAAGCCGGATTGTAATCTCGGTGCCGCGTGGTTCGCAGCTGTCGACGCGAATCTCACCTTCGGAACGGTTAACTGTCCAGTAGACCAGCCACAATCCCAGTCCACTACCGTGTGAGAGTGTCTTGATAGCCTCTCCCGATTCGAGGACATCTCTGTCGAACTCCGGAACCCCCGGACCGTTGTCCCGCACGCTGAGAGTGCCCCACGACCCCTCGACAGCGAGGTCAACACGCACACGAGGTTCTTCGCTTTCGTTATGGATCACAGCGTTGGTCAACAGCTCTTCGAATGCGGCGCTAATCGATTCGGTCGCGGAGACGACGAGCTCTGTCGGGCCTGTAACGTCAATATCTGCGTTGGGCCAGTCGTCGGCTGTCTCTTCGGCGAGAACCCGAATCACCTGCCCGATATCTACTGAGATCCGCTCGCGTGGGTCACTGAGAACAGTCGTAATCTCCCGTGACTTCTCGCTCGTCGTTAACAGGGTTTCGGCTCGGTCGACGATGGTGCCGGCAGCCGCTTCGAGTTCGCCCTCAAGATCGCCTCGGAGCTGCTCGCCTCGACCATGGATCACGTTCAGCTCGTTGCGGATATTGTGCCGCAGGATATTATCGAGCACGTGGAGCTGTCGGGTCCGTTCTTCGAGATCAGTCACGTTCCGGCAGATCGCCAGCGTCCCAGCGAGTTCTCCGTCCTCGTAGTAGGGGTACCGACTCGTATAGAAGATCGCTTCTCTGTCGCTCTGCTCGAACGTCGGCTCAACGCTGTATTCGACCGGCTGTTCGGTCTCGATCACGCGCTGTTTCTGTCGGGCGATCGTCGTGGCAGTTTCTTCATCCATAAACGCGTATTCGCCGTCGCCGAGCAGTTCATCTCTCGAAAGCCCGGCGAACGAACACAGCGCGTCGTTGACCAGCCGAAACTCCCCCTCACAGGTCTGAATCATGATCGGATCGTCAATCCGTTCGATGATATCTCGGTACAACGAGAGCCGACCTTCGAGTTCTTTGCGTTCGGTAATGTCGGTCTGTACGGCGACGAACGCTCTTGGCTCGCCGTCTTTCACGATGGGTGCGATCGTCTGATCGGCGACGTACTGCGAGCCGTCGCTGCGTTGGTTGGTGATCTCCTCGTGCCACGTGTCACCAGCGGTAATCGTCTCCCAGAGGTCGCTGTAGAAGTCGTCGTCCATCTCTCCGGAGTTGAGAAGCGCTGGTGACTCGCCGACGGCCTCGTCTCGGCTGTAGCCCGTGATCGATTCGAACGCCGAATTGACGTAGTTGATCGTTCCGTCCGTGTCGGATATCCAGATCGCGTGACCGGAAGCTTCCACAGCCTGCTTGAACAGTTCCAGCGTCTCCGTCCGTTCTCTGAGGCGCAGCGACTGGGTTCGCAGCCTGACGAGCCCCTGTATCCGCCACTCCAGTTCGGCCTTTTTGATCGGCATCGAGACCACCTCGTCGGCGGTTTCGAACACGACGCTGTCGGCTATCTCCCCGCTGTCGGTTTCAATGAGCGAAAGGTCCGCCTCCGGTATGAGCAGCAGACACGGTAACAGAGCCGGCTCCGCCTCGCGTTTCCGGGCTCGAAGCGTCTCAGCGTGTGTCTGTAGCATCTCCCCGTCGAGGATACAGCAGTCGAACGTCGCCGTTTCGATCGGCTGATCCGGATCGACCAGCGTATAGCGGTCATGGGCTTGGATCCACTCAACCACTAGCCGCTGGTTCCCCTCTCCAGAGAGTAATGGGAACAAGGCCGGCTGCCCAGCGCCGTCACCGGGTGATCCGTCCGCAGGATACGAGTCGTTCATTCGCGTCCTCCATCGATTTCGTCCTGTTTCGCTGTCGTCCGTAACTCGACGATAAAAACCGTGCCGGCCGGATCCGCTTCGTCGGGAGTATCGAACAATTCGCTCTCCGCTCTGTCCTCGATCCAGACATTTCCGCCGTAACTCTCAACGAGACTGTCGACGAGGAACAGGCCCATTCCGGTTCCCCCGCTTTCAAGCCCTTTCTGACCCTCTCGGAACAGACTCTCTTTCACATCGTCTGAGATTCCCGGTCCGTTATCGGCCACTCTGATGCGGACTGACTCGTCAGCTTCCTCAACGGTAATCATCACCTTCGGTTGAGCTGTATGGTTGTGCTGGACGGCGTTGTTGACGAGGTTCCGAAACACCGACGAGAGCAGCTCGTTCGCCAGCACGTGTGTTCCTCGATGCGGTGGATCAGCCATCGTAATCTCGGCATTTGAAAACGTCTCTCGACGCTTTTCGAGTTCCTCACTGAGGGTCTGTCGAAGTGAGATCGGGTTGAGGTCCAGCGTCACGTCACCGTGAATGGTTTCCGAGAGATCTCGGGCGACGTTCGTGAGTTCGACGACGTGTCGCCCCGCCCGGAGAATTCTCTTGAGTTTCTCCTGTCCGGTAGGCGTTACCTCGTCTTCAAGCATTTCGCCCCACGCGACGACGACGTTCATATCGTTCCGGATGTCGTGTCGGAGAACTCGGTTCAGCACGTCGAGTTGCTCGCGTTGCTGGCGGAGACGCTCTTCTAGCTCTCTCAGCTCAGTAATTTCGTGGTTGACGGCGATGAACTGTGTGATCTCTCCATTCGGGCCTTCGACCGGAGCGATCGTCTGTTCGATAACATACCGATTTCCATCTTTTCGACTGTTGATGACAGTTCCGTCCCAGACGTCACCTGCTGTGACGGTGTTCCACAACTCCTCGTAGAACGCCTCATCGTGTTCACCAGATTTGAGAATGCCGGGGGTGTTACCGACAACTTCCTCGCTCGTATAGCCTGACTGAGATTCGAATCCTTCATTGACGTACTCAACTGTCCCGTCTGTATCGGCGATTAACACCCCGTGACCGGCGTGTTGATCTCGGATCTGTCGGAGTTGGGCACGCTGATTGTAGGCGACGATCGACTGATCTCGAAGGCGGAGAAACGTCTCTAGCTGTTCACTGAGTCGATGTTCTGCGAGTGGCATGTCGATCAATCCGTCAATCGCATCCCACAGCACCGGATATTCGTTCTGGAGACGGGTGTGAATCTCTCGGTGTTTCGACCTCGGAACTAACAGGAGATACGGGAGAATAATCTGCTCGTCTTCTTTACGCTTCAGGAGTTCCGACCGATGTTCGTCCAACTGTATTCTGTCGAGTAGACAGCAGTCGAACGCGGCCTCAACGATATTCGTAGTTTCGACGAGTGTGTACTGATCGTGTGCGGTCAGCCACTCTTCGAGGACACGGCGATTTCCCAAGTCAGTGACTAAGGTAAGAACGCGCTTGGATTCGTCGGCCGCCTCTCGATTCGTGTACTGTTCGTTCGTGGGCATGATGTTCGGATCGACAACTGCTATAATCGTTCTCTCATCTTGTGCGACAGTTACGCCTGCTCGTCGTCATCAAGGTCGCGGTCGCTGGCGACATCCTTGTCGTTCCACTCCGGCGTCCCGGTGAGAATCCCCCGCAACTGTGGGAGGGGCTCTCCGACGCGGATCCCGTCCGGCGTAATTTCGAGTTCCCGGAGGCTACGTTCGAAGTCGCTCGTCCGCATCTTCAGTGTCCCGATGACTTTCCGCATCTTCCCGCGATACTCAACGTGACGCAAGAAGATGATGTTGTCCGCGAGATTGCTCGTTCGTTCTTCGGTCGCATGGAAGTCCCCGGTGATATTGGAGACTTCATTAACGAGGATAGTGGAGACCCCAGCAGCCCGCAAAAACCGGCCGATCCGCAACAACGCACCCGTCGTGTTGTCGAGTCCCCGGAGATTCTCCTGAAACCCCTGCGAGCCATCGATCATCACCACTTCGGTACCGTCGGTGACCGCCTCGCGGATGAAATGCTCGAATTCGCCGATCGTATACTTCTCCGGATCGATTTCGACGATGGAGAGCCTCCCGCTGTCCAGCGCATCCTGTAGCGGGAGGCCGATCGCGTCGGCTCGTTTGCGGATGGTCCGTTCTGCCTCTTCAAACTGGAACAGAATGCCTTTTTTGCCCTCAAGAGCCGCCTGAATGAGGAACTGGAGGCCGGTCGTGGTCTTGCCGACGCCAGTCGGACCGCTGAGTATCGTTACGGTTCCTTGATCTAAGCCACCGTGGAGCAACTCGTCGAGTTCCGCCACGCCCGAAGAGAGTATCCCCGCTTCGACCTCTCGCTCCTGTTCGCCGGGACCGAGTGTCGGCCAGACCGTCAGTCCCTCGTCAGTAATATCGTAGGAGTGATTTCCACGTCGGAACGACGACCCTCGGAACTTGGAGACGTTGACTGCCCTGCTTTCGGGAGTCACATCAAGTGAGATGACAGCGTCGACGAGGAACTGAATATCGTCGTCCGTGATCGAACCGCCAGCCTGCGAAGTGAGCATCACCGTCGCGCCAACCTCTTTGAGATAGTCGAGCAGACCAAGAACACCTGATCGGAATTGCCGTTCATCACTAGTGAGATATCGAAACTCCGTGACCGGGTCAAGGAGCACGCGATCTGGTCTAATTTCGTCTACTTCTTCGCGTAAATCTTCGATAAACTTCGGCTGTTCAACTTCAGCCGATTCGAAGACGCTGTAGGAGTTGCGCTCTGAGAACTGCTCTTGGGTCGGCGAGAGGTTGTGAAACTGTATCTGCTCGGTATTGAGGCCGAACGCGTCGGCTGTCTCTTCGACGTACGCCTGCGGCTCACCCATGTTAATGTACAGAGCCGACTCTTCGGCATCGATTCCTGCCGAAAGGAAGTGTAACCCGAAGATTGTCTTCCCCGAACCCGGCGAGCCACGGACGAGGACATTTCGACCCCGAATGAGACCGCCGTCCAGGACCTCATCCAAACCACTGACACCCGTCGACACTCGTTCAACCGACATAGTCCGGTATCGCTCTCGATACACATGTATGTTGTTTAAATCGATACCAGCGTATTCCGCCTGCTCAGGCGCTAGTACCTGATCATATTTCTATCTTCGCAGCACCACCGTAGCTACTCGCTATTGGCCCGAACCGACTCGGTCCCGTGAACGGTTTCAGAAGCGTTCGCAACGCAACTCCACCGCCGCAGTTTAGATATAGCGAAATACACTTTACTCGTTCGGCTTCAGGCAGGATTCCGTTACTATCCGAAAACAGAATACGGGTTGCCCCAGCAGTTCACACCAGAAGTCGGTACACGTTCGACTCGTACACCTCCCGTACCTGCTCACCCCAGTTGTGCGTGTACGTGTCGATCACGTCGTCGGCGACGTCCCCGCGGAGGTACTTCACCACGCCACGGTCGCCCGTCCGGTCGCGGAGGTGCGTCGTGAAGAAGTGCCGAAAGTAGTGGGGCGTGACGTTCTCGTCGGCGCCGCCGCCGGTACGATACCACCCCGCCTCGCGGGCGTACCGCTCGACGACGTGTCTGACCGCCTGCGGGCGGATCCGCTCGCCCCACCCCTCCGCGGTGCCGACGAACAGCGGCTCCGCGGGCGACGGCGAGTCCGGTCGCACCGCGAGCCACGCTTTCAGCACCCGACGGAGCCCGTCGTCGACCGGAATCACGGTCCCCCGCTTCCGCTTGTTCGCGGCCGTTCGCACCTCGCCGTTCAGTTCCTCACCGACCGTCGCCTCTGCGGTCACGAATATCGAATCCGGCCGCTCGGTCAGCGCCGGGCGGCCGCCGAGCGAGTACACCGCTTCGAGCTCCGGATCCGTGACCGACAGGTCTCGCAGGTCGAGGTTACACAGCTCGCCGACCCGCATCCCGGTCTTTAACAGGGTGACCACGAGCGCGCGGTGGAGCGGGTGGCGGATCCCGGCAACGAACGACCGCATCGCCGGGATCGAGACGTCGCGACGAGCGGGGTCCTTATCGACGGTTTCGTCCATCTCCTCCATCACCAGCGTCATCGGGTTGCCGTCGAAGGCGCCGACCTCCGTCATGTACCCGTAAAACCGGTGGAGGTAGGCCGCGTACGTCGCCACCGTGCTGTCGGCGACGTCGCCTCGCAGCGAGTGGACGAACGACATACAGTCGCGGTGGGTCGCCGACTCCGGCTCCGATTCGTCGAGAAACCCCTCGAACTGTCGCAGGACGCGCTCGTACGCGGCTCTGGTCCGGTCGGTCTTCCCGTGGTAGGTGAGGTCCTCGAGGAAGTACCCGACGGGATCGTCCGGATCGGGGCCTGCGCGCGTGCTACTCATCGGTCAGCACGTACCCTCCGTCTCGGCCGCTGTACCGAACCCGGTTGCGTTCCTGTAGGTCGTCGAGGGTCGCTTCCAGTTCCTCCTCGACGTCGCCGACCACCACCTCGACGAGTTCGTCCCACGAGCAGGGGCCGGATTCGAGAGCCGTCTGGACGCCCTCTTCGAGGTCGTGACCCCTGGGGTCAGCGGTCTCGGAACCGGGTTCCTCGCCTTCCGACGAGTCCGTCGGCGCGAACCCCCTGCGTCCGGCCTGAACCATCGTCCTGACGAACTCGCTCAGCGACATGTCGAGTTCGTCGGCGTGGTCGCGCCAGACGTCCTTTTGTGCCGTCGGCACGTACGTCTTCACCGACTGTCGATCGCCTCCCATCGTTCGGTCGACGTTTCTCGCGGCCGCGACTTCAATCTATCCCAGATTTACGGATAAGTGACCTTATCTCGGTCAAGAGTACCCTAAATCTGCCACTGCCAAACAAATATCTAGGATTATGGTACCCTGTCACTCACTGCTTGGAATCAGAATCTCGGATAACTAATACGGGCCGAATCGCCTGCCCAACTGCCTCCGAAAAGACGCCAGCAGATCCCAGTGGGCCACTCAACTACTTCTAGTCTCAAACGTCCGAACTACGACCTCAGTCGATTGCCGTTGTCAGAAGTTAGGAACGACTCATCGATCTGTCACCGTTGGCCGATCGATGGCCTCGTGAGGAGTCGAGGGCACGCGTCAGAGCGGGAGGCCCGTCCGCATTCGGATGCGTATATTTTATATCGCTATACGATCTGCGGGGTCAGACGCGGATCTCCGAGTCGGCCGGCTCGCGTTCGAGCGCCCGGAGTACGCGGGAGACGGGAATGTCCGCTTCGGCCGCGTTACGCATCAGAACCGTCTCGCTGGGGAAGAGGTGTTCGCCGACGCTTAGCCCGTGTTCCCGCGCCGTGGAGCCGGTGACGGTGAGGTACACGCCGAGTCCGACCCGGGCGATCGCGGCCTCCTCCTCCTCGTCCGCGTCCGGGTAGACGAACTCGACCCCGTCGAGCGCGTCGGTCCCCAACACCGCGGTGACGAGGCGCTCGTACCGCGGCGAGATACACAGCGGCCCCTCGTAGTCGGCGAGGTACGCCCGGTCGAACGCCGTGTTTGGCGCCCGCCGGTCCTCGCGTCCCATCAGGGTGTGGTACACCGTGTCGCCGAGGCCAGTAACGACGCGCACGTCGGTGTCGACCGGGTCGATGCGGTCGTTAATGTCCGAGATGTTGCCGAGCCCCGAGTTCCTGATCCCGACGACCTCCTCTAAGACGAGGTCGGCGGAGTCGAACCCGAGCGCGAACTCGTGGGTTCGGAGCGCGCGGAACGGCTCCTCGCGGCCGACGAGCTTGATCGTCACGTCACCCAGATCGACCGTCGCGGCATCGAAGACGATCCGCCGTGGCTTCCCGTTCCGGTCGTCGCGCAACAGCGTGAACTCCGGTTCGGCCGGGGTCTGCGGGTCTGAGTACTCGGCGAGCCGCTCGTACGGGCCGGCGTCGGCGTCGACCGACCCCTTCGTGACGGCCTTCTCGTACCGAAGCGTGTTGCTCACGCCGTCTGCGAGCCGGTCGAGGCGATCGTCGTCCGCGACGGACGCGATCCGCTCGAGGACCGCTTCGAGCGGGCGTCCCTTACGGGGGACGGCGACCGCAACCGGATCTGTCATTAACCGATCTGCGGTCGGGCGCGTAAAACGGGTTGCGTTTTTGAACCGGTCTGGCGGGACGCGACTGCGCCGTTCTACGGCGGCCGCACGCTGTCGAAAACGGCTGATTTAGGGGCCGAAGGCCTCGTTGAGCCGAGTACGGAACTCGTCGAGCTCGTCGAGGTGGTCGTTGATCTCGTCTAACTCGGCGGCGACGTCATTGAGGTCTTCCCCGAGGCGGTCCTCGATGTTGGTGAGCCGCGAGTCGACCTCGGCGAGGTCGTTCCACAGGTCGTCGAACTCCTCGTCGAAGCGGTCAAGCCCGGACTCCACGTCGTCGACGCGTTCCGCGGCGTCGGCGGCGCGGTTCTCGGCGTTCTGCGCCTGTTCCTCGGCGGTCTCGGCGCGCTCGGCCGCCCTGTCTACCTCCTCGTACAGCGTCTCGACGTCGTCGCCCAGGTCGTCGACCGCATTCTCGACCGCCGTGGCCTGCCCCTTGACGCGGTCCACGTCGGCGGCGAGCTCTTCGACGTCGGTCTCGACGTCTGAAACGGCGTCTCTCACCGATTCGACGCTCTCGTCGACGGACGCGACCTCGTCCTCGACCGCCCGAACGTCCGCCTCCACGCCGCGCACGTCGCCCTCGACCGACTTGAGGTCGCCTTCGACGGCGTCCACGCGCTCGTCGACCGCGTCGACCGCGTCAGAGGCGTCGTCGACGTCTGCTTCGATCGCCTCGCGCTCGTCGCCCGCGCGGTCGAGGCGGTCGTCGAGGGCCGCGACCGCTGACTCGACGGCGCCGACGCGCTCGTCGATCCCGTCGAGGATCTCCCTTGCGGTCCCCTCGCCGTCGATGAACTCCGCGAGGGCGTCGGCGTACGCCTCGATGTCGGCCACGCTCGACTGGAGGCGAGCGATCCGCACGTCGACACTCCGGGGGACGCCGCCCTCGAACGCGTCCTCGATGGCAGCGATGTCCTCGTCGTCCGCCGCGCCGGAGCGGATCTCGGCCGCCAGCGCCGCCGCGAGGCCGCCCTCGCCCGGTAGGCTCCCGGTCTCGTCGGACTCGTTGTCGCCCGCAGTCGCTTCGACTTCCTCGTCCGCCTCGACGTCGGACTCCGGCTCCGTCTCGGCGCCGATCGGGTCTCCCTCGTGGGCCGTGACGGCGGCCGTGCCCTCGTCGACCGCACGGGGTTCGGGTGGAGCGGATTCGCCGTCACGTTCCGGCTGGTCGTCGGCGTCCGGCTGGTCGTCGGCGTCCGGTTCGGCGTCAGCGTCCATTGCTTCGGCGGGTTCCGTGTCGGTCTCCTCGGCCGCGGACGGCTCAGCGGGCTCTTCAGCCGGGTCTTCGGGCAGCAGCTCCTCGTCTTCCGCCATTCCGGGGAGGGTCGCGCGGTCGCCGGAGAGCACCTCCCGTACCGCGTCCGTGTCGCCGGCGCCGAGGACGTCCTCGATCTCCTCGCCGACGGGGACGTGTTCGATCACCGGCGTCCCGAGGAACCCGTCGAGGTCGGGGTCGTCGTCGCGGATCCCGAACACCGTCTCGACGCTTTCGTCGGGGTCGATGACACGTTCAAACTCTACCCGGTGGTCCTTGTACGCCGTCCAATTCTCGCTCTCGTACTCCGGGTGAAAGCCCACCCGGTCCATCGGGAACGACTCCGGGATCCGGTCGACGATACGCACCCGTACGGGGTCCTCGCGGTGCGAAGAGAGGGTGTACATCACCGCCGGCACGGGGAACGCGTCGTCCGTGAAGGATTTTTCGACGCGGATGCCGTCCTCGTCGACGGTCGTCGCCGCCTCAGCCGTCCGTTCGCTCATACTCCACGGTCCCGGAGCAGGGGCTTAAATTCCACGGGCCGGGTTTCGTGGTTGATAACCGAAACGCCGCGAAAAGGGCCGCTTGACTCCCGTCTACAGGTCGATCCGGTCGCCGATCTCGACTATCTCCAGCCGGTTCGGCGACTCGTAGCTCCGCACGTGGTCGTGGAGCGACGTCGGGTCGGCGGTCAGCCCCTTCCACATGTCCCAGTGGGTCGACACCAGCCGGTCGAGTCCGAGGTCGTTCGCGGCCGTCGCGACCTCGTTTTCGTCGCTGTACCACTTCGTCTGTACCGGCTCCCCCGTCTCCTTGTCGGGAACCGTACCCTCGGAGCCGAACGCGAGGATGCCGAGGTCGATGTCGAACCGCTCTGCGAGCCCCGTAAAGGACGGCGAGGGTTTGCTGTCGCCGGCGTGGAACACCGTACCCGCGTCGTGTTCGATCACGTAGCCGACGGGGTGGGTGGCGTCGGCGTCGCGCGTCTCGACGACGTGAACGGTGAACTCGCCGATCCGCAGCTCGTCGCCCTCCGTTACCTCGGTGAAGTCGGCCTCGCTCACCGCGTACTCTTCGGGCCACGCTTCCTCCTCGCGCGCGACCGCGAGCGAGTCGTCGGGCGCAACGAGGTCGGCGTCGGTGTTCGCCACGATCGGCGCCTGTGAGGGGCCGTGGACGTGGTCCGTGTGCTCGTGAGTGGCCAACACTGCGTCGGCGGCCTCCACGTCGGCCGGATCGAAGGGGATCGGGATCATGCGAATCGTCCGCGGCGGGTCGCCCGTGCCGACGTACGGGTCGATCCAGAGGACGGTCCCTTCGCTCCCCTTGATCGCGAAGCCGTTACAGCCCAGGTACCACAGCGCAACCGTGTCGGGGTCGGCGGCCGCGACCGCGCGCGGCAGCCAGTCGCCCCAGTCGGAGTCAACCATGGGCGTCGATGCGGCGGCGGCGGGGGTAATTATTCCGGAGTTCGTCGGATCGGGAGCTATTACGTCGGATAAATCTCGACGAGATTCTGTTACGGTCGCAACGAGTAAATTGTATGTCGCTATATTAAAATGAGGTCGCTGCGCTCGCTCCGAGTCGAACCCGTACTCGCGAAAAAACGGACCGTGACTGCGTCTCGGCGGACGATGAGTCGGGTGCGAACATACGGCGCGCGCTGACAGAAACCCTACTCCGTTGACAGCCGACCGGGCGTCCACTCGGCGCCGTCGAGCTCGCGGTGGGTAAAGGGGAGCGCGTCCTCGCCGCTGTAGCTCGCGACGAGGTGGCCGTCGCCCTCGAGGTAGTACTTGTACGTCGTGAGTCCCTCCAATCCGACCGGGCCGCGGGCGTGTATCTTCCCCGTCGAGATGCCGACCTCGGCGCCGAGCCCGTAGCGGTAGCCGTCCGCGAAGCGCGTCGAGGCGTTGTGGAAGACGCTCGCGGCGTCGACCCCGGTCATGAACGTCTCGGCGGTCTCCGGATCTTCGGTGAGTATCGACTCGGTGTGTTTCGAGCCGTGTTCGTTGACGTGTTCGATCGCGTCGTACGCGTCATCGACCACCCTGATCGACAGTTCGAGGTCGCCGTACTCCGTGTCCCAGTCGTCGTCGGTCGCGGGGGCGACGTCGACGACCTCGCGGGTTCGCTCGTCGCCGCGCAGTTCGACGCCGCTTTCCTCGTAGCGCGCGACGAGATCCGGGAGGAGGGTCTCCGCGACCGACCCGTGGACGAGCAGCGTCTCGACGGCGTTACACACCGCGGGATACTGGACCTTCGCGTCGAAGGCGACGTCGGCCGCCATCTCCAGGTCGGCGTCCACGTCGACGTAGACGTGGCAGATCCCCTCGGTGTGGCCTAACACGGGGATCTGGGTGTTCCCCTGGATGTAGGAGACGAACTCCGAGGAGCCGCGCGGCATCACCAGGTCGACCCGCTCGTCGAGTTCGAGCAGGCGGTCGACCTCCTCGTGGGCCTCGATGAGCGCGGCCCACCCGTTGGGGAGGGCCGCGGTCGCGTCGAGGATCGCCTCGTGGAGGACGCGGTTCGACTCGCTCGCCTCGCTGCCGCCCTTGAGGACGACGGCGTTGCCGGACTTCAGCGCGAGCGCCGCGATCTGAACCAGGGCATCGGGCCGCGACTCGAACACCGTCGCGACGACGCCGATCGGTACCGCGACCCGGTACAGCTCTAAGTCCCCGTCGAGCTCGCGAGCCGCCAACGTCTCACCGAGCGGGTCGTCCTGCTCGGCGACCGACTCGACCATCGACGCGATCTCCTCGATCTTCGTCTCGTCGAGCTTCAGGCGGTCGACGAGGGCCTGCGTGTACTCGCCGTCCGCGAGCATCGCCTCCGCCTCCTCGACGTCGACCGCGTTCGCCTCCAGGATCACTTCCTCGCGGTCGCGGATCGCGTCGGCGATCGACCGGAGCGCCTGGTTCCGGGTCGCCTCGTCGGCGTTCGCGAGTCGCAGGGCCGCGCGCTCGGCCTGGCGCGCCAGCTCGTCCGTGTCCGCTTCGATGTCCGTGGTGTGGCTCTCACTCATCATCGTCACCCGTCTTCGGCACGAATAGCGTGCCCGTCGGCTTACCCGCTGCGATCCGCGCTAACACGTCGCGCTCGGCCGACCCCGCGATGATCGCGGGGATCCCGTGGCGGCTCACGTCGTGGGCACCCTCCACCTTCGTGCGGATGCCGCCGAAGTCCGTCTCGGTGCCGTCGCCGACGATCTCGCGCAGCCGTTCGTACCCGTCGTCGATCGCTTCGATGAGCTCGGCGTCGTCGTCGCGCTTCGGGTTCCCGGTGTAGACGCCGTCGACGTCGGTGAGCGTCACGAGGAGGTCGGCGTCGAGGCCGATCGCGATCGAGGCCGACAGCATGTCGTTGTCGCCGATCCGCAGCTCATCAGTCGCCACCGCGTCGTTCTCGTTGACGACCGGGATGACACCCCACGACAGCAGCGTCTCGACGGTGTTGGTGAAGTTGTCGAACCGCTCGGGCGCGTCGAGGTCGGTCCCCGTCACGAGGATCTGCGCGACGTCCTGGTCGAAGCGCTCGAAGCTCTGCGTGTAGTGGCGCATCAGCAGACCCTGGCCCACCGTCGAGAGCGCCTGGCTCTCCGCGATGGACTCGACGCCGTCGCGCGACTCAGCCCCCTCGTCGAGCCGGCCCGTCCCGGCGCCGACCGCCCCCGACGAGACGAGGACGACCTCCGCACCGCGCTCGCGGAGGTCCATCACGTCGGCGACGAGCTTGTCCAGCTTCACGCGGTCGAGCCGGGAGTCCGCGTCCGTCAGCGAGTTCGTTCCGGCCTTGACGATCACTCGGTCGGCCCCGGCGGCCTCTCGTCGGGCGTCTTCGACGCGTTCGGGGTTGGCCTCGCCGATCCGCTCGAGGCCCGCGTCCTCAGGCATCGTCGAACGCCTCGGCGAGTTCGCGGGACCGGCGCTCCGCGGCTGCGACGGCGTCCTTGACCGCCGCGTCGGCGTCGCTGTCCCACAGCACCTCCATCCCCTCGATGGTCGTCCCGTTCGGTGAGCAGACCGCGTCGATGAGCTCGTCGACGCTCCGGTCGTCGCGCAGCACCGTCTCCGCGGCGCCCTTGAACGTCTGCGCGGCCAGCGTCTCCGCTTGCTCGGGGTCGAGCCCGCCGTCGATCCCGCCCTGTTTCATCGCGTCGATCAGGTAGAAGGCGAACGCCGGGCCGCTGCCGTTGACGGCCGTCGAGACGTGCATCAGCGACTCGTCGACCTCGACGAACTCGCCGACTGCCTCGAGCATCGCGCGGACCTCATCGGTGAGGCCCGCGTTCGTCGCGGCCGCGGCCATGTCGCCGGTCTCGGCCGCGAGGTTGGGCATTATTCGAACGACCGGCGCGTCGGTGCGCTCGGCGACGAACTCGCGGGGGAGCCCCGCCGCCAGGGTCACGAGCTGCTGGTCCGCGCGGAGGTCGAGATCGTCGAGGACCGCCGGTGCCACGTCGGGCTTCACCGCGAGGACGACGATGTCGGCGTCGCGCGCCGCCGCCACGTCCTCGGTCGTCTCGTCGGCAGCGTCTTCGATCGCGGCGAGCGCCTCGGGGTCGAGGTCGATCGCCGTGAGGTGGTACCCCTCCACGCGGGCGAGCCCCCTGAGCAGGGCGCCCCCCATGTTCCCGCAGCCGATAACGCTCACTCGAGTCATTTGGGTCTACGCACTCGACGGGCGGACATACCAACTGCGGTTTTCGCAAGATTCCGCGATTGGCGGCAGACTTCCCGCTCGGCGCCGCCTACGCCAGATTCGCGTACAGCGAGCGGTAGCGGTCGGCGATCGCGTCGAGGGAGAACTCCTCGCTGCGCTCGGCGGCGCTCGCGCCGAGCGCCGCGCGGCGGTCGGCGTCGCGGAGCTCGTCGATCGCGTCGACGAACCCTTCGACGTTGTCGCCGGGGGCCTCGGTGTCGGCCGCGCTCGCGGCGCCCGTCCCGTCGTGCTCGTCGCCCACCTTCAGACACTCCTCGCCGTCTTTCAGCCACGAGAACGTCTCGATGTCGCGGACGACGAGCGGCTTCCCGGCCGCCATCGCCTCCAGCAGCGCGATCCCCTCGTTCTCCTCGTGGGTCGGGAAACAGAAGACGTCGCCCGCGGCGTACGCGCCGCGGATATCGTCGACGAAGCCGGTGAACGTGCAGTTTGCGGGCGCCTCGTCGACCAGCCGCGTCGTCTCCCGGCCCTTCAGCGACCGGTCGATGGGGCCGAACCAGACGAAGTCGACGTCGGGGGTCCGGTGGGCCGTCTCGACGAACGTCTCTAACCCCTTCCGCTTGATCACGTGCCCGACCATGAACACCGTCGGCGGGTCCAAGTCGTAGCGCTCGCGGTACTCGTCCTCGAATGACTCGAACCCGTCGAGCTTCTCGCGGTCGACGCCGTTCGAGATTACGGTCGTGGGCACGTCCGCGTACTCTCGGATTAGGTCGCGGTTGTACTCGGAGGGGCAGACAAGCCGGTCGGCGAGTCCGTACGCCCGCTTGAGATACGGCTTCAGCGGCCGCGCGAGCGCGTTAGTGAACCGGAAGCTGTCGCCGAAGTCCTCGGCGGTGACGTGGGTGTGCGCGACGACGGGAACGCCCGCCGACCGGGCGCGGCGCGCGTACCAGACCGAGCGCGGCCCCATCAGGTTACAGTGGAGCACGTCGGCGTCCAGCGTCGGATCGGTGGTGTACTCGATCCCGACCCGGTCGAACATCTTCCGCTGGTGGTCGACGGACGCCGCCACGCCGCCGGTGACGTGTTCTTCGAACTCGAAGTAGTGGCTGACCTTCATCTTCGGCACCGGGGGCAGCCCCCGACGCGACCAGTCACTCGACTTCCAGCCACGGGACCTCCATCAGCGCGGGGATGTACGTCTCGATGTGGTGTTCCCAGACGCCCTCCTCGCCGAACGCCTCGCCGTGGTCGGCGGTGACGACGACGTCGCCGTCGAGTTCGGCGACGAGTTCGGCGACGCTTTCGAGGGCGATCCGGAGGTTCTCCTCGTACATCGACAGCGCGGTCACGCGCGTGCCGTCCGTCACGAGATCTTTGGGGTCGAGTTCGAGCCACAGGCCGGCCTTCTGGGCGAACTCGCTGTCGTCTAACCGGCTCTCGATCTTCGGCCGGACCGAGTCACTGAGCGAGGAGAGCAGCCCGCCGTCGTCGCCGTCGCTCGACTCTTCTTCCTCTTCCTGGCGTTTGATCCCCTTCTGGATCTGCTTGAGCTTCTGGCCCTTCCCCCGCGAGAGGTAGGGCGCGTGCGGCTGCATGTAGTGGAGGACGGTTCGGTCGGCGCGATCGACCGCGTCGAGGTTGTTCCGGTACGCCGCCGCGAGCCCCTCCGGCGGGACGGTGCCGAGGTCGTCGTCCCACTGTGTCTTCCAGACATCGTGGATGTCGCTGATGTGCTCGGAGGCCGTCCACTCGTAGTCGCAGCTGGCCCCCCATTTGAGCTCGTTCAGCGGGATCCCCAGGTCGTTGATGAACGGGTTCCCGGAGAAGTACGCGATATCGTGGTCGCCAGTGAACGTGCGGTAGGCCCACTCCGGCGTCGACGAGCCCACGCTGCGCCGCTTCTCGAGCGTCCCGTCGAGGTACTCGTCGTAGACGTCCGCGAATACGTCGTACCGGCACGCGTCGAGCACCAGACAGTAGTCCCACTCCGACTCGAGGAACCGCTGATCTTCCATTGGGTGAGCCGTCGGCCCGCCGGTACGTATGTATTCTCATTCTCGCCCCGTGGCTGCCAGTCGGGGGGAGCCGCCAACGCCGGAGAGTCACTGTCACGGGGCGGCCGCGAAGCAGACGTTTCAAGTTCGCTACCGCGTCACTCCGTCTATGGAAGGCCCACAACGGCGCGCGCTAATCCTCGGGGCTGGCGGCGCGGTCGCGCTCCTCGCGGTGCTGTTCGTCGTCGTCGGGGTCGACCGCGTCGTCGATGCGCTCGCGGCCGCGGACCCGGCGCTCGTCGCCGCGACCGCCGGCCTCGGCCTCTGCTGGCTCGCGGCCTGGAGCCTCATGCTGCGCGCCGTGCTAGGCGCGCTTGACGTCGAGATGTCGCCTTGGACCGCGTTCCTCGTCTACAGCGGCGCCGCCTTCGCGAACAACGTCACCCCGTTCGGGCAGGCGGGCGGTGAGCCGGTCGCCGCGGCGCTCATCTCGAAGGTGGGCGGGGCACGGTACGAGACGGGGCTCGTCGGCATCGCGAGCGTCGACGTTCTCAACGTCGTCCCCTCGGTGTCGCTCGTCTTCCTCGGCGTCGGCTCGTACGCGGCCACCACCGCCGTCGGCGAGCGCGTCGAGTTCGCCGTCGCGAGCGCTGTCGCGCTGATCGCCGCGATCGTGACGACGATCGCGTTCGTCTGGCGCTACCGCGTCGCCGTCGTCGACCGCGTCCCGGGTGCGATCGGCCCGTTCCTCGGCCGGTTCGACCGCTTCGACGCCGAGACGATCGAGGCGGGCCTCGCCGATCGGCTGGGGAACTTCTTCGCCGACATCGAGCGCGTCGGCACCGACCGCCCGCGGCTCCTCGGGATCGTCGCGCTCTCGCTCCTCGGCTGGCTCTTCCAGGCGGCCGCGCTCACGGCCGCGTTCGCCGCGGTCGGCCACCCGATCTCGCCGCTGATACCGATCTTCGTCGTCCCGCTGTCGTACGTGGCGGGCGCGACGCCGCTCCCCGGCGGGCTCGGCGGCATCGAGGCCGCCCTCGTCGGCCTGCTCGTTCCCACGACCGGGGTGGCCGCGTCGGCGATCACCGCCGCGGTCTTGGTGTTCCGCGGCGCCGTCTACTGGCTCCCGATGGTGATCGGCGGCGCCTCGGCATCGGCGCTGGGAGTGAAGGCGTTCGAGTGAGCGGGGGTTTCGCGACCCGGTGAGCTACCGCACCGAGCGCCGACGCAGCACCGCGCCCAGCGCGAACGCTGCGCTCCCGAGCGACAGCGCGAGAACGAGCGCGACAATCGGGCCGATCCGCAGTCCGGTCAGGAGTTCCACGCTCGGATCGAGTCCGACGACGGACGGGCGCGGCACTGCGTATCCGCCGTCACTGAGCGTATCGCCGCGGACGAGCGCCGCGAGAGGGGGCACCACGTAGATCCAGATTGCGGCGAAGAACACCGACGTCCAGCCCACGACGAGACCGCCGCGGTGCCGACCGACGTATCCCGCTGTACCGACCGCGACGGAGACGAGGCCTGCCCAGAGGGCGTGTCGCCCGACGGTCCGCATCGGTTCCCACGGCAGGACGACGAGTAGCGACGCGGCAACGAAGGCGGCTGTGACCGCGCCGAGCGCGCGGGTAGCGGTCCAGCCCGTACCGAGGAGGAGGGCTTTCGAGGGCACGATTCGCGGTTGCGGCGGGAGGTAAAAAGCGCTCGGGCGACGCCGAGAGATCGCAATCGCGCGCGCCGGGGGCTCCTCAGAAGAACAGCCACAACACGAGCAGCGCGTACAGCGTCACGAGCGAGATGATCGTCAGCCGGATGAGAATGTTGACGCTGAACACGAGCCCGTTGTAGTCGTTCTTCAGGAGCTTCACCGGCTCGGTGCGGCGGCTCTCGAACCCGACCGTCGCGGGCGCGAGGTCGTCGACGGCGCGGTCGACCGCGCGCTCGATGGCGTCGACGTCGGACTCGCGCATGTTCGCCAGCTCGTGGATCGAGGCGTGGGTGTCCGTCGAGAAGGGGATCACCGCGTCGAACTCGTCGCGGAACGCGTCCGCTGTCGACCGCACGTCCGGGGTGAGCCCGTTCGTGTCGACGCCGATCCAGAGGACCTCCTGGCCGTCGACGGACTCGACCATCGCCAGCGCGTCCTGAGCGGTCCGCGTCACCGCGAAGCCGGCGGCGTAGTCGTCGGCGAGCTCGGTGTCCGCGAGTCGGTCCCGGAAGTCGTCGAACGCGCGCTTCAGGCGGTCGGCCTCGGCGGAGCCGTACTGGATCTCGACGTCCGGGCCGTTCTGGATGTCGTGTCTGTGCTGGTCGATCAGCAGCACGTCGTCGTGGTCCACGTCGCGCATGAACACGCCGGTGTCGTAGTCGTCGATCCCCTCCCCGTGGAGGACGATCACCTCTTGATCGCCGATCCGACGGCCGCGGAACCGGACGTCCGCGTACCCGTCGCGGTCGCCGTACGACTCGGTGACGAGCCGCGAGGCGCGCTCGGTCCGCTCCGGATCGGCAACCGCGTCGAGGATCCGCTCCGCGTCCGCCGGGTTCGAGAGGTCCTCCTTGTGCGTACACGGGACGTGAAAGAAGAACCCGGCCCCGTCGTCGGTCGCGGCCTCCGCCTCGGCGCGCTCGGTCTCCTCATCGCCCCAGCCGTCGTTCAGCGCGCCGATCAGGTTCCCGCTCAGCTGGCCGCCGCCGAACCCACCGAGTGGGCCGGGGTGGACCCACGGGGCCGCGACCGTGAGCCGGTCCCCGTTGTCGACGGCGAACGTCTCCACGGCCGGGCGGGCCTCGACGCCCAGGTCGAGCGACTTGCGGTCGTTCCGGAGGAGCCCGGAGGTGAGTTCGAACGCCGAGACGTCGGTGTTGCTCCGGATCAGGTAGTCGACGACGAGGAGGACTAAGACGAGGAACCCCGCCGCGATGAGCAGCGAGGCGAACGCGAACACGTGTCGGTACGTCGAGAAGCCGAGGTCACCGCCGCCGAGCGCGTAGAACGCGGCGATGAGCAGCGCCGGCTCCGTCAGCGACGCGAGGAGGATCCGGTCCGAGCGGTCGATGCCCGTCGAGACGACGAGCACTAAGATGTTGATCAGGTACAGCGTGATGAAGCTCAGCCAGATGATACTCCAGGCGTTCCCGACGTTGTTCGCGCCGGAGAGCACTAGCGCGTACACGAACAGGACGAACTGCGAGGTGAGCGCGAGGAAGTAGCTCCACGAGCGCGGGTAGCCGTCGAGGACGCGGGGGAACAGCTCCGCGGCGACGACGAAGGGGATGAAGAAGATGAGGACGGCTACCGGGACAATGCGAGAGGGGTCCAGCGCGAACGGCGTGAAAAGCGATATCGCGGCCACCGTGGCGACTCCGTAGAGGGCGCTGAAGAGGACGAGTGCGGCCGCCTGAAGCCGAAGCGGCGGCACCGAGAACACCAGCCGCTGGAAGGCGTCCACGTTGTCCGCGCCCATCTAGCCGATCACCCCGTATATCGATTCGAGCTCGTCTATCGTCCGCTCGACGGAGAACCGCTCGACCGCGGCCCGCGTGTCCCTGTCGCCGTCGAGGCAGTCGCGGACCGCCCGCTCCATGTCGTCGAGGTCGCCGAGCGCGAAGCGGGCGCCGTTGTCGGGACCGATCGTCTCGTCGAACGGCGCCACGTCCGCGGCGGCGACCGGGGTACCGCAGGCGTTCGCCTCCAGCGTCGAGAGCCCGAGCGTGTCGCAGGTCGACGCCGTGAGAAAGACGTCGAGGGCGGCGTAGAAGTCGGGGAGCTCCTCCCGCGGGAGGAAGTCGTGGAACCGGACGTTCTCGGGCGCATCGGCCTCCAGTTCCCCGCGGACCGGCCCCTCGCCGACGAGCTCGAACCGCACCTCGGGCAGCCGCGCCGCGAGTCGGAGCGTCTCGTCGACGTTCTTTTTATGTGTCATCCGACCGCTGTACCCGACCACCGGCGCGTCGGCCGCCGCGGGCCCTCCATCGGTCGCTATCACCGACACTCTCGCGCCCTCTCGCGGCCGGAACCGGTCCATCTCGATCCCGACCGGCAGCCGGTAATGGTCCACGTCGCGGCGGATCCGCGAGGTCGAGGCCGTGACGCAGTCGAACGACTTCAGGAAGCGGTTCTCGTAGGCGACGTACGCCCGCCCGGCGAGCGAGGCGAGGCGCTCCGACTTGAGCCCCTGAACGAAGTAGTCCTCGACTGGAGTGTGGTGAGTGTACACCGAGGTGGCGTCGTACTCCTTCGCGTAGCGGAGCCCCATCAGGCCGGTCGACGCAGGGCCGTGACAGTGGACGACGTCGAGCTCCGGGAGCGTCGACAGCCGGCGGTAGGTCGGGAGGCGGTATTGTCGGTAGAAAGGGTTCGGCAGCGATGGGACCGGAATCTCCCGCCCGTCCGGCTCGTGGCTGCTCTCCGGGTAGACGACGTACACGTCGTGGCCCCGGGACTCGAGGCGGTCGCGCCACGCTTGGATCGTGTAGGTGACCCCGTCGATGCCGGGGAAGTAGCTGTCGGTGAAGAAGCCGATGTTCATCGTCGCGTCTGGCGGTTGGTGGGGCGCCGGGGGGGGGGGGAGGAAAAAAG
>JBNJEE010000187.1:0-4108 GCA_051745525.1 Methanobacteriota archaeon | reverse complement strand
TTCCTCTCGCCCTCGGGTCCCACCTGCTCGCGGCCGCGAGCGCCACGGGCGGGGTCGCGCTCGGCCGCGAGGACCGCCGGGTCACTGGCGGCCTCCTCGTCCTCGCGGCGACGGCGACCCTGTGGGTCGCGGCGGGACTAGGCGTGCGCTTCGGCGTCGGGGCGACCGCCGGCTGGCTCGCCGTCATCCCCGTGAACGCGCTCGCGACGCTCCTCGTCGCGCTCGGTGCCTACGGCCGCGACCTCCGGCACGCGGTGGCCCGCTGACCGCGATCCCCGGACTGCAGACCGGCGACGGCCGCTCCCCGCCACTTTATCAACTCGCGCGCGGTCACGAAACGCATGACAACGCTCGCCTCGGTCCTCGGCGTAACGAGCGTCGCCGGGCTCGCGACGGGTCTCGGGGCGCTTCCCGTCTTCTTCAGAAACCGCGTGACGCATCGGATCTACGACGCCGCCCTCGGGTTGGCGGCCGGGCTGATGGTCGCCGCCAGTGTGTTCGGACTCGTGATCCCCGGCATGGAGGAGGGGACGCTCCGCGCGGTGATGGCGGGGGTCCTCCTTGGGGGATTCGCGCTGCTCAGCGGGAATTACCTCGTTCCGCACCTCCACGCGGAGTACCGAGAGTGGTTCGCGGAGGGCGGCGCGACCGACGACGACGTCGCGGGGATGGAGGCGCCGGCCGAAGATCCGGGCGTCGAGGCGGCCTCTCCGCCCGATGAAATCGAGGCCGAGTCGGCAGCGAGTGCGAGCGCGCTCGTCGATGAGCGCGAGTCCTCGCTCCGGAAGGCGGTGCTCATCGGCGGCGCAATCACCCTCCACAACGCCCCGGAGGGGCTGGCCATCGGCGTCGCGTTCGCCTCCGGGCTAGAGGAGGTCGCGGTGCTGCTCGCGGTCGTGATCGGGCTTCAAAACATCCCCGACGGGTTCGCGTTCGCCGTGCCGATGGCCGAGACGGGGATGTCGAACCTCCGCGTGATCTGGTACACCACCCTCTCGGGCGTCGTCCCGCAGGTCGTCGCCTCCGTCTTCGGCTACTCGCTCGTCGGGCTCGGCGCCGGGCTGTTCCCGGTCGCATCGGGGTTCGCGGCCGGCGCGATGCTCGCGGTCGTCTTCCGGGAGCTGATCCCCTCCTCGCACGGGCACGGGCACGCCGACGCCGCGACCGGCGCCTTCCTCGTCGGCTTCGTGCTGCTCGTTGTCGTCGACGCGGTCGTCGTGGTGTGAGGACCCCTCGCCGCGTGGCCGAGGGGACGGACGCGACGCCCGCACGGCCGCGAAACGCTTTCCGCGGGACGGGCCGTCGCCCGCAACGTGTCCACGACCGTTTCGACGCCGGACCGCGATCAGGCGTGCGTGTACTGCGGCTCGCGGATCTTCGACCACGACCCAATCTGCGTGCGCGACTGCGACGACGACTGCGGCTCGCCCACGTACTTCGTAACTACGCGTGCCTCTCTGCGCATGTCGACGAGAACGACCTCACCGCGGGGGACGCCTGCGAGTAGTCGCCGGGGGAGTAGGAGGTCGGAGGGGAAGCGACTCGCCAGCTACTCGTTTTCCGGGCTGCTCGGGTGGTAGTCGGTGTCGTACTGCCCCGGGTTGCCGTCCACGCGGTCGGGGTTGATCCGGCCGCCGAGAAGCATGAAGTCGAGGACGGTACAGTAGAGCATCGCCTCGACGACCGGGACGGCCCGCGGCGGGAGGACAGGGTCGTGCCGGCCGACGACCTGGACCTCCTTCTCCTCGCCCGTCTCCCAGTCGGCGGAGCGCTGCTTCTTCGGGATCGAGGTGGGCGCGTGCCACGTCGCCTCGCCGTAGATCGGCTCGCCGGTGGTGATCCCGCCTTGGAGCCCGCCGTGGTCGTTGCCGACCGGCACCGGATCGCCCTCCTCGCTCTCGACGTGGTCGAACGACTCGCCGTCGTCGAACGTCCAGTCCTCGTTGCGGTCGCTGCCGGCCACGTCCGTCGCGTCCGTCCCGAGCCCGTACTCGACGCCGGTCGTCGCCGGGATCGAGAACATCGCCTGCCCGAGGCGGGCGGGGAAGCTGTCGAAGCGCGGGGCGCCGAGCCCGCGCGGGACGCCGCGGCACTCGAAGTAGATGGAGCCGCCGATGGAGTCGCCCCGCTCCTGGTACTCCTCGATCAGTTCCTGCATCTCGGCGGCCGCCTCGGGGTCGGCGCAGCGCACGTCGTTCTCCTCGCTGTTCGCGAGGATCTGCTCGAAGCTCACGTCGTCCGCCTCGACGTCGCCGATGCGGTTAACATGCGCCTTGATCTCGATATCGTGGTCGGAGGCGTCGAGGACCTGCTCGGCGACCGCGCCCGCGGCGACCCAGTTCACGGTCTCGCGCGCGGAGGAGCGCCCGCCGCCGCCCCAGTTGCGCGTGCCGAACTTCGCAGAGTAGGTGTAATCGCCGTGCGAGGGGCGCGGCGCGGTGACGTACGGCTCGTATTTCCCCGAGCGCGCGTCCTTGTTCTGTATCACCATGCCGATCGGCGTGCCGGTGGTGTAGCCGTCCTGGACGCCGGAGTTGACGACGACCTCGTCGGGCTCGCCCCGCGAGGTGGTGATCATCGACTGGCCCGGCTTGCGCCGGTCGAGTTGCGCCTGGATGGCCTCTTCGTCGAGTTCGACGCCCGCGGGCACGCCGGAGACGGTGACGCCCATCGCGTCGCCGTGGCTCTCGCCGTAAGTCGTCAGCTGAAAGAGTCGGCCGAACCGGTTCCCGTTCATACCCTCACGTGTGGCCGGGGGCATATAGGGGTTGCAATCCGCGCAACTGGTCGGTCAGCGGTCAGGGGTGGTCGGGCGGCCGGGGCGGCTGCGGACGACCGCGACCCGGCATCTCACCGCGCGACCGATGGGAGTATGTAACGGGAACGCCTTGATGGGTGCGTGCGCGAACGCCTCACCTCGGACCTCGGCGTATACGCCCTCTCGGGGCTGTTCTCGCTTTTCGTCTTCGCCCTCGCGCTCGGGATCCTCTCGCGGACGCTCCCCGACGGGCTCGCGAGCCGACAGCTCGGGGGGCTGGTCGTCGGCTACCTCCTGTTCGTCGGCGTCTACACGACGGCGTGGTTCATCTACACCGGGATCGACAGCCGAGAAGAGGTGTGAGGGGCGCTCGCGGGGCTCCAGCAGAGGGGGCGGTTCCGGCTGCCGAACCGTTTTCACGCCCCCCCGCGACGAGGTTCGTATGACCTGGGACACAATCGACTTCGACGTCGACGACCGCGGGGTCGCGACGGTCACCGTCGACCGACCGGAACAGTTCAACGCGCTCACCGCCGAGACGCTGGAAGCGATCGAGGACGCGCTCGACGAGGCCAGCGACCGCGACGCGCGCGTTCTCGTGATCGCCGGCGCGGGCGACGACGCGTTCGTCGCGGGCGCGGACATCTCCCACATGGTCGACCTCTCGACGCCCGAGGCGCAGGCGTACGCGGAGCTCGGGCACCACGTCGCGGACGCGATCGAGACGTTCCCCGCGCCGACGATCGCGGCGGTCGACGGCTACGCCTTCGGCGGCGGCTGTGAGCTCGCCTTGGCCTGCGACATGCGCGTCGCCGCCGAGAGCGCGGTCCTCGGGCAGACGGAGATCGACCTCGGGATCACCCCGGGCTGGGGCGGCACACAGCGCCTCCCGGCGCTCGTCGGGGACGAGGTCGCACGCCGGCTGATCTTCCTCGGCGAGCGGATCGACGCGGCCGAGGCGGCCGAGGTCGGCTTCGTCGGCGAGGTCGTCGCCGACGACGCGTTCGACGATCGGATCGACGAGCTGGCCGGCGAGCTGGCCGCGAAGCCCGCGACCGCGCTGCGAGCCGCGAAGGAGGCACTGAACGTGGCCGGCGAGGGGTCGGCCGCGAGCGGGCTCGCCTTGGAACGCCGGGCGTGGGCCGGCCTGTTCGGCACCCACGACCAGCGCGAGGGGATGGCGGCGTTCTTAGAGAAGCGCGAGCCGGAGTTCGAGTAAACCGGTTGCGTCAGCGACTGAACCGGAGCTGTTGACCGGACCGGTTGTGCGGTGGCGCGCGCCTCCGAGCGGCCGTCACGGGCGGCCGCGAGGAGCACGTGCGAGGGAGTCAGTCGCCGGAGCGAAGCGGA
>JBNJEE010000186.1:0-4121 GCA_051745525.1 Methanobacteriota archaeon | reverse complement strand
TCCGTCGCGCAGCTACCGACGTATCGGATCTGGGGCGCCACCGTCGCCCGCGACGAACTGTTCCTGTTGGCGGCGCTGCTCGTTCTCTGGGCGACGCTCGGCAGATGGATGTATAAAGACGCCAAGGCCCAGGGCAGCGACTGGGCGTGGCAGTGGGGGTTCGGCACCCCGCTGACGGTAATCGCGGGGTTGGACGTGATGCTGTTGGTTGTCGTGATTTATCTGCTTGTCCGTGAATCCGCGTAGCGTGAGCTACTGATCGGCCTCAACCCCGATCTCGGCGCTGACATTTATAAATATACACACATAACTGTGTACTGTGATGGCGACGAAAACGATCTCGCTCGACGAGGAGGCCTACGAGCGGCTCAAATCACACAAGCGAGAGGGAGAGTCGTTTTCCGACGTGGTCAAGCGGATCGCCGGTGAGCGATCGTGGACGGAAGTCGCAGGAATTCTCTCCGAAGCGGAGGCCGAAGAGCTCGAATCCCTCGTCGAGGAGGGACGGTCTCGTTCTCGCGACCGGCGCGAACAGATCGACGCAGATGTCCGGGATGTCGAATGATCGAGGACACGACCTTCATCATCGACGTTCTACACGACGATCGGGACGCAGTCCGATACCTCGATCTGATCGAACGGGAGAATCGTCCCGAGAAGATTTCTTCGATAACGGTACTCGAACTGTACGAAGCGGTTCCACAGTTGAACGCTCCCGAGGAGCGGCGACAGGCGATCCTCGACGTACTCGACACGCGCCACGCGGTCGTCGCCGACGAGACCGTGATGCGAAAGGCCGGAAAGATTTCCGGCTCACTTCGCGCTCGGGGTGAGGAGATCGACAGAGAAGACTGTATCATCGGTGCGACCGCTTTGTTGAACGACGAACCGGTCGTGAGCCGCAATCAGGATCACTTCGAGCGCATCGACGGCCTCGACGTCGAGACGTACTGAGCGCTTGTCAACGGGCGTCATTTTCCTCCCACCTATCGCAACGACTAATCCCCCGCCGGACGCTTCCCGAGGTATGACCGGCAAGGCCACCGCGCGAGCCCACCCGATCCAGGGGCTCGTCAAGTACCACGGGATGCGCGACGAGGAACTGCGACTCCCGTACCACGACAGTATCAGCCTCTGTACCGCCCCGACCGCGACGACGACGACCGTCGAGTGGCAGCCGGACGCGAGCGAGGACACCTACGTCATCGGCGGCGAGGAAGTGGACGGGCGCGCCGCGGAGCGCATCGACATGGTCGTCGATCACGTCCGCGAACTGGCCGGCGTCGACGCCGCGGTGCGGCTGGAGAGCGAGAACTCCTTCCCGTCGAACATCGGCTTCGGCTCCTCCTCGTCGGGGTTCGCGGCCGCCGCGCTCGCCCTCGTGGAGGCCGCGGGCCTCGACATGACCCTCCCCGAGGTGTCCACCGTCGCCCGCCGCGGCTCCTCCTCGGCGGCCCGCGCCGTCACGGGCGCGTACTCGCGGCTGGACGCCGGGCTCAACGACGAGGACTGTCGCTCGTCCCGGCTCGACGTGGGCGTGAGCGAGGACGGGTTCGACCCCGAGGAGGACCTCCGAATCGTCGCCGCGCACGTTCCCGCTTATAAAGAGACCGAGGAGGCCCACCGCGAGGCCGCCGCGAGCCACATGATGCAGGCCCGGACCGCGCACGTCCAAGACCAGCTGGTCGAGATGACCGACGCGCTCCGCGCGGGCGACTTCGACCGGATCTTCGAGACCACGGAGCACGACTCGCTCTCCCTGACGGCCACGACGATGACCGGCCCCGCGGGGTGGGTGTACTGGCAGCCCGAGACGATCGCGGTGTTCAACGCGGTGCGCGAGCTCCGGGAGTCGGGCGTCCCCGTCTACTTCTCGACGGACACCGGCGCCTCGGTGTACGTGAACACGCTCGCCGACCACGTCGACGAGGTCGAGAGCCGGATCGCGGAGATCGGCATCGACACCGACATCTGGGAGGTCGGGGGCCCGGCGCGCGTCCTCGACGAGAGCGAGGCGCTCTTTTAAATATAAGCGGCGGTGCGGTGGCCCGTGCCTCCAAACGCCCGCAGGGCGTGAGGAGCACGCGCGAGGGACGCGGCGAACGCGAGCGGCGAAGCCGCAAGCGGTGAGCCGCGAGGCTGGGGATGCGTGAGGCTGCGGTCCCGCGAGCAACGCGAGCGGGAGCACGGAAGTCGCAGCCCGCGCAGCGAACGGTGCGAGGTGCGAGCGGAGCGAGCACCTCGGTAAACGAGCGGCGAAGCCGCGAGTAGTGAGCGAGCAGGACCGGCTTCCGGAGGTGCGGTTGCGGTCGGGTGGGACTCACGGCTGGGGCTTTGGCGGTGTTCGTCGTCGCAGCGACGGGGTACGTCGTCATCCGAACGACAACATCACACGCAGATTTTACTTATTCCTCCGGATCTTCGCCACGCGCTCGCTTGTACATCGCTAACGCCTCCTCCCGCCGTTCGGAGTGGTCGACGATCGGCGCAGGGTAGTCGGGCGCGGCGTTCGCGCGCTGGGTGGGCGACAGCTCGTGCCACTCGTGGATCAGGTCAGCCTCTACCCCCCGCAACTCGGGCACGTACTTTTTGATATACGCCGCGTCGGGGTCGTAGCGCTCCCCCTGCGTCATCGGGTTGAAGATGCGGAAGTAGGGCTGCGCGTCGGTCCCGGTCGAGGCCGCCCACTGCCACCCGCCGTTGTCGTTGGCGGTATCGTGGTCAGCCAGTCGCTCTCGGAAGTGGTCGTAGCCGTGCCGCCAGTCGGCGAGGAGGTCCTTTGTCAGGAACGAGGCGACGATCATCCGCACGCGGTTGTGCATGAACGCCTCCTCGCGCAACTGGCGCATCCCCGCGTCGACGATGGGGTACCCCGTCTCGCCGCGCTTCCACGCGGCGATCTCCTCGGGGTCATCGCGCCACGCGATCCCCTCCTCGTACTCCTTATAGTTCGCCGTCACCACCTCGGGGTTGTGGAAGAGCACCTGCGTGTAGAACTCCCGCCACGCCAGCTGCCCCTGGAACTCCTCGACCTGCTCGGGGGCGTCGTCTGAGCGCGCGTCCGACTCGGCCTCGGCCATCGCCTCATCGGTCGCCGCGTACGCCTCTCGGACGCCGATCTCGCCGTATTTGAGGAACGCCGAGAGCTGGGAGGTCGCCTCCCGGGCGGGGTAGTCGCGCTCGGCCTCGTAGGCGAACACCGCCTCGTCGAGGAACTCGTCGAGGCGCTCGCGGGCCGCAGCGGTCCCCGCGGGCCCGCTCTCGGCGTCCGGCTCCGAAAATCCGAGGTCGTCGGGGGACGGGAGTTCGCCGACTGCGGCGTCAGTGGTGACGCCTCCGGCGTCGGTGCCGCCTCCTTGATCAGCGCCGCCCCCGTCCGCGACCGCGTCGGCCGAGTCGCCCCAGTCGACGGCGTCGACCGCCTCGGCCAGCCAGTCAGCGCCGACGAGATCCTCGGCCGTCGGCGTCGGGGCGGGATCGTCTTTCGCGCGGTCGGTCCACTTCTTCCAGTAGTAGCTGTACACCGAGTACGGGTCGCCGGCGTTCGTCCGGATCGCGTCGGGGTCGTGGAGCACCGCGTCGTGGTGGGCCTCTCGCGCGACGTCGACGGCGTTCAGCGCGCGCCGCACACCCGCGTCGCGCTCGCGGGCGATCCCGGAGTAGTCGCGGTTCCAGACGACGCGCTCCGCGTCGAGCGCTGCCGCGAGCCGCGGGAGGACCGCCTCGGGGTCGCCGCGCGCGACGAGCAGGTCGCTCCCGCGCTCGCGATAGTCCTCGCGGAGCGCGGCCAACCCGTCGAGCAGACGGCGGACTCGCACGTCGCTCGCGTGGTCGAGGACGTTCGGATCGAAAACGAAGACGGACGCCGCCGAGCCGCGGTCGGCGTCGCCATCACCGATTCCAGCCGCGGCCGCGAGCCCGACGTTGTCGGCGACTCTGAGGTCCCGTCGGTGCCAGAACAGCTCCATGGGATCCACACGGGCGCATCCATCGTGAAACCACCGGGACCGACGAGGGGACCACCGGGCTCGCCGGTCGGGAGCCGTCGCGGCAACCCGTTCAGAGCTCTAATCGTCCCGGGATGCTCACCCGGTCGAGCAGGAAGTAGCCGACCGTGAGCG
>JBNJEE010000063.1:0-13897 GCA_051745525.1 Methanobacteriota archaeon | reverse complement strand
CTCGATCATCTGGTTGTGGTGTTCCTGGGCCTTGTCCGCGAGCTCCGTCACCTTCTGGTGGTGCTGGGACGCCTCGGAGCGGACCTCCTCGGCCTCCTCAACGAGGTCGTCGAGTTCGCTCGTGTCGTCGACCTTCTCTTTCTTCTCGGCGAGCTTCTCGCGTTTGTCGTCGATCTTCTCGATGAGCTCGCGCTCGTCCTCCGCGTCGAGGACTTCGGTCTGCTGGCGGAACTCGAGGTCCTCGATCTCTTCTTCGAGCTCCTCGATGGACTTCCCGGAGCCGAGCTCCATGTCCGATTTGAGCTCCTCGACCTCGTCGAACAGCTCGTTGGCCTCAGCGTTGAGCTCGTTGCGCTTGTCCTTGTGTTCCTGGACCTGCTCGTTGAGCTCGTCGCGGTTCTCGCGGTGTTCCTGGGCCTCGTCGACCTTCTCGCGCGTCTTCGCGTTGAGGTCGTCGCGCTTGGAGGCGCGCTCGGACGCCATCTGGTTCAGCTCGTTGCGTCGGTCTCGTAGCTGGCCGGCGCGCTTGATGAGCTGACCCTTGGAGCCGTTCTCCAGGTCGTCCTCAGAAAGGTCCACGTTGTCCGCCTCGTCCATCGGTTCCACGTCGTACTGCTCGATGACTTCTTCTTTCGTTACCATTTGTTATCTCTCCATCACCGCTCCGGCGACAGCGGACGCTCGCTGTGGTGCGTCGGGCCATCTACAAGAACTCCCGTTCATTTCAGCGTGCGATTCCACCAGCGCCAGAGGCGTTCTGGTACCCGCAACTACCCCCGGGCGATACATAAATACTTCGGTGATTCCTGTGTACACCGGTGGCACGGCGCGTGTACCGCGCGATTTCGTGGTTACGGTTCACACGGTGGTCGTGGCCCGTTTTCCGACGCGCCGCTTGACTCACGGCGCGCCGCTCACGACTCGCCGTCGCCGGCCCCCTCGACCTCGTACGAGAGGACGATTCCGTCGTCGAGCCGCTCCGTCCCCGCGAGCGTCAGGTCGGGGAACCCCTCGGTGAAGCCGGTGCCGTCCGCCAGCGTGGGAGCGTCGCGGCCGCCGATCACGAGCGAGCCGACGTAGACGTGCAGCTCGTCGACGACGCCCGCCTCGAAACACGAGAAGATCACCTCGCCGCCGCCCTCCACCATCAGTCGGTCGATGCCCCGGTTCGCAAGCTTCTCGAACCCCTCGGCGACGTCGACGCGCTCATCGCCGGCCACGATCACCTCCGCGCCGGCGTCGGCGAGCGTCGCCCGCCGCTCCCGGTCGGTCGCGGCCGAGACGAGCAGGTACGTCGTCGCCGCGTCGTCGAGGATCCGGGCGTCGGTCGGCGTCCGGCCGGTGGAGTCGACCACGACGCGCGCGGGGTCGCCCGGCCGCCCGTTCCGCAGGCGCTCGACGCGACGGTCCTCCTCGTCGAGCGTGAGGTGCGGGTCGTCCGCGAGCACGGTGCCGACCCCCACGAGCACCGCGTCGGCGGCCGCGCGGACGCGGTCGACCCGGTCGAAGTCCTCCGGCCCGGAGATCCGGAGCTGTTCCCGGCTGCGGGTGGCGAGCTTCCCGTCGACGCTCTGGGCCGCGTTGACGACCACGTGCATACGCGACGGTCGTCCGGACGCGGAATGGTCGTTTCGGTCGCGGGAGTCGGTCCCGGCCCAAAGCGTATCCGACGCCGGGCCGAACTGAGGGCAATGAGAACCTCGACGATCGTCGTCCTGATCGGCGCGCTCCTGTTCGTCCTGCCGATCCCGGGCACGTTCATCCTCGGCGCGCTCGTCGTGCTCGCGGGCCTCGCCGCTCGGCTCTTCGGGCTCTGACCCGACACCGTTTAGCCGGCGCCGGTCGAGCGGCCACCCGTGTCCGACCCAACCGCACACCACGTCGGGGTCACCGTCGCCGACCTCGACCGCGCCGTCGACTTCTACGCCGAGACGTTCGACCTCGACGTCGTCGCCGAGTTCTCGGTCGGCGGCGACGCCTTCGCCGAGGCGGTCGCCGTCGAGGGCGCCGCGGCCGAGTTCGCCCATCTCGACGCCGACGACGTCCGCGTCGAACTCGTCGAATACGATTCGGACGGCGGAGCCGACCCGGTGGACGACCTCGACCTGAACCGGCCCGGCGCGACCCACCTCGGCCTCTCTGTCGACGACGTCGAGGCGTTCTACGCCGACCTCGCGGACGACGTCGAGACGCTGAGTTCGCCGCGGACCACCGAGAGCGGAACGACCGTCCTGTTCGTCCGCGATCCGGAGGGGAACCTGATCGAAGTGCTGGACGCCTGACGGTCGGAGCCGACCGAGACTCCCCGCTCGCCTCTTACCGGTTCGCCTCGCGCAGCACGAGCAGCGTCACCGGGACGCTCGCGGCGACGAGCCCGTAGACGCCGCCGAGGATCGGTTCGACGCCGAACTCGGGACCGAGCAGGTAGCCGGCGCCGAAGCCGATCGGATCGAACACCAGCGCGAAGACGACGATCTGTGCCTGAAACGACAGCGCCTCGAACCAGCGGGGAGGGAGGGCCATTGCGCTCCCGCGTTCAACAGTCAGTCAGATAAAACTTCGAGAAATCGCCCGGCCGTCGACCGCGGTTCGCCTCACTTCACCTTCGTTCCCGGTCCGGCGTCCTCGTAGGTCGTGAGGAGGTCGGCCTCCTCGCCGGCCGCGAGGACCATGCCATTCGACTCGACGCCGAACAGCTCCGCCTTCTCCATGTTCGCGAGCACGATTACCTTCGTGTCGGGGAGGTCGTCGACGTCGTGGAGCCGCTTCAGGCCCGCGACGATCGTCCGGGTCTCCGCGCCGAGGTCGACGCTGAGCTTCAGCAGGTCGTCGGCGCCGTCGATCCCGACCGCGTCCTCGATCCGCCCGACGCGGATGTCCAGTTCCTGGAACTCGTCGAAGCTGATGCGGTCGTCGCTGAGGGGTTCGATGTCAGTCATGTCGGTGTCGTCGATGGTGTCAGTTTCGTCGTCGGTCTCGTCGTCGCTCCCGTCGCCGTCGGTTTCGCTCTCCTCGTCGCCGTCGTCGTCGCTCTCCGACTTGGCGACGCGCGCTTCGAGCTTCTCGTTTAACGCCTCGACGCGCTCGTCTTCGATCTGTTCGAACAGCTCGGCCGGCTCTCGCAGGTCGCCGGCGGGCCCATCCCGGGCGGCCTCGACCGTCGCGTCGTGGACGGAGCCGGGCTCGCCGAGCTGGGCCCAGAGGCGCTCGCTCTTCTCGGGCGCCAGCGGCTCGAAGAGGACGGCGATCGCCTTCGCGAGCGCGACGCAGTCGTAGATGACCTGTTCCGCTTCCGCGGGCTCCTCGTCGACGAGCTTCCACGGCTCGTTGCGCTGGATGTACTCGTTGCCGTACCGCGCGAGGTCGGTGACGGCGTCGCCGAGCGCGCGGACGGAGTAGTCGTTGACGGCGGCCGCGAACTCGTCGACCGCCTCGTCGATCCGCGCCGCCACGTCGTCGCTCGGGGCGTCGGCGTCGGGGCCGTCCTCGTAGTTGCGGTGGGCGAACAGCAGGGAGCGGTAGAGGAAGTTGCCGACGGTCCCCACCAGCTCGGTGTTGACGCGCTCGGCGAACTTCTCCCACGAGAAGTCCACGTCCTGCTGGAACCCGCCGTTGGTCGCGAGGTAGTAGCGCAGCGGGTCGGGGTGGAACCCCTCGTCGAGGTACTCGTCGGCCCAGACCGCGCGGTCGCGGCTGGTCGAGAACCCCTTCCCGTCGAGCGTGACGAACCCGCTCGCCATCACGGCGCGCGGCTCCGCGTGGTCGGTCGCCTCCAGCATCGCGGGCCAGAAGATGGTGTGATGCTGGATGATGTCGCGGCCGATCACGTGGACGATCTCGCCGCCCTCGGGGTGGGCGTCGCTGACGCCCTCCTTCCAGGCGGCCTCCCAGTCGAAGGCGTCGGCGCCGACGCGCTCGGTGTACTGCTTCGTCGAGGAGATGTACTCGATCGGGGCGTCGACCCAGACGTAGAGGACCAAATCCTGCGGGTTCTCGCCGGGCAGGTCGATCCCCCAGTCCATGTCGCGAGTGATACACCAGTCCTGGAGCCCCTGCTCGATCCACTCGCGGGGCTGGTTCCGGGCGTTCGACGTGCCTTCGAGGCGGTCGAGAAAGTCGGAGAGGTACTCCGAGAACTCGGAGACCGCGAAGAACTGGTGGGTTCGCTCGCGGTACTCGGCGGGGTTGCCGGTGATCGTCGACTCGGGGTCTTCGACCTCGCCGGGTTCGAGGTGGCGCTGGCACCCCTCGTCGCACTCGTCGCCGCGAGCGTGCGCGCCGCAGTACGGGCAGGTCCCCTCGACGTAGCGGTCGGGGAGGTACTGGTCGTCGACGGGGTCGTACGCCACCATGATCTCCTTCTCGTAGAGGTGGCCGGCCTCGTCGAGGTCGCGGACGAGCTGCTGGGTGATCTCGGTGTTCGTCTCGTCGTGGGTGTGGCCGTAGTTGTCGAAGTCGACGTTGAACTTCGGGAACGTCTCGGCGTAGCGCTCGTGCCAGTCGAGCGCGAACCGCTCGGGGGAGACCCCCTCCTGCTCGGCGTTGACCGCGACGGGGGTGCCGTGCATGTCGGAGCCGGAGACGAACGCGGTCTCCTGCCCGAGTCGTTCGAGCGCGCGGCTGTACACGTCGCCGCCGACGTAGGTGCGGAGGTGACCGATGTGGAGGTCGCCGTTGGCGTACGGCAGTCCACAGGTCACCACCGCCGGATCGTCGGTGGGGAAGTCGTCGTGGCTCATGTGGTGTGTGTATCGAGTTGTCGTGGATACGGGCCTAAAGCCCGCTGGTTCGGGGCCGACGCGGATCGCGCGGGCCGCGAAGGTGTCGCGACCGGGGACTCGCAACGGACCGGGCGCTGCGGGAGCGGCGGCGGGATTCGCCGAGGCGTCGTCGCCGGTCGCGCTACCGGCCCGCGACGACGCGACGGGTCCACCCGCCGCTAGAAGGAGCGCGTCCGCATCGAAACGCGTCCGATCCGAGTCACGCCGACTCCTTCGAGCGGTCGACAATAAAATCTGCCGGCGGCGGTTCGGGAGCGGACCGACTCCGACGAGACGGAATCCGGTATGGGTGGTTTAAATACCGTTCCACCCTCCGTACTACTGGATACTGACATGGACTGGCAGACGACCCCGTACGTACTGCTGCTCTTTTTCGCCGCGCTGACCGGACTCGCGTGGACGCTGTACGGGGTCAGCTCCGCAAAGGGCGGGAACCGAACCCCGACCGTCCTCACGTTCGTCGCGCTGTGTCTCACCGGGTCGGTCTGGGCCGGCGTCTACGCCCTCCAGCTGGCCGCGCCGACGCTCGAAGCGAAGCTCGCCGCCTACAAGTTGTTGCACGTCGGCGCGGCGTTCGTCGGGCCGGCGTGGCTCGCGTTCGCGCTGAGTTACGCCGGCCGCGCCGACCTCCTCACCCGCTCGACCGTCGCAGCGACGGTCGCGATCCCGGCCGCGCTGGTCGCCGCCCTCCCGACGAACCCGTACTCGCTGGCGCTGACCGATGCCTCGCTCGTCACGCGGGAGTCAGTGACGCTGCTCGTCGCCGAGAGCGGCCCGCTGTACCAGCTCCACCTCGCGTACTCGTACCTGATAATCGCCGTCGGCGTGGGGGTCATCCTCCGCGAGTCGCTCCAATCGCCCCCCGAGTTCCGGCGGCAGGCCGGGCTGATGGTCGCCGGGGCGGTCGTGCCGCTCGCGGCGAACGTGGCGCACGTGTTCGCGGTCGGCCCGCTCGGCGAGCTACAAGCGGTCAACCCGACGCCGGTGTCGCTCGCGCTCTCGACGCTGCTGTTCGGCATGGCGGTGTTCCGCTACCGGCTGCTGGATTTGACCCCGATCGCGGCGCGGATCGTGCTGACGGAGATAGGAGACGGCGTGGTGGTCGTCGACCGCGCGGGGTCGATCGTCGACGTGAACCCCGCGGCCGAGGTCCTCGTCGGCGACCGCGAGCGCGTTATCGGGACCAACCTCGCGGCGCACGTCCCCGGCTACGACCGGCTCTCCGTCGACGAGTCACCCCTGACGACGGTGGCGACCGACGACGGCGAGGCGTTCATCCAGCTGGACCGGTCGCCGATCGACCGCGGCGGGACCCACTACGGTTGGGTCGTCCTCCTCAGCGACGTGACGACGTTGGAGACGCAGCGGCAGACGCTCGAGCGCCGGAACGAGCGGCTGGACGCGTTCGCGTCGGTCGTCTCACACGACCTCCGGAACCCGCTCTCGGTCATCGACGGCTACGCCGACCTCGCCGCCGAGACCGGCAACTCGGCGCACCTCGACGTGATCCGGAACACGACCGCCCGAATGAACGACTTCCTAGAGGACCTCCTCCGACTGTCACGGCAGGGCGACACGGTGACGGAGCCGACGGAGCTGTCCCTCGCCGACCTTGTCGCCGAGGTGCGCGAGTCGCTGGGAGACGGGGGCCCCGACGTCACCGTCGCGGCGGACCTGCGGGTCGTCGCAGACCGCGAACGGCTCCGACAGGTGTTCGACAACTTGTTGCGGAACGCCCGCGACCACGCGGATGGCCCGTCGAGCGTGACCGTCGGCCCGCTCGACGGGGGGTTCTACGTCGAGGACGACGGGCCGGGAATCCCGGAGGCGGCCCGCGGCGACGTCTTCGACGTGGGGTACACGACCCGCCCCGACGGGACGGGGTTCGGGCTCGCGATCGTTCGGGACATCGTCGACGCGCACGGGTGGTCGATCGCCGCGACCGAGGGCGTCGCGGGCGGCGTGCGGTTCGAGGTCACCGGCGTCGGAGTCAGCGGCGTCGAGGGCTAGGAGGGAAGCTCAGGGAGGGCGAGGGGTAGGAGGGCGAGGACCTCTTATAATAGTTCGCGGACCATCCGCGCCGCCTCCGCGGCGGTCGGCGCGAGGACGTACACGATCGGTTCGACGCCGACCGCGCCGGTCTGGTACAGGACGAGCGTCTCGGAATCGGCGGGGAGGTCGACGACCGCGACCGCGTCGGCGACGGCCTCGCGGGTCGGCCGCTCGGCATCGAACTCCACGGTCGGGTGCGACTCGTCGAGCGATTCGACCGTCTCCGGGTCGTACCGGAGGTTCACGGCCCCACGGACGCCGGCACCCGCCTCGCGCGCCGCGAGCAGCACCGTCGCGACGTGTTCGCTCACGCCGAACTCCGGCTCGCCGGGCACCATCGCTCGCCCCTTCACGTCGACGAGGCGGCCCGGGACCGCGGCGACGTCGTCGACCGTGGCGGCGTCGGCGAGACACTCCGTGACGTTCGCGCCGACGTTCGGGATGAGCCCGGCGAAGCCCGAGGCGTTCGTCAGGGTCCGGAGCCCGCGCCGGACCGAGGTGAGCACGCGCTCGCGCTCCCGGAGCCCACTGTCGGGATCGTGGACCGAGAACTCCACGTCGGCGTCGGCGAGCGCGGGCATCGCCGCCTCGTGGAGGTCCGCGAGGAGGTCCCCCTCCTCCAGCTGGCGGATCAGCACCTCGATCTCGACGAGCGCGGCCACGGGTGTGAGGTCGCCGCTCGCGAGCCCCTCGCCGACGCGCTCGACGAGGTCGCGCACGCGCTCGTCGGCGACGACGCCCTCCTGTCTCGCCACGTCGCCGGCGGCGTACTTCGAGACCGCGGACTGGGAGATACCGAGCGCGTCGGCGACCTCCGACTGGGTGAACCCGCGGTCCCGGAGGTCCTCGGCGAGCATCGACCGGACGGTCGGGAGGAACTCGTCGACGACGACCTCCTCGATGAACCTCATACGTCGTCCTCCGCGGCGCCGGGATCGGTGTCGCCTCCCTCTCGGTGGAACTCCGGATCGGCGCCGATCCGGGAGGCCTGCGGGCCGTCCTGGTCCTGGTACTTCGAACCGCGCTCGGCGCCGTACGGGCGGTTCGCGGGCGATTTGAGCTCCGTGAAGATGAGCTGCGAGACGCGCATCCCCGGCGTAAGCGCAACGGGCGCGGTGCCGAGGTTCGACAGTTCGAGCGTGATCTGGCCCTTGTACCCGGGGTCGACGATCCCCGCGGTGGCGTGGATGACGATCGCGAGCCGCCCGAGCGACGACCGGCCCTGGACGGTCGCGAGCAGGTCCGACGGGACCTCGACGCGCTCCGTCGTCGTCCCGAGGACGAAGTCGCCGGGGTGGAGGATGAACTCCTTGCCCTCGCGAACGGTCGTCTCCGTGACGTAGTCGCCGACCTCGTCGGCCTCGGTGGGGTGGATACACGGGATGTTGGTCCGCTGGAACTCTAAGAACCGCTCGCCGAGCCGCAGGTCCACGCTCGCGGGCTGGACCTGCTGGTCGACGTCGTCGAGCGGCTCGATCACGAGGTCGCCCTCGGCGAGCCGGTCGAGGATGTCGGCGTCGGACAGGATCATACCGAGAGGGGGAGCGCCGGCGGGTTAAAAACTCCCGACTCCGCGGCCGCGGGCGCCCGGCCGGCGAGCGCGGTGGGCCGGTCTCGGGAGGTCAGACGGCCGCCAACAGCAGCGCGACGACGGCGAAGAACGTCGCCACCCCCGCCGCAGTCCCGCGGTCGAGATCGTGTTCCGCCTCCAGCCCGCCGACGACCACGACCCACTGGACCGCGATGCCGACCGCGGACGCGACCAGCAGCGGGCCCGTCGCGCTCGTGATCGCGGCGACGAGCTCGGTCGAGAGCGCCTCGAACGTCGACCCCGCGAGCGCCGCGTTCGAGAGCGCGTACCAGATCGCGACGAGCCCGACGGCGAGCCGGAGCAGCTCGACGCCGATCGCCCAGCCCGCGATCACGAACGAGTCGCCGACGGAGCCGGAACCGCCCGCGATGCGCGCCCCGACGTGGAGCGCGCCCGCGAACAGCACCCACCAGATCGGCACGCCGAGCAGGCCGTAGTGTATGTAGCCGGTCGCGGCGTCGCGCAGTTCCTCTCCCGCGTCGACCTCGACGCGCTCCGGCTCGTCGCACTGGTCGGCGAGCACGGAATCGGCGTCGTCGCCGAACGACTCGCAGGTCGACTCTGAGGGGCGGTCCGGGTTGTCGACGGTGATCTGTCTGTCGACTGTCGCGTCGAAGACCCCGCCGAGCGCGACGATCCCGAGGCTGGTCCCTATCGTGACGACGACGACTATCGCGACCGCGACCGCGCCGGCTCGGGGGGAGTCGAAGGCGTCGCGGACGCGGTCGAGGAGGCTCCCGGGCAGGTCGGCGAGAGCGGCGAACGGGGAGGGCATCGTCGGGTGGTCTCCGCCGACGGACAAGTGTTTTTTTTTGCTCCCGATCGGGGCCGCGGACCGACTGTTCACCCGGCCGGCATCACTCCCGGCCGAGCCGTCACTCCCGATCGAGTTCGGTCTCCGCGTCGGTCTCCTCTCTCTCCGCCTCGCTCGCGGCGGCCTTGCGGGCGCGGTCGGCCGCCAGTTCGCGGTCGATGTCGTCCTCGACGTACCCCATCGACTCGACGGTGACGACGTTGCCGCCGCCGGGGTCGACCACCATCACCTCCTCGCCCTCGTCTATCTCGCCGTCGATCGACCGGGCGGAGTAGTGGGGGTTGAAGCCGCCGCCTGAGAGCTTCACCTCGCCGCCCGTGGGGGTCACGCGCTCCGTGACGGTGCCCGTCTTCCCCTTCAGCGAGTCGCTGTCGCTCGTCTGCTGTTGCCCCTTCCCGCCGTAGAGGTCGAACTCGTGGTAGCCGTAGAAGGCGGCGGCGCCGAAGACGAGCGTGAGGAGCGCCATGAACAGCGTGAGGAGGGCGCCGGCGACCCCCAGCGACGCCAACACCAGCCCGCCGAGCCCAGCGCCGATGAGCGCGATGCCGACGACGATGAAGTTCGCTCCCGGGGCGAGCGCCTCCGCCATCGAGAGCAACAGCCCCGCCGTCAACAACAGGAGCGGGAGGGTGTCCGGCGAGAGGAGCCCAGACTGTGCGAGCGCGTTCATGTTCGGTCCTACGGCCGCGGCCTGATAAGTGGTGGTGGGCGCGGCCGCGGCGCCGTTCACGTCGCCGGTCGTCGCCGCGCGGTTCGCACCCGACCGGCAGCGGTCGCGTTCAGAACCCGACCAGCAGCGCGCCGACGGTGAGCGCGACCCCGAGGACGACGAAGGCGGCGTGTTCGAGGGTGATCGCGCCCGGCTCGATCGGCTCGTCGGCCGGCGTAGCGGTGTCCTCGGTGACGCCGTCCGGCCCGACGTCGTCGACCGAGAAGCGCCACTCGCGCTCGTCATCCGCGGCCTCGTCGCCGGCGTCGTTGGCCCGGCTCCGGTCGCCGTACGCCGCCGACTCCTCGGGGTCGGTCGACCCTCCGGGATCGGCCGAATCCCCCTCGCGGGCGTCGTCGCCGGATTCGTCGCTCATGGACTGACGTACGCGGCTCCGTAATAAATGGCTGGCGGGGCGCGGTTTCGGTTCGGCGGCGCGACCTACCGCTCGCGGGCCGCCCGGAGGACGTCGCCGTCGTAGACGACGCCGCGCTCGCCGTCGACGGTCACCGTGGTCCCGTCTGCGACGAAGTCTGGCAGGCCGGCGCCGGAGACCATCGGGACGCCGAGCTCGCGGGCGACGACGGCGGGGTAGCCGGTCATCCCCTCGCGGGCGTCGACGATACCGACGATCCGGTCGAGGTCGCCCGAGAACTCGCCGTCGAAGTCGGGGCCGAGCGCGACGACGGAGCCCTCCGGCAGCGAGTCGAGGTCGCCGTCCTCGGTCCGGTGGACGGGGGCGGCGACGCGGCCGGCGACGGCCGCCTTCCCGGTCACGAGCGTCTCGGCGGCCACGTGGACCTTCAGGGTGTTCGTCGTGTTCGTCCCCTCCAGCTCGGTGAGCATGCCGGAGAGGACCACGAGGGTGTCGCCGGACTTGGCGCCCCCGCGGTCGAGCGCGGCGTCGACCGCGTTGTCGAGGATCGTCTCCATGTCGTGGGCGTACTCCGTCAGGACGGGGCGGACCCCCCACGAGAGCGCGAGCTGTCGGCGGACGCGGTCGTCCGGCGTCGTGGCGACGACGGGGACGCCCGGCCGGAACATGGCGGTCTTGCGCGCGGTGAAGCCTGACTCGGAGACCGCGACGACAGTCGAGGCGCCGATGTCGCGCGCGAGGTAGCGCGCCGAGCGCGCCAGCGCCTCGGTGCGCGACCCCTCCTCCGCGGTCGGGACGCGCTGCTCGCGCGTCTCCGCGTACTCGTCGCTGGCCTCGACTTGCCGGACGATCCGGTCCATCGTCTCGACGACGTTGACGGGGTCCTCGCCGACCGCGGTCTCGCCCGAGAGCATGACCGCGTCGGTGCCGTCGAGGACGGCGTTGGCCACGTCGGAGGCCTCCGCGCGGGTCGGGCGCCGCGAGGAGACCATCGAGTCGAGCATCTCCGTCGCGGTGATGACGGGAACGCCCTCGTTGACGCAGGTCCGGATGATCCGCTTTTGAATTACCGGCACGTCCTCCAGCGGGCACTCAACGCCGAGGTCGCCGCGGGCGACCATCACGCCGTCGGCGGCGTCGACGATCCCCTCGAGGTTCTCGACGGCGCCGGCGCGCTCGATCTTGGCGACGATCGGGATGTCGTCGCCGCCGCGGGCCTCTAACTCGTCTGCGATCCGGTAGACGTCGTCGGCGTCGCGCACGAAGGAGGCGGCGACGAAGTCGGCGTCCGTCCGGACCGCGAGGTCGAGTTCGGCCTCGTCCTCCGGCGTGATGAGGTCGACGTCGATGGCGACGCCCGGGAGGTTCACGCCCTTCCGGGAGCCGAGTTTCCCGCCGGAGACGACCGTCGCCGCAACCGACCCGTCGTCGACGCGCTCGACGCGGCACTCGATCCGGCCGTCGTCGAGCAGGACCGTGTCGCCCGGCCCCGCGGCCCCGATCGAGTGGGTGAGGCCGACGCGCTCGGAGGTCGCGTCGTCGCCTTCGAGGAACGTGACCTCGGTGCCCGTCGCGAGCTCAATCGGCTCGTCGATCTCGGCGGTGCGGACCTCCGGGCCCTTCAGGTCGACCATCACCGCGAGCGGGTCGTCGATCTCCTCGTCGACGGCGCGGGCGCGCTCGATCACCGTCTCCCGGTGGTCGGTGGTCCCGTGGCTGGCGTTGAGTCGGACGACGGACATCCCCGCGTCGGCGAGGCCGCGGATCGTGTCCCGGTCGTCCGAGGCGGGGCCGATCGTACAGACGATCTTGGCGTTTCGCATGTCGCGGGGTTCGACGCATGGCCGGAAAAAGGCATCCGGTTGCGTCGCTCCCGAGTAAACGTTCGTGAGGAACGGTCCTGACGCGGGTTCAGGCACCGGAGCGCGGCGACTATTTATAAACAGATCCGCGGTGGCGCGTGCCTCCGAGTGGCCGCCGGAGGCGGCTGCGAGGAGCACGCGCGAGGGACGCGGTGAACGCGAGCGGCGCAGCCGCGAAGCGTGAGCCGCGAGGCTGGGGAGGCGTGAGGTGCGGTCGCGGTGCGGGGCGGGACTCAAAGGGGCAGTCGCGAGGCCGCCGTAGGCGACGCAAGCACCGCAGGAACGAGCGGAGCGAGTGACGAGGAGCGCAGCGAGCGTACGGCGGCCTCGCGACTGGGGCTTTGGAGGTATTCGCCGTCGATCTACTGATCTCTATTTATAAGTGAACGGCTGGAACGTGGAGGAGTCCGCCGCCGGAACGTCAGCGGTGGTTTATCAATCGTCTGCGGGCGCGGGCGCGCTGCCGGTCGACAGCGACACCTCGGGCGCGTCGACCTCCAGCTCGTCCAGCGCGGTCTGCGCGGCGCGCTTCCCCGACACCAGCATCGCGCCGAACGTCGGGCCCATGCGCGGGAGGCCGTGGGCCGTGGCGACCGCCATCCCGGAGGCGATCAGGCCGTCGTGGACGACGCCAGTGTGCTCGACGACCGCGTCCTCGCTCTCGTCGACCCACATCGAGTCGTGACCGGGCGAGTCGTGGCCGGGGGCACCGTACTCGCCGTCGCCGGTCTGGTCCATCCCGGTGTTGTGCTCCTTCGCGTGCGCGATGCCGGGCGCTGACAGCACGCCGCGCTCGTCAAGCTTGCTGATCGCGACGGCGTCGTGTCCGGTGGCGTCGATGACGAGGTCGGACTCAACCGCGACCGGGTCGACACAGGTGATCTCGCGCGGGAGCGCGTGGACCGGCGTCCAGTTCATGACGATGCCGCCGACCTCGTGGTCGTCGCGGACGACGAGGTCGGTGAACTCGGTCATGTTCTGGACGCGCGCGCCGGCGTCGCAGGCGGCTTTGATCAGCCCGGAACAGGCCTCTGGCCCGGGAGCGGTGTAGAGCCCGTCGACGTCCTCCACCGGTTCGTACTCCACGTCGAGGTCGTCGAGGATTTCCTGGGCCGGGTCCCGGACCGTCACCGTGTTCATCAGGAATCCGCCGAGCCAGAACCCGCCGCCGAGGTAGTTGTTCTTCTCGACAATCATCACCTTCACGCCGCGCTCGGCCAACTCCTTCGCGGCCATCAGCCCGGAAGGACCGCCGCCGAGGATGATCACTTCCGAGTCCGTGTACTCGAGGAAGCCGTCCGTCCACTCGGTGCCGATCGCTTTCGTTACGTCGGTCTCGCTCACGTCCGCGAAGCCGTTGAATCCCTTCATACAACTTGGTAGTATTACTAGGTTGTGATAGGTGTTACGGTGGGGACTGAGTCGTATTCATAGGTAAACGATAGCAGGTGGGTCGGAAACGACCCTAAATCCCCAGTGGCTTGCTTATAAATAACTAACCGCAGATCGTCAGCGAACACCGCCTCGCGACTGCCCCTTTGAGTCCCGCCCCGCACAGCACCGCGCCTCACGCCTCCCCAGCCTCGTCGCCGGACTACGTCCGGCTGCAAGCGAGAGCTTCGCTCTCGCCCTGTCAGTCGCCGGAGCGAAGCGACGGCGACTGACTCCCTCGCGCGTGCTGCTCGGCCGCAAAGCGGCCTCGCAGGCACGCG
>JBNJEE010000004.1:0-38575 GCA_051745525.1 Methanobacteriota archaeon | reverse complement strand
TGTGGTGTCCGGGCACCCAACGGCTTGGATGGCACCGAACGACCACGGCTCACATCAGATCACCGCTTACGCCGGAGCGCAGGGGGCGTGACCCTCATCTTTCGCGGACCTGAACGTACCGGACGACGGGTCATAAACCCATCGGAACGGCACGGGTCCAGCGAAACCGGGCCGGCTTGAACGGCCCGAGTCCGCGATGCGTTCTTCGCATTTCTTCGAATGCCCGGGTTGTATTTAACCCCGTCGAACCATCTGCGCTACGTCATGCGATTTCATGCCGAGAGAAGCCGGACAACTGACCGGATCGGAGCGAAGCGGAGCTGAGTCTGTCCGGGACGGTAGCTCTGTCGCGACAGGGTGATCAACCCCGAAGCCCCTCGGCCGGGCAACGGCGAAAACGAGAGATCTGGATCGGAGCGCCCGAGGAGCTACTCTTCGTCGAGGTGCTCGATGCCCTGCTTCGAGACGTTGGCCTTGGTGATGTCGTCGAGGTCGTTGAGCCAGAACTCTTCGTCCGCCTCGTCGACTTCGGGAGCACTGTCTTTCCACGCCCACCCCTCGTACTCGTGGACTTTCTGGGTCCCCTTTTCGCGGAGGCGGAGCGTCGTTCGCTCCGCCTCCTCTTCCGAGGGGGCCGGTTCGAGGGTTCGAGCCGCTTTAAGCGCGGCCTGACGCGGCATGTTGCCGGAAAACTCGCTCGGTTCCGATCCGTCTTCTTCCCGAAGGGCAAAGTTTCGCTTACCGTCTTCACGTACCATGATTTTGCCTCCGTGTGAGACCAGCACACAGTGTGTAATAAATATATCGGGGAAATGAAAGCTGTGCGGCACAAGTTTTATATACTACCTCGGAGGCTGCTAGCGGTTTGGGGTCGAACACAGGGACGAAACGGTTGATCCTCGGTGGTTGACGAGAGCGTTCGGCGCGCGCGACACGTCGACGAGGGAGTCGCGGGGAGAGTACCGCTCACTGGTCGCCGGCAGATCGGCCCTGTATCCTTGTTTCGCCGACGGGCGTCCGCGAGACTTGCCTTGGGGCGAGTGCGCGTAAACAACACTTATGTGTCTGCTATGGCGAATTGCGACAACACACCCGCGATGGTCCGTAAAAAGAAGCTCAGCCCCAGTGGCGCCAAGGACGACGAGGGGGAGTATCATAACGTCCACGTGAACCTCCACGAAGACGAGCTCGCCGTCGCCGGCATGGAGATCGGCGACGAGGTGTTCGTCCGGGTCCGAGACGGGAAGATAATCATCCAGAAGGCGGACGCGAACCCGGAACAGCTCGAACACGACTTCTGAAACGGACGGCGGGTCCTATCGAAGCGATCCTCACAAGCGACCGCGGTTCGGACCGCGGTCGGCGGATTGATTGTCGCTCGTGACGAGACTCAGACGATGGGCGCGTACGACTTGTTGAAGCCGGCGCTGTTCCGACTTCCGCCGGAGACCGCACACGGACTGATTCATCGACTGCTTGACGGCGTTCAGGGGACCCCGGTGGGATCGGCGCTCGCTGATCGCTATGCGGTCGACGACCAGCGTCTCGCAGTGGATCTGTTCGGGTCGGCGTTCCCGAATCCCGTCGGCGTCGCCGCCGGGTTCGACAAGAACGCGCACGTGCCGCGAGCGCTGGCGTCGCTCGGATTCGGTCACGTCGAGGTCGGCGGCGTCACCGCCGAGCGACAGCCAGGAAACCCCCGCCCGCGGCTGTTCCGCCTACGCGAGGACGAGGCGCTCGTCAACCGGATGGGGTTCAACAACGAGGGCGCCGACAGGGTGGGCGACCGCCTCAACCGCGACCCCCTTCCGGACGTTCCGGTCGGGATCAACATCGGGAAATCGAAGTCAACGCCGCTGGAGGACGCCCCAGAAGACTATCTGTACACGTACGAGCGCGTGGCAGACGCGGGCGACTACTTCGTCGTCAACGTCTCAAGTCCGAACACGCCGGGCCTCCGCGAGCTCCAGAACCGTGACGCCTTGGAGCGCATCCTCGGGACGCTCACCGACGCCGGCGCAGACCCGCTGCTCGTGAAGCTCTCCCCGGACCTCCCAGAGCCGGCGGTCGAAGACGCGCTCGGCGTCGTCGACGACCTCAACCTCGACGGCGTCATCGCGACCAACACGACGACGTCGCGGCCGGACTCGCTGCGGAGCCACAACAGAGCCGAACGGGGCGGCCTCTCGGGGAAGCCGATCGAGTCGCTCGCGACCGAGCGGGTGCGCTTCGTCGCGGAGCGCACGGACGTCCCTGTGATCGGCGTGGGAGGGGTCTCCGATGCCGCGGGCGCATACGAGAAGATACGGGCGGGCGCCTCGCTGGTCCAGCTCTACACGGGACTGGTCTACGAGGGGCCGGGGCTCGCGCGCGACGTCAACGAGGGGCTCCTCGAACTGCTCGAACGAGACGGGTTCGACTCGGTCGAAGCCGCCGTCGGAGCGGACCTGTGACCGAGTCGGAACCCGAAAAGAAGGAAACAGCTACGCGTCGTTGCGGACGATAACGACGACGTCGTCCGCCTGAAGCAGTTCGCCCTCGCGCTGGTACTGCCGCTCCTCTTCGACCGCGAACTCGTCGCCGACGAGCGTGACGTCCGCGACGCGGAGTTCGTCGCCGTCGAGCTCGTACTCCTCCTGCGCGAGGGCGGCCTCGATGTCGCCGACCTGGTCGCCGTACTTCGGGCCGACGGTGGCGTAATCAAGGTCGATGCCCGTGATCACCGTCTCGACGGGCGCGTCGCCGTCGGGGTGGACCGCGAGGTCCTCGACATGCATCACGCCGGTGATGTCGTCCTCGAAGCCGCGCACATCGGCGTACACCTCGACCGCGTCGAGCGCGGCGGTGAGCGGGAGCTGGTTCTCGCTTTTGTACTTCCGGAGAGCGCCGACGACGGCGGTCGCGGCGGTCCCGGCGTCGCGGTCGGCCTCGATACTGAGCGGGTCGGGCCAGTCGGCGAGGTGGATCGAGTCGCTCGCCCTCTCTGCGAGAGAAATTTCTTCGGCTTCGTCAGCGGCGTCGACCGCGTCGGGCACGGCCTCCGCGTACATGTCGTGCCACAGCTCCTCGGTCACGTGCGCGAGGAGGGGCGCGAACAGCTTCAGGAACCGGCGGTGGGCGGTTCGGAGGGTGTACGCGGCCGCGTCGTCCTCGCGCTGTTTCGCGATCTCGAGGTAGTCGTCACAGAACGTGTTCCAGAAGAAGCTCCGGAGCTCGTCGCGGGCCTTCGAGAAGGCGCGGTCGTCGAGGAGCTCGGTGACCCGCTCGATTTCAGCGTCGAGCTCGGCGAGGAGCCAGCGGTCGAGCTCGCGGAGTCCGCCGGGCTCGGCCGGGAACGGCTCCGGCGCAAGCGACTCGACGAGCTTCGAGGCGTTCCACAGCTTCCGGATCAGCTTCTCGCCCGCACGGAGGTCCTTCTCCTTGAACGGGAAGTCGTCGCCGACGGCGGTGCCGGCCGCCCAATAGCGCGTTGCGTCGACCGGGAACTCCGAGAGCACCGCCTCGGGCTCGACGACGTTGCCGACGGACTTCGACATCTTCTCGCGGTTCTCGTCGAGGACGTGCCCGTTGATCATCGTCTCCTCGAACGGGACCTCGCCGGTGTGTTCGTAGCACTTGACGAGGGTGTGGAACAGCCAGAAGCTGATGATGTCGTGGCCCTGCGGCCGGAGGTCGAACCGGTACAGCTCCGGGTGCTCCATCGTGAACTCCTCGGCCTCCTCGTCCCAGTCCCAGCCAGCGTTAATGAGGGGCGTGAGACTGGAGGTGGCCCACGTGTCGAGCACGTCGTCCTCGGGTTCGAATTCATCGTGCCCGCACGCGGGACAGGCGTCGACCGGCGGGTCGTCGGAGAGCGGGTCAACGGGGAGGTCGGCCTTCTCGGCGATGATCTCCCCGCCGCAGTCGTCGCAGTACCACACCGGGAATGGGATGCCGGAGGAGCGCTGCCGGGAGATGAGCCAGTCCCACTGGAGCCCCTCGACCCAGTGTTCGTACCGGGTGAACATCTTCTTGGGCGACCACTCCATCTCTCGGCCGACCTCAAGGTACTCGTCCGTCTTGTCGAGCATCTCGATGTACCACTGCTCGGTGACGAGGAACTCGACGCTTGTCCCGCAGCGCTCGTGGACGTTGACCGTGTGGGTGATGTCCCGGCGGTCGAGAAGCGCTCCCGTCTCGTCGAGGTCCTCGACGATAGCCTCGCCGGCCGCGTCGGCGTGGAGCCCCTCGTACGCCTCGGCGACGCCGGTCATGTGGCCGGACTCGTCGATTGCGACCCGGAGGTCTAAGTCGTGGACCTGGTACCACTCGATGTCGTTCTGGTCGCCGAACGTACAGCACATCACGATGCCCGAGCCCGTCTCCATGTCGACGCGCTCGTCGGCGATGATCGGCACCTCGTGGCCGAACAGCGGAACCTCGGCGGATTCGCCGACGAGGCCCTGATTCTCGTCGTCGTCCGGGTGGACGAAGACGGCGACGCAGGCCGGGAGGAGTTCGGGGCGCGTCGTCGAGATGACGAACTCTTCGGCGTCGTCTCCGTCGTCGGCGTCGCCGCTCCCGGCCACGGAGAACGCGATATCGTTGAAGTGGCTGGCCTGCTCGTCGTCTTCGGTCTCGACCTGCGAGATGGCGGTCTCGCACTCGGGACACCAGATCGCGGGCGCCTTCTCGCGGTACTCGCGGCCCTGGTCGTAGAGGTCGACGAACGACAGCTGGGAGACGCGCTGGACGCGCGGCTCGATCGTCTGGTAGGTGTGGTCCCAGTCGACCGACACCCCGAGCGACTGGACGTTCTCGGTGAACTGCTCCTCGTAATTCGCGCAAACCTCGCGGCATTTCGCCTGGAACTCGCGCCGCTCGAAGTCCTGATGGCGGATGTCGAGTTCGTCCTCCGTCAGGCGCTCGGAGGCGATGCCGTTGTCGTCGTAGCCGAACGGGAAGAAGGTCTCTCCGCCGTTCATGCGCTCGAAGCGCGCGACGAAGTCCTGGAGGGTGAACCCGTACAGGTGACCCATGTGGAGGCTCCCCGATACCGTCGGTGGGGGCGTGTCGATAGAGAAGACGGTGTTCGGATCGACCGGGTCGTCGGCGGAGTAGGCGTACGTCTCCTCGTCGACCCAGCGCCGCTGCCAGCGCGACTCGACGGCGTCGGGGTCGTACTCACCACTGGGCATTTCGGTCACACGTTCCGCCGGTTCCCCCTTAACGGCCTCGGTTGTGCGGGGCGACGCGGTGCGAGGGCGCGGTCAGTGGCCGTCAGACCGTGTCGTCGAGGTCGTGTTCGGCCGCCATCTTCGACGCCTCGGACGCGAACCGCTCGACCTCGTCGGCCGGGCTCTCGCCGAGCGCGGTCTCGTCAACCTCGCGGCCGGCGGTGATCCCGTCACCCGTGACGAGCCGCTGTTCGGCCAGCTCCTTCGTGTGCATCCGCTCGCCGTCCTCCGTGGCGTAGGTGAGCCGCACGAGTCCCTTCGAGTCGAACTGTCGGTCGACGAGCCAGACCGTGGTCATACTCGGCGATGGGTGCTTGCGACGCTTAAAAAGGACGGTCGCGCTGTGGGACATCGGTGGTGGAGAGCGCGGTTGCGGTGGCGCGTGCCTGCGAGCGCTCGACAGGCCGCGAGTCGCGAGGGGCCGGAGGTCCCTCTGGCAGCCGGCGCTTCGCGCCGGCGACAGCACGCGCGAGGGAGTCAGTCGCCCGGAGCAACGCGGAGGGCGACTGACGAGGTTGGGGAGGCGTGAGGCGCGGTGCGGGGTGGGACTCAAAGGGGCAGTCGGGAGCGCCCCGGAGGCGGCGTAAGCACTGGAAGGAGCGAACGAAGTGAGCGACTGAAGCGCACAGCGAGCGTCCGGGGCGCTCCCGACTGGGGCTTTGGAGGTAGTTGCCGGTGATCGACCGTCGAATCCGAGTCAATCGTCGAATCCGAATCGACCGGAGCCTTACGCGTCTCGTCGTCACTGCTTTGTATCAGCTCGCCGAATCAGTGTTCATGTACGTCGAGTTCGACCGCGACACCTGCGTCGGGATGTACCAGTGCGTCGCCGAGTGGGACGCCTTTGAGAAGAACCTGAACGACGGGAAAGCCGATTTGAACGGGAGTGAGGAGGAGGAGGAGGACCTGTTCGTCGTCGAGGTACCCGACGGCGAGGAGTTCGACGCGAAGTTCGCGGCCCGGGTCTGCCCGGTCGACGCCATCGAGGTGTACGACGACGACGGCGAACAGGTGGTGTGAGCGGATCCGGTCGCTCGATTGGTTGCTTATAAATCAGAGCTGGTGTATCGACCCGGGCGAACGCCACCGAAGCCCCGGCCGGGAGGCGGGCGCACGCTCGTTGCGCTCCTCGCTCGCTCCGCTCGCTGCGGTGCTTACGTCGCCTGCGCCCGCCTCCCGGCCGCCCCTTCGAGTCCCGCCCCACACAGCAACCGCACCTCACGCCTCCCCAGCCTCGTCAGTCGCCCTCCGCGTTGCTCCGGGCGACTGACTCCCTCGCACGCGCTCCTCGCGCCCTGCCGGGCGCTCGCAGGCGCGCGCCGACGTGGATGGTTCAAGAAACGCGTCGACTCCCGCCCGATTCCATTTATACGTGTTCGGCCACGTCCTCGGCGAAGTACGTGATGATGAGGTCCGCGCCCGCGCGCTTCAGCGCGGTGAGCGACTCCAGCGCAGTCGCCTCGAGGTCGAGCCATCCCTTCTCCGCGGCGGCGTGGAGCATCGCGTACTCGCCGGAGACGTTGTACGCGGCGATCGGTCGGTCGAACTCCCGCCGGAGGTCCCCGACGACGTCGAGGTACGGCAGGCCGGGCTTCACCATCAGTACGTCGGCGCCCTGCTCGGCGTCAAGGCGGGCCTCGCGAAGCGCCTCGCGGCGGTTCGCCGGGTCCATCTGGTAGTGCCGTCGGTCGCCGAACGCGGGTGCGCCGTCGGCCGCGTCGCGGAACGGGCCGTAGAAGGCCGACTCGTACTTCGCGGCGTAGCTCAGGATGGCGACCGCCTCGTGGCCCGCGGCGTCGAGCGCCTCGCGGATCGCTCCCACCTGCCCGTCGGTCATCGCCGAAGGGGCGACCACGTCGGCGCCCGCCTCGGCCTGCGAGACGGCGGTGCGCGCGAGCAGGTCGAGCGTCTCGTCGTTCTTGACGGTGAGCGTCGGGTCCGACTCGGCGGTCTCCTCGATCACGCCGCAGTGGCCGTGGTTGGTGTACTCACAGAGGCAGACGTCGCCGATCACGGTGACGTCGGTCTCCGCGGAGATCCGCCGGATCGCGCGCTGGACGACGCCGTCGGCGGCGTACGCTCGGCTCCCGGACGCGTCTTTCGACTCAGGGACGCCGAAGAGTATCACGGCCTCGACGCCGGTCTCGCGGATCTCGGCGACGCGGTCGACCGCCTCCGCGACCGGGACGCGCTCGTGGCCGGGCATCGTCCCGATGGGCACGCGCTCGTCGGTCGTCGCGTCGACGAAGACGGGCGCAACGAGGTCCGACGCGGAGAGGTCTGTCTCGGCGACGAGCGGGCGAACGGCGTCGGTCCGGAGGCGGCGGGGCCGGTCCGTGAGGTGCATGTCGGGGGTTGGCCCCGTGCGGCCTTTTACTGTTCGTCTCGGTCGCGGCGCGCCGGCAGAAAGGGGACGCCGCGACTACTCGGAGGACTCGATGTCGATCCGGTCGCGGAGCGCCGCGAGCTCGTCGGACTCCGCGAGCTCCTCGACGCGCTGTTTGAAGTGGGACTCGCAGAGCCCGACGACCACGCCGGCCTGCTCCGCCTCGTACGTGGCCTCCCGGTCGCAGTAGTGACACCGCATACGCCGTACTCCGTTCGGCGCGGGCTTAATCCTGTTTGTCGGGCGCCGCGGCGGGGGCATCACCGACCGCGAACGCCTCGACGGAGACCGGCTCGGGCAGCCGCTCGCGGACCGGCTCGAATGCCGATTCCGTCAGCCCGGCGACGCCGAGTGTCCGCTCGTGCGCGTCCGTCCCGCCTGTCCTGAGCAGATAGCTCTCAGCGGCGAGGCGGTCGATCCGGTCGTCGTCGACGGCGCGGCCGTACGGGTAGAAGCGCTCGATCGCGCCGATCGCGGCCGACTCGCACGCGACGTCGAGCGCCTCGTCGACGTGCCCGTACCGGAACGGGTGCGCGAGCCCGACGAGCGCACACGCGTCCGCGAGCAGGTCGAGCCCCTCGTTGAGCGGCGTCACGTCGCGCGCGACGTAACACGGACCGTCGTTTCCGATCAGCTCGTCGAACGCCCCGGCGTAGTCGTAGGGGGCGTCCGACTCGTCGATGGCCCGCGCGATGTGCGGCCGCCCCAGCCCGGCGCGCGGTTCGACGTCGAGGTCGACCCCGAGTCGCTCCTCGACCGCGTCGAGGATAGCCGCGCCGCGCTCGCGGCGGTCGCGCTGGAGGCGGTCGATCTCGGCGTCGAGCGCGTCGGTATGCTCGACGCCGTAGCCGAGGAGGTCGAGGCGCTCGAAGCCGGCGTCGACGCGGAGTTCGATCCCGCGGACGATCCGGACGCCATCGCGCTCAACCACCGGCGCGTCGAGCCCGGGGTGGATCCGGTCGTGGTCGGTGACGGCGACCCAGTCAACGCCGGCCTCGCGGGCGGCCGCGGGCACCTCGTTGAGCGCCAGCGTGCCGTCGGAGACGTCCGTGTGCGCGTGGAGGTCGGCGACGATCCGATCCGCGGAGTCAGCGGCGGCGGCAGGTGGATCGGGGGAATCGGCAGAATCGGGGGAATTGGCGGGATCAGCGGTCATGTGGACGAGTAATCCCGCCCGACACTAAGCGACGGCGGTCCGAGACGCGACCTGCTGCCACAGATATAAGGAGGTATAAGGAATCTCCTCCGACTAAGGTTGTACATGGACAATCATTAAGAACCATCGGCGGTTTTCATCTGTCGATGCGCTTGAACGGCGTCGACGACCGACTCGAACGGCACCAGTACCCGACCACCTCTGAGGAGATCATCGCGGCTCACGGCAACGCGACCGTAGAGCTCGCGAACGGGTCCGAGCGGCTCGGCGACGTCTTAGAGCGGTTCGGCGACCAGACGTTCGAGGACGCGGACGACGTGTTCACCACGCTCCGGGCCGGCGTCTGTCACCGCGCGGTCGGTCGCCGCTTCTACTCGGACCGCGATCCAACCACCGACGCGGAGGACGGGCCCTCGCCGGTCTCGTTCTGACGCGCAGAACCGCACGGAGTCCGTACCCCTTTTTCGACCCTCGACCGCGGAGCGCCGCCGATGCGCTGAGAGCGAACGCGCGCACGTCGTCGGAGAGCGTCTCGGGTACCGTCGACGGCACGGCCGAGCCGCGAGGCTACGAGAGCCCGGCGACGACTTCGGAGAGGTCGATCGGGACCGACCCCTTCCGATACCCCTCGATCGACCCGTCCGTCTCGGCGCGGTACACGACCGCGGGCTTGTGACGGACCGCGGGTTCGGCCGCGCGCACGGCGGCCCACTCGTCGGCGGGGAACGACGAGCAGTCGACGAACAGCGTGACCCCGCCGGCGTGGGCCGCGAGCTGGCCGCTCGTCTTCGTCTCTGCGGTGTCGCGGACGGCGGCAACCGGGTCGTTCGCGGAGCGCCCCGACGTCGGCTGCGGGCGGGTCACCTCGACGAGGTGTCCGGCGCCCGTCTCGGGGTCCGTCGCGCGGTAGTCGAGCGAGTGGCCGGTCGTTACCTCGATTTCCGGGGTGACCTCGTACCCCGCGTCCGTGAGGATCCGGGCTGCGGTGAACTCGGCTATCGCCGCGCTCATCCGGACGAGATCCCGCGAGGCGGAGGTGCCAAGCTTCCCGGCCATGACCTCGCGGTAGTCGTCCAGCGTCCCCGGGCGGAGCGTCTCCTCGACGAAGCCGGTCCCGGCTTCGCGAGTCGCGTCCGGGAACCCGGCCGCGTGGTCGCGGAAGAACGCCCGGCTCGTCTCCGCGCCGTCCTTCGAGCAGAACACGGGCAGGAAGTACCACGAGACGTGCGGGTAGTCGGCCAGCCACGGCTCGTCGTCGTGGAGCCCGGCGAGCAGCTCCCGCTGCGCCCACCGCGAGACCGAGTACGGCGCCTCGTCGAACCCGTACTTGTCCGTCCGCCAGAGCTCGCTCGGCGTCTCCGTGTTACCCAGCCAGTACCCGACCGGGCCACCGTCGGCGCCGGAGGGGGGATCCCCGTCGTCGTCGGTCCAGCAGAACAGCGCGAAGGAGCCATCCGCCATGTCGAACCGACGCGCCTCGTAGTCCGGCGGCGGCGCGAACCACGGGTCGCCGACGGTCGCTCCGAGGTTCTCGTCGAGGGGGCGACCGATCTGCGACCGGACGCGGTCCGCGGTCCAGCGGCCGGGCGAGCGCCTGAAGCGGAGCGGTTGTGCCACGTTCGTTTGGTATCACACCGCGGGGTTAATTCATTCCGGTAGACGGGACCGAACGTTCACGGTTTATGATACGTTTACCGACAGGTATATTACAGGAAACGGTCAAGTGTGGGTGTACCATGTCAATGGGTGCCTATGACGAGGCCGAGCACGAGCGTCGCGAGAAGAAGACCAGCGAAGTCGACGCCGACTTCGACGCGGAGCGCCCCGAGTACTCCGGGTCACTGACCTACGACTCGGGCGACTCCGCGGAGGCACTCCTCGACAAGTTCGAAGAGCTCCAGGGGAAGTGACGCGACCGCGGCGACGCCGCGTCTTTTAATTTCGTTCTCGAACGCCGATAGCGACAGCTCTTGGTACCGACAGCGACGGATCCGAACGAAGCCGGAGGCTCACGTGAGCCAGATCGCGGCTGAACAGACGACCGCGACCGCGATCACGTGCCCGACCACCGCGCCGAGCAGCACGGGCTCGGTGAGCAGGAACGGGACGAGCGCGAGCTGGACGGCGGAGAAGCCGATGTTTTCGGCGTCGAGCCGCCTGACCGTCGCGCGCTCGTCGGGCGGGAGGTCGACGTTGACCGCGCGCCACAGCGCGACGACGGCGCTCCACCAGGAGGTGCCGATGCGGTACGTGAGATCCCAGAGGACGAGCAGGGTGAGGTAGACGACGGGGAGCGCCGGCTCCGAGCCGAACAGTCGGTCGATGAGCGTCGGTCCCGCGGTCACGTCCCACGCGAACAGGTACGTCACCAGCGCGATAAACGCCAGCACGCCCAACACGATCTCGATGCTCGACCCGAACAGCAGCCGCTTGTGTTCCGGCGGGGTCCCGAGCAGCCGGTTCTTTGCGCCCAAACGATGCATCTCGACGCTGCCGACCGCCGCGACGACGACCGCGACCGTCCCAGCGAAGACGGCGTCCCACGTCCCGTAGTACCAGCCGAGCCCCACCACGCCGACCTCGAAGATGGCGAACTGGATCGCGACCGCCAGCGTTCGCGAGATGTCGAGACCCGGGATCCCGCCGACGAGGCTCTCGTACACCCACGTCTCGCCGTACTCGCGGCTCACGGCGAGACCCCGGGAAGCGCGCTCAGCCGCGACGCCTCCGCCGCCCGCGACTCGGTCAGCGCTCGCGCGACTGCGAGTTCGAACGGGGTGCGCTCGACGTCGACGAGCCCGCGGATCCGGTCGTCCTCGACGATCACGGTGTTGCGGAGCCCCTCGACCAGCGAGCGGGCGAGGTAGGGGTTCACGTCGGTGACGAGCCGGAGCCACCGGGCCGAAAGCTCCGGGCTCAAAACGGGCATCCTGACGATCCAGAGGGAGTGACCCAGCTGTCGCCTGGTCCGGCGGAGGATCTCGGCGTAGGTCAGCACCTCCGGGCCGCCGATCTCGAACGTCTCGCCCGCGGTCTCGGGGACGTCGAGGACGCCCGCGAGGTACGCGACCACGTCGGCTATCGCGATCGGCTGACACAGCGTGTCGACCCACTTCGGGGTGACCATCACCGGGAGCCGCCGCGCGAGCCCGGCGATCACCTCGAAGCTGGCGCTGCCGGCGCCGATGATGATCGCGGCCCGGAGCGTCGTGAGCGCCGGGTCGCCGTCGCCGAGGATCCGTTCGACCTCGCGCCGGGATCGGAGGTGTTCGGAGAGCTCGTCGCGGTTCTCGCCGAGCCCCCCGAGGTAGACGATCCGGTCGACCCCCGCGTCCGACGCGGCCGCGGCGAAGTTGGTCGCACAGTTGCGGTCGCGCTCCTCGTACCCCGGGCCGCCGTCCATCGAGTGGACGAGGTAGTACGCGGCGTCGACCGTCTCGCCGTCGAGTTCGAACGCCGGCGGCAGCGTGTCGGGCTCCAAGAGGTCGCCCTCGACGACCGCGACGCCCTCGGGCGCGTCGTAGCCGTCGGCGTCGCGGACGAGCGCGACCACGTCGTGGCCGCGAGAACGGAGCGTCGGGACGAGCCGGCTCCCGACGAACCCGGTCGCACCGGTGACGAGCACTCGCATACCGTCCCCACGGGCGGCGCGACCATAAGCCCCGGCCCGGACGGGTGCCCCTAGCCGATGGCGGGATCGTCACGAGCGTCGGGGTTGCGGTCGTCACGAATGCCGGGGGAGGGTCGCGGACCGATCGCTAGAAGTGCCCCCGGGTCCCTCGTCCGGTATGCGCGCTGGCGAGTTCGAACCGGTCCGCGGCGTCGAGGACCTGTACGTCCACGACACCGGCATGTTCGACACCGACGAGTACGGCGCCGTCTACGTGTACGACGCCGAGCGACCGATCGTGATCGACACGGGGACGGGCGCGAACCGAGAGGCCCTCTTCGAGACCGTCGAGGCAATCGGAATCTCCCGCGAGGAGCTCGCGTGGATCCTCCCGACCCACGCCCACCTCGACCACGCGGGGGGCGCCGGCCACCTCGCGGAGCGCTACCCGAACGCCGAGGTTCGGGTGCCCGAGAAGGGAGTCCGGCACCTCGTCGACCCCGGAGCGCTCGTCGCCGGCACCAAGTCGGCGGTCGAGGAGCAATGGGAGTACTACGCGGAGCCGGAGCCGATACCGGACGACCGGATCGAGGGCGTCGCCGAGGGCGACCGGATCGACCTCGGCGACCGCGAGCTCGTCGTTCACGAGGCGCCCGGCCACGCGCCCCACCACGCGGTGTACCACGATCCGGACGCGAACGTCGTGTTCGCCGCCGACGCCGCCGGAATCTACGTCCCCGAGATCGACGCGGTGACGCCGACCACGCCGCCGCCGCAGTTCGACTTCGAGCAGTGCCTCGACGACATCCGGCTGATCGAAGAGCTCGACCCCGACACGCTCTGTTTCGGCCACTTCGGCCCGCGTGACTGCGACGCGGACCTGATCGGCGAGGCGAAGCGGGCGTACGTCGAGTGGGTCGAGCGGGTCCGGCAGAAGCGCGCCGAACTCGGCGACTACGAGGCGGTCGTCGACCACTTCGAGGCGGCGAGCCGCGACATCGACTACTGGAATCCCGAGCGCGCCAGGGCGAATACGAGCCTGAACGTGCGCGGCGTCTTGACGTACCTTCACCACGTCGACGACGGGGAGTGACCTGCGCGGCGAGACGGGGGCAGGGACGCGGACCAGACGATGAGCTCGGACCGGACGATGAGCTCGGACGCGGACCCGCCGAGAGAAACGCCCTAAACCCCGCCGCCCGTAGGCCCGCCCAGATGGGCATCTTCGATACGATCCGGGCCGTGCTCGGGACGAGCGCCGAGACCGACGCGACCCGCGAGGCGGACCCCGAGGACCTCTTCGGGATGTCGACCGCGTACATGACGATGGAGGCGGATCTCCGGTACGACCACTGCGGCGAGGCCGCCCTGTGCTTCTCCGGGATGGACAGCACCCGCTTCGACGAGGCGGTCGAGACGGTCGAGGCCATCCTCGAGGCCGGCGAGATCGACACCGGAACCGGCTTCCACCGGCACGAGGACGACCACGGCTACCAGTGGTTCGTTCTTGAGGACGACGACCCCGAGGACCTGGTGACGAGCGTCCACTTCGCGGCCGACCAGTTCATCGAGGAGGGGTTCGGCTCGCGGCTGCTCGCGGCCGTGTTCGGCTTCGAGAACGACGACGGGCCGGTCTACTGGATCTACTCGTTCCGGCGCGGCGCCTACTACCCGTTCGCGCCGCGGGGGACGAGCGACCGGAACCAGCGGGTCGAGTTCAAGCTCCAGTCGGTCCTCGACGGCGAGCTCGGCGTAGAGGACGACGAGTCCTACTGGTACCCGCTGTGGCCCGACGCGCCCGGGAACCACCCGTGGGAGTGAGCCCCGAGCCGACGACGGAGGCGCCAGAGGGACGGAACACGCCGAAGAAGCGCCTGCTCCGCGGCGTCGCGGTCCAGACGACGGCCGTCGCCGCGGCGGTCCACCTGCTGTGGGCGTGGCCGCGGCTCGGGTCGCCGCCGGACGCGCGTCCCTACTTCTTCCTCGCCGGGAGCGCGCTGGCGGTGGCAGTCGCCGTCGCGACGCTGCGGGCCGGCGAGTACCGGCGGCTGTACGCGCTCGGTGCGGGGACGCTCGCGGCGTTCCTCGGCGGGTTCCCCGCGTGGCACGGGACGGACGCGGCCGCGGCGCTCGCGGCGGAGCCGCTGGCCGTCGTGGCGGTGATCGTCGAGATCGTCGGGGTCGGGACCTACCTCGCGCTGTACCGACTCGCGCCCCCGACGAGCGTCGTCGTCGAGCGTCGAAGAGAGGACGAACCGGACGAGAAGGGAAGGAGCGAAGCCGAGGAGGGGCCGTCGTGACCGACGCGTACCGGACGGTGGCCGAGCGCGCGACCGCCCGGTTCGAGGTCCAGGGCTCGGAGTTCCTCGGCCACGTCGCGCCCGTCGACACGGTCGAGGCGGCGGAGGCGTTCGTCGAGGCGGTCCGCGAGGAGTACGCCGACGCGACCCACAACGTGCCCGCGTACCGGGTGCCAGCGGGCGAGCCGTCCGAGCGCGCCCCGGGTTCGGAGCCGATGCTCAGGGAGTACTCGTCGGACGACGGGGAGCCGACCGGCTCCGCGGGGAAGCCCGCGCTGAACGTCCTCGAGCAGCGCGAGGTCCGGAACGTCGCGTCCGTGGTGACCCGGTACTACGGCGGGACGAACCTCGGGGTCGGCGGACTCGCGCGCGCTTACTCGCGCGCGGTGAAGGAGGGAGTCGACGCGGCCGGCGTAGTCGAGGAGCGGCCGCACCGGAGTCTCGCGGTCGAGACCGAGTACGACGACTCGGGGACGGTCCGGGGGGTGATCGAGTCCACGGGGGTCGCGTTCGACGCGGACTACGGCGAGCGCGTGCGGTTCGACCTCCGGGTGCCGGTCGCGGAGGTCGACGCGCTCCGCGAGCGCCTCAACGACGCGACGAGCGGGCGAGTCGACATCGAGCGCTAACGCGCTCGGACGGCACGGCGGCCGGCTCGACGGTCGAACTACGAGAACTTCCTGACGGTCATGTCGAGGGTGTCTAAATCGAGTATCGGCGCGTAGCCGGCGTCCGGGTCGATGTTGACGGACTTCTGGAAGTCGGTCTGGGCCTGCCAGCAGCCTGAGTTGACCGCGAGGACGTTGTGGTACTTCCCCCAGCCGAGCTTGTGGACGTGGCCGGTGTGGAACACGTCGGGGACGTCCTCGATCACGAGGTAATCTCGTTCCTCGGGCGCGACGCGCGTGTGACCGCCGAACTGCGGCGCGACGTGGCGCTTCTTCAGCAGTTGGTACATCGCCTTGTGCGGTTCGTCGTAGCTCGCCTTCTCCTCGGGGAGCTCCGCGATAACCTCGTCGAGCGAGACGCCGTGGTACATCAGTACCTCGACGCCCTCGACGGAGACCGTGGCCGGATTCGAGACGATCTGCGCGTCGTGGACGTCCAAAATCTCCCGGATCTCGTCGTTGAACCCGGGCTGCGGCTCGGCGAGCCGGACCGCGTCGTGGTTTCCCGGGATCATCACGACCTCAGTGTCCGCGGGCACCTCCTTGAGGTGTTCCGCGAAGGCCTCGTACTGCTCGTAGATGTCGACGATCTCTAGCTCCTCGTCCTGGTCGGGGTAGACCCCGACGCCCTCGACCATGTCGCCCGCGAGCAGCAGGTACTCCACGGGCTCGGCCTCGGGCGTGTGGAGCCAGTCGGTGAAGCTGTGCCACGCGTCGGCCATGAACTCGTCGCTGCCGACGTGGACGTCGGAGATCAGCGCGGCCTGGACGTGGCGGTCGGCCCCGCCGGGTCGGTGCGTGCGGGGGACGTCCGGGAAGTGGAGCGAGTCCGCGAAGAGGATGCCGGCGTCGTCCGCGAGCGTCCCTTCGACGGCGACGCACTCGTCCATCAGTATCTCGTCGACGACGTCAGCGAGCCCCTTGTCTTTCATCACCAAGGCGGGGAAGGTCCCGGTGGTGTCCTCCAGTTCGATCAGCCAGTGGCCGGACTTGGTGGAGCGGACGTCGTTGACGAGGCCGATCATCGCGGCGTCGCTGCCGCCCGGCATGTCAGCGATCGCCTCGGCCGGCCGGTGGTTGACGCGGCCGCGGAGGATCTTCGAGAGCCGCTTGTAGCGGTCGCGGAACGTCGCCACGAAGTCGGCGTACTCGCCGGTCCCGGTGCTGCGACCGGTCATGTCGTTGCCGACTTCGAGATCGCGCAGGTCGGAGCCTCGGGCGCGGTCACCGTCGGCAGACAGGGCGTTGGCCGTCCCGGAGTCGACAGGTGGTGATTCGGCTGTCGCGGAGTCGATAGCGTCGGTCGTCGCGGCACCGGAGACCGTCTCGGACCCCGCGGTCTCGATTGGCGTAGACCCCTCCGTTTCGACTGGAGATTGTCCGGGTTCGTCCGGGGACGCGGCCGGTTCGTCGGCCTCGGCGAGCGCCTCGTGGACGTGGTCCGCGGTGATCCGGAGGGCGTCGTCCGGGGCGCGGTCGACGGCGGCCGCGACGGCGGCGGCCGGGTCCGTCGCGCCCGCGAGCAGCGTGACCGCCTCGCGCTCGGCGTTGTAGCCGCGCTCCGCGAGGGCTTTCGCGATCCGCGCGTTCGACTCCAGCGGCACGATACCCGAAAGGATGGTCTCGGGCAAAACCGTTCCGGAGCAGTTGGACGGGGCCGGTGGCCGGACTCGCGGGACGAGGCTGGACTCCCGTCACCCGGAAACTTATGAACGAAACCCCCCAAAGGCGACGTAATGGACGAATCGGATCGGCCGACGGACGCGGACGGATCGGCCGATCGAGACGAGCGGAACGAGCGCGGATCTGCGGGGCATCCAGGCGGGTCGAAAGGGGCGGATTCCGATGCGTCAGATGAGGAGGTTCCTGAGGAGTCGAACGGCGACGCCCCTGATCGGTCGAACGATGCCACCTCCGACAGCGAAAGCGAGACCGATCCGCGACCTGAGTCCGAGCGGTCGGACGAATCCGGCGCCGCGAACGATGACCGCCGCGGCCCGGAATCAGCTGAGGATTCCCCGTCCGCGGTGGGGAGCGCAACGACGGCGGACGCTCAGTCCCGTGCCGGTGACAGTTGCGCTGACGCCGAGAGAGAAACCACGGAAAACGGAGACGCGGTCGGCGAAGGGTGGTCGGAGGCGCTGGCGGCGACAGAGACCGGCGCGGACGAGTCGATGTGGTACCGGTTTCGCCACGACCGGGACGGCGCGCTGATGTGGATTCGGGAGATGCTGACGAGCGTCGCCGTTGTCCTCCTGATCGGCCTGTTGCTGTTCGGCCTCAGCGGCGTGTGGCCGCCCATGGTCGCCGTCGAGTCGGGGAGCATGGAGCCGAACATGCAGGTCGGCGACCTCGTGTTCGTCACCGAACCCGGCCAGTTCGCGCCGGACGCGGCGGAGAACGGCGTTGGCGTCGTCACTCACGAAGTCGGCCAGGAGGTAGAGTACCGGACGTTCGGGTCCTACGGGTCGGTGATGATATACACGCCCCCCGGGCGAACCGGGTCGCCGATCATCCACCGAGCCATGTTCCACGTTAGCGAGGGCGAGAACTGGTACGACCGCGCCGACGAGGAGTATCACAACGCGGACGACTGCGAGTCGCTCGCTAACTGTCCGGCGCCCCACGACGGCTACGTCACGCTCGGGGACAACAACGGGGCCTACGACCAGGCCAGCGGGCTCTCGCCCCCGGTCAGAGCCGAATGGGTGAACGGGGTGGCACGGGTCCGCGTCCCGTACCTCGGATACATTCGCCTGATCGCGACGGGTCAAGTGGAGCTGAACGAGGCGATATCGAGAGCGATTGGGAGCAGCCTTCCGACGGCGAGTCCGGCACTCGGTACGCCCGCACCGGCGGCGTGATGCGCGACTCGCCGGTGCGAGGTCAGTTATCGAACCGCGCCTGGACGAACGGTTGTGCGTTCTCGATGTCGCCGAGCCGCGAGTCCGAGAGGAGGACCGCCTCGGTTTCCTCGACCGGCACGGAGAGGCCCATCTCCTTCGTCCGGCCGTAGCGGCCTTTCGAGACCACGACGGCGTTGACGATCCCCAACATGTCGAGCTCGCTGATGAGGTCGGTGACGCGCCGCTGGGTTAAGACGTCTGCGTCGATCTCCTCGCAGAGCCGCTTGTAGATGTTGAACACCTCGCCGGTGTTGATGTTGTGGACGCCGTTCTTTTCGAGGAGAATCACGGCGAACAAGACGATCTTGCTCTGGGTGGGGAGGGTGCGGACGACCTCGACGACGCGGTCGAGTTCGATCTTGTCTTGCGCCTGCCGGACGTGTTTCTCCGCGACGATCTCCGCCTGCGAGCGCTCGGCGAGTTCGCCGGCGGTGCGGAGGAGGTCGAGCGCGCGGCGCGCGTCGCCGTGTTCCTGCGCGGCGAAGGCGGCGCAGAGCGGGATCACGTCGTCGGTGAGCGCGTCGGGCTTGAACGCGGTGTCGGCGCGGTGCTGGAGGATGTCGCGGAGTTGGTTGGCGTCGTACGGCGGGAAGACGATCTCCTCCTCGCCGAGGCTCGACTTCACGCGGGGGTCGAGGAAGTCGGTGAACTTCAGGTCGTTCGAGATCCCCATGATCGAGATGCGCGAGCGGTCGAGCTCGGAGTTCATCCGAGAGAGGTTATAGAGGGTATCGTCGCCGCTCTTCTCGACGAGCTTGTCGATCTCGTCGAGCATGATCACGACCACGCGCTCGTGGTAGTCGACCGCCTCGAAGAACGTCGAGTAGACGCGGTCAGTGGGCCACCCCGTCATCGGTACCTCCTCCATCTCGTCGGCGTCGTCTTCCAGCGTCTCGATGCGCTCGTCGAGCTCGTCAACGGATTGGAACTCGGTGTCGGCGAGGGTGACGGCGGCGTCGCGACCGGCCGTCTCTCGGGCCTCCGTCGCGTCCTCGCAGAGGGCTTGGAGGCGCTCCAGCCGGTCGGCGATCACCACCTGGTTCTCCTCGATGAACGTATTCGCGAGCTGTGCGAGGACGCGGTACTGGGTGTCGGTCACCTCGCAGTTGATGTACTCGACCTCGCAGGGGACGTCGTACTTCTGGGAGGTGGACTCCAGCTCCTGGGAGACGAACTTCGCCGAGGCGGTCTTACCCGTCCCAGTCTTCCCGTAGATGAGGATGTTCGAAGGGGTCTCCCCGCGGAGCGCGGAGACGAGGATGGTCGCCATCCGGTTGATCTGGTCGTTGCGGTGCGGGAGCTCGTGCGGGGTGTACGAGGGGCGGAGGACCTCCTTGTTCTCGAAGATCGGCTCGCCGGAGAGGAGGTCGTCGAACAGGCCCTGGTTGTCCTCGTCGTCGAGGACGACGCCGTCGAAGTCGACGTCAGGCGACGAACGGTCGCGACCGCCGTTGTCGAGCCCCGCCGTTTCGGGTCGAGGGGCGGTCGAACGGGACGTCGTGTCGGAGTCAGATTCGACGGGGTCCGTACTGGATTCGACGGGGTCCGTCTCCGAGGTTCCGAGGTCCGCGTCGACGTCGGGGTCACCGTCGGGGTCGGTCTCGAGAGAGACATCGGGGTCCAACCCGTCGATGTTGGTGTCGTCGGCCTCTGAACTCTCGACGACGGAGCCTTCGGTCTCGGAACCTTCGATCTCGGAACCTTCGGTCTCCGAGTTTTCTACCTTGGAGTCGTCGGTGTTTGCGCTCCGAGAGGGCCTCAGCGAGGAACCGTCGGAGTCGCTGCTATGGTCCGGTTCGTCGCCATCGTCCGGGTCGATACCGCCGTCGGCCCGCGGTGTGTGGTCGCCTTCGTCCATGTGAACCCCCCTGTTTCAGGTGGAGACGGTCGGGTAAGTCGCTTCAGACGCCGTCTCCGGTCGGAAATACGGATTCGTGGTCGGCTCTGTGGGCGACCACGTCCAGTTGATACAGTCGAACCAGATGAAGAGACGGTACAAAAGTGTTCCTCTCTGGAGTTGAAACGTCCCTCTCTCACGGGGTGTCGGGTCGTTACTGGAGTGGGTCACGTCAAAAGATGAAACAATCAGACCTGTCGAGACGCAGAGTCGAACGCAACGAACAACCAGAAACGGCGTGACAGCTCTCCCGATACTTCGTCTGTATACTGTGGTAAAGTCGGTTTTTCGGCCGAGTCGTGATTCTCGTGGTGCCGTCTCGACTACTTGTGCTGGGCTGTCAGTTCAGTTCTTCCTCTCCGTCTCGTCGGTTGCGACTCGCGGTTCCTCGTTCCGTCGAGTCGACATGATCGGGTGTACCCCCACACCCCTTTGTTTCGGGTGGAACGGCGAATGGGCGGGAGGGGGTGGTGAGACTGTATTTGTTCACCGGTGGATTTAATACTCTATTAGTATAACAGTACCCTCGACAATCTTCCATAGATCATATTTATCGTTATAGCGTTGTTTTATTAGAGAAGATCTGTAGAATAATCTCTCGACAGCCAAACCGCCCTCTCCGTCCACCAACCACCCCGCCATACTCCATGGTTCCACCCGAAACAAAGGGGTGGGGGGCCGATCGACACTCGGTAGAGGGCAGACTCCGGCCGGCAGTCCTGAACCGACAACCGGTCCTCACCGATAAGCGTCTGACTAACGAATACCACGGTCGACGCCGATAGTTTTACCATTCGGTAAACAAACCGTACACGCACCCATGAGACGACTCCCCACACCGGACGGGGTGGTCAGATGACCGCCACCGACGACACCCGGACCGAAAACACCGCCACCGACGACACCCGGACCGAAAACACCGCCACCGACGACACCCGGACCGAAAACACCGCCACCGACGACACGGAAACTGATAGGTCCGGGATCGGTGAGAGAATCCTGGACGGGATCTCCGTTCTCGACGTCTCGACGTTCGTCACCGGCGGCTTCTGCTCGGCGATGCTGGCGAACCAGGGCGCCGAAGTCCTCAAGATCGAACAGCCCGGCTACGGCGACGCCGTCCGCCACTCCGGGCCGCCGTTCATCAAGGGCGAGTCCCCGTACTACTGGACGCTGAGTTACGGGAAGAGGAGCCTCGAACTCGACTTGAAGAACGACGACGCGAAGGAGGCGTTATACGAGCTCGTAGAGGAGGCGGACATCTTCATCCAGAACTTCCGGCCGGGGACCGCCGAGCGGCTCAATGTCGACTACGACACGCTCATCGACCACAACGAGGACCTGATCTACCTCGCGATCTCGGCGTTCGGACAGACCGGGCCGTGGCGCGAGCGCTCCGGGTACGACCTCCTCATCCAGGGGATGAGCGGGATCATGAGCGTCACTGGCGAGGCGGACCGCCAGCCGGTGAAGGTCGGCCTGCCGATGACGGACCTGATCACGGCGATGTGGGCTGCCTTCGGCGCGACGACGGCACTCTACCGAAGAGAACAGACCGGCGAGGGCGAGTACATCGACCTCGGGATGCTTGAGGCCACCCTACCGTGGCTCACCAAGCAGGCCGGCATGGTGTTCGCGGGCGAGGAGACGAAGCGCATGGGGACGAAAGACCCCGTCCTCGCCCCCTACCAGACGTTCGAGACGAAAGACGGGTTCATCAATATCTGTATCCTCAACGAAAAGCTCTGGGGAGAACTCTGCGAGGCGCTCGACCGGCCGGACCTCCCCGAGGACGACCGCTTCGAGATGAACGCGGACCGCGTGGATCACCTTGACGAACTTGAGGCCGAAATCGAGGCTACCCTCGCAGACAAGACGACCGACGAGTGGATCGAGGTCATCGCCGAGGACGCCGGCGTCCCCGCCGGCCCGGTGTACAGCGTCCAGGAGGCGCTCGACAGCCCGCAGATCGAGGCACGCGGCACCATCACCGAGATCGAACACCCCGAACTCGGCGAGGTGCCCGTGATCGAACACCCGCTGAAGTTCCGCAACGCCGAGAGCGGATTCGAACTCCCGCCGCCGCTGCTCGGCGAACACAACCGCGAGGTGTTCCGGGAGCGCGGCTACTCGGAGGCCGAGATCGACCGCCTTGCGGATCTGGGCGTGTTCGGCGACGAGGACGACGGCGACGAGGGAGACGACGACGAGGGAGACGACGACGAGGGAGACGACGACGAGGGAGACGACGACGAGGGAGACGACAAACCGTGACGATTGTACAAACGTTGTCGTGGATCCCGGTCTGACCGGGTTCGACCGTCTCCGACTTATTCGACCCGTTCCAGCGACTCAAAGATGAACTCGTCCATCGCCTCTTGAGCCTCCTCGGGCGCGTCCTCGTGACCGAGCGAGATCCGGCGCCCGCGGGCGGCGTGGATGACGTCGGTCACCAGCTGGCCCATCCGCTCGGCGTCGACGTCGCGGAAGACGTCATCCTCGATCCCCTCCTCGACGACCTCGACGATGCTGCCGCGGATCCGCTCGTAGTGGTCGTTGAACAGCTCGCGGTGTTCGCCGTCATTCTGCGCGTGCGTGTACAGCTCGTGGTACACCTTCATCCGGTCCCAGTGGCTGAACTCCTCGAACTCGGGGCCGAACAGGCACTGGTCGACGCGGGTGCGGAGTTCGGTCCGCGGGTCCGCGCCGCCCTCGACGACCACGCTCCCCTCGTACTGGTCGATGATGTGTTCGAGGAACGAAGACATGAGGTCGTACTTCCCGTCGAAGTGGTAGTGGATCACCTGCCGCGTGAGGTCCATCTCTTCGCCGATGTCGCGCATCCGGAGGTCCTTATAACCGTGCTTGCTCAGTGCGCGGAACGTCGCCTCCATGATCACCTCCTTTGTGTCTTTGGAGGACACCGTCTCGTCGCCGGCATCGGCGCCGCCGGTGTCGGTATCGGCGCCGCCGGTGTCGGCATCGCCGGTGTCGGCGTCGTCGGCCGGGGACTCGACGGATTCTCCCGCCGATCCGCCCTGTGATTCGCGCATACCTACACTCTGCGTGTGAGATACATAATACGATTGCTCCTCCTCCTTTTCCCCTACTCCGATCGCCTCTCATTTACCGCCCGGTAAAGTTTTAACCTCTTGGTCAAACCCTATCATCGAACATGACACAAACGATCGTGCGAAACGGGACCGTGGTCTCGCTCGACCCGGACGTGGGGGAGTTCGACGAGGCCGACGTCCTGATCGAGGACGGCGAGATCGTCGAGGTCGGTACCGGGCTGTCGGCGTCGAACGCGGCGGAGATCGACGTCACCGGGAAGATCGTCGTCCCCGGCTTCGTCGACTCGCACATCCACCTCGCGCAGACGCAGGTACGCGGGATCGCCGGCGACTGGTCGCTCATGGGTGAGTACTTCGACCACATGCTCGGCAACATCACCGGGCTCTACCGCCCCGAGGACATGTACCTCGGTGGCCTCTTCGGCGCGTTCGAGAAGCTCTACACGGGGACGACGACGGCCCTCGACTGGTCGTACCCTAACACGCTCGAACACGGCGAACGCGCGGTCGACGCGCTGAAGGACGCCGGCCTGCGCGCGGTGTACACCTACGGTCCGCCGGGCGACGACGCGGCGAAGTGGTGGTACGAGAGCGACGTCGGCCTCCCCGAGGAGAACGTCCGCCAGCTGCACGAAGAGAAGATCCGCGACGACGACCGGCTCAGCCTCGCGCTCGGGCTCCGCGGCCCGGACTTCTGTACCGATGAGACGGCCCGCGAGGGCCTCGAACTCGCCCGCGACCTCGGCGTCCTCTCGACGATCCACATGGGCGCCGCGCTGTGGCCCTCCTCCGTCTACGGCGACGACTATCAGGGCTTCGGCTGTATCGAGGACATGCTCGGCCCGGACGTCAACGTCGCCCACGGGAACCACTTCTCGCAGGAGGACATCGACCACGCCGTCGAGCAGGGGGTCTCCTTCTCGTCGACCCCGGAGGTCGAGATGCAGATGGGTCACGGCATCCCCGTCACCGGGAAGGTGCTCGAGGCGGGCGGGCGTCCGACGTGGGGGGTCGACGTCTGCTCGAACGTCAGCGGCGACATGGGGAGCCAGATGCGGATCGGAATGCAGCTCCAGCGCATGTTCGACAACCAGGCGGTCTTAGAGGGCGACGAGGAGGTCACCGAGGTCAGCATCTCCACGCGCGACACCTTGGAAATGGCCACTATCGAGGGCGCGAAGGCACTCGGCCTCGACGACGAAATCGGGACGATAACGCCCGGCAAGCGCGCCGATCTCGTCGTATTCGAGGCCGACAATTTCCTGACCGCCCCCTGCCACAACCCGATCCAGACGGTCGTCTTCCAGTCTGACCCCTCACATATCGACACCGTCCTCGTCGACGGCGAGGTCGTCAAGCGCGACGGCGAGCTGACGAACTCGAAGGTCGACGAGGAGTTCGATCGGTTCGTCGCCTCCGGCAAGCGCCTGCTCGACGAGGCCAGCATCGACGCGTAACCCGCACCGAGCCGTCCCCCTCCGTTTCGAGTCTACCGCAATCGCCCAAACGAACCTTCCGAGCCATCAACCCGACGACAGCCCACACGACACCCAATGCGAATCGGACAATACACCGACAGCGACACGACGCGAACCGCCGGCACAGCCCCGACCGACAGCACATCCACGGCCGACGCCGCCGGAACCGACCCCTGGGTCGGCGTCGCTACCGGCGACGGGGTCGTCGACCTCGCGACCGCCGGCGCCGCGGCCGGCGTCGACATCGGCCCGAAGACGACCGACCTGCTGGCCGACTGGGAGTGGCGCCGCAAGGCCAACCTTGCGGTCGAGTACGCCGAGTCGACCGGCCTCGGCCTCCGCGACCCGGCCGATCTCGACCGCGCCGCGCCCGTCGACGACCCGCAGAAAGTCGTCTGTGTCGGGCTGAACTACCGCGACCACGCCGAGGAGGGCGACAACGAGATTCCGGACGAGCCGGTCCTCTTCTCGAAGTTCCCCACGTCGGTCGTCGGCCCGGAGGACGCGGTCCGCTGGGACCCGGAGTACACCGAGAAGGTCGACTACGAGGCCGAGTTGGTCGCCGTGGTCGGCGACCGCGCCCGGCGCGTCGACCCCGACGAGGCCATGGAGCACGTCGCCGGCTTCACCGTCGGCAACGACGTCTCCGCGCGCGACCTCCAGCACGGCGACGGCCAGTGGGTCCGCGGGAAGAGCCTCGACACCTTCGCCCCGACCGGCCCGGACCTCGTCACGACCGACGGGGTGGACGACCCTCACGACCTCGAGATCTTCGCCGAGGTCAACGGCGAGCGCCTCCAGGAGTCATCGACCGAGAACCTGATCTTCGGCGTCGACGAGCTGATCTCGTTCTGTAGCCAGGCGTTCACGCTCGAACCCGGCGACCTGGTTTTCACCGGAACGCCGCCCGGCGTCGGCGTCTACCGCGAGCCCCCGGTCCTGCTCGGCGACGGCGACACCGTCACCGTCGGCGTCGAGAGCGTCGGCGAACTGACGACCGAGTTCCAGACGGAGTAGAATACTCGAGTCGTCGGCGTTTTATAAACAAACACCGGCGTGGCGGCCTCGTTGAAATCGTATTCTCTGGACGAACTCGCGGCCGACAAAGCTGGGTAATGAATACTGCGTATTGTACTTACCTTCTGGACACACCTAACTATCTTGTCCCGCTCGATATCGGGTTTTATAATGATTGATTGAATATTTGCGGATATGAACAAAGAAATTAGTGGAAATCAAGTGACTTCTATTCTGGCCGGTCTCATTGGGGTGGTTATGATCGGTTATCCACTTATATTTGGCTCAATCGAGATGTGGTCAATATATTCAATCATTATCGGAGTATTATTGATTATTGCTTCAGCCGTTGTGTTCTTTTCCGACTCTACCCCGCAAGAAGACCACCTCTACAATCGTGGTGGTGGGGTCTGATCACTCAATATGAACGACTGATTATCAGTGGTAAGGATCTCAAACAGCAACCACACAGTGCTGGTTGATCTTTGAATACCCTGTACTGACCGGAATCGGATCGGAACGCATTCTCTGGTGAGGATCTCAACAGAGCCAGTATAGCGAATCCTTCCAAGGCCCCAGCCGCTCGCTTGTAAATAGCCGATTTCAAATCGGCGACAAACATCTCCAAAGCCCCAGCCGCTCGTTTATAAATAGTCGACTTCAAATCGGCGGTGAACGCCTCCAAAGCCCCAGCCGCGAGGACTCGGGGGCCTTGCTGCGCTCCTCGCTCGCGTTGCTCGCTGCGGTGCTTGCTGCGGCCGCCTTCGCCCTCGCGGCTGCCCCTTTGAGTCCCGCCCCGTACAGCACCGCAGCCTCACACCTCCCCAGCCTCGCGGCTCACGCTTCGCGGCTGCGCCGCTCGCGTTCGCCGCGTCCCTCGCGCGTGCGGGTCGTGGCCCTTCGGGCCACTCACCGGCACGCGCCACCGCACCGCGGACTCCTTTAAATAGGCTACTCAGCCAGCCCGAACACGTCGCGCGGGTTCTCGTACACGACGGTGCGGATGTCGTCGACGTCGATGCCGTAGCGGTACAGCTCGAATATCGCGCGCTTCACGGCGTACGGGTCCGTGCGCAGCACGTTCGCGGTGTCGGTGTCGATCATGACCCGCTCGGGGCCGTACTCGTCGATGGCGTTCGCCACGTCGGCGGCGTCGACACTCACGAGCCACGAGTGGCCGATGGTGTAGCTCAGGTAGCAGTCCGTCTCGTCCATGAGATACGCGGTGTTGTTCGCGTCCGCGTGCGAGGCGACGACGCGCTCCTCGTCGAGCCCGGCGTCGCTCGCGGCCTCAACGTCGCGCTTGACTGCTTCCAGCGCCGGGTTCTCGCCGTCGAGGACCGGCTCGGTTCCGAGTCCCGCGTTCTTCTCGTAGCCGGGGGTGACGCCGAGGTCGTCGCGGTACTCCCGTTTCGCGTCGGGCGTGGTGTTCGGCGTGTGGAGGAGGACGAGGAGGCCGTGGTCGGCGGCCAGCTCCATCTGCGCCTGGACGACCGCCTGCTGTGCGTCGGCGTCCCAGCGCTCGACGTGCTGGGTCGGGGTCACACCCGTTTCGCCGACCGCGACGACCTCGTTGAGCGCGCAGTAGTCATCCATCGCGGCCAGCAGCGCGTCGGGGTCCTCGATCCGGACGCCCGTGTGAACGCCGAGCCCCAGTTTCGCCTCGAAGAAGTGGTTGCGCTCGATCGCTCGCCGGCGGTTGATCGCGTCGTCCCACAAAAAGCGGATGTCGCTCGCCTCGACGGGCTTGTAGGGGGTCCAGTGGTACCCCGAGGACACCATCACCATCGACCGGCAGCCAGAGAGGGCGTACCGCTCGCGGTCCTCCCACGAGAGCGTGTGCGCGTGGTTGTGCGGGTCGATCCACGGGAGGTTCAGGAGTTCTGTCGGGAGGTCGGGCGGCGATCCGTCGTTGCTCTCCGGCGGCGACTCGCGGTCGCCGACGCCGTCCCCGGGCGACTCGTCGAGGTACGCGGCGTCTGTCGGGCGGATGGTGGGTTGAGACGCGGGCATGGCTCTCCCCTTGTCCCCCGGCCACTTAGCGTTTTACAGATTGGTAAAACTTTATTGTCCCTCCGACTCACCCACGGATATGACACTGTTGATCGGGACAGACTCAGGGCTGTACCGAACCGACGACGTCCCCTTCGAGCGCGGCGACCTCGAGCCCGTCCTCGACTGCGGGATCGTCACGGCGGTGAAGTGGTGGGACCACTCCGAGGGCGTCTTCGTCGCCTCCTCGACGGGCGCGTACCGCTCGCTCGACGGCGGGGAGACGTGGACCGACCTCGAAGTCCCCCTCGGCGACCGCTTCTGGCACGCCGGCCAGAGCGAGGTGTGGTCGATTCTCGCGACCGCGGACGGCGCGCTGTACGCCGGCACCAACGACCCGTACGTCTTCCGCTCGGTCGACGGCGGGGAGACGTGGACCGAACAGAAGGGGTTCCGCGAGCTCCCCTCGCGGGGCCATTGGGAGTCGCCGATCGACCCCCACTACGCCCGCCTCCGCGCGCTTGAGGCGGTCCCCGGCCGCCCCGACCACCTGATCGCGGGCGTCGAGGCCGGCGGGACCCACGTCAGTCGCGACGGCGGTCGCACCTGGGACGACCACCGCGACGCCATCGCCGACGACGTCCACCAGATACTGCCGATCTCGGAGGACGTGTGGCTCGCGGCGACCGGCTACCTCGACCACGACTTAGAGAACCTCGGCCTCGGCCACGCGGTCGGCGAGGGCGGCCTGTGGCGGACGACCGACGCCGGCGAGTCGTGGGACCGACTCGACGTCGGCAACGACTTCTCGTACGTCCGCCGGGTGTTCGTCCACGACGGCCGCGTGATCTTCTGCGGCGGCGAGGAGGCGCCCCCGGCGTGGGTGAACGACGACCACGAGGTCGCCTTATTCGAGTCGACGAACTTCGGCCGCGACTTCGAGCGCGTCGACTTCCCGGGCGAGCCCCACGAGATAATCGAGACGTGGGCGGTCCACGACGGCGACGTGGTCTGCGGCTCCGGCCTCTTCGACGTCCCCGACGAGCGGGACGACGTCGAGGGCCGGATCATGCGGCGCGTCGACGGCGAGGGCGACGAGGGGCCGACCTACGAGACGGTCGGGCGCGTCGACGCGAACGTCAGCCGGATCGAGGTGGTCTGAATGGCGGACGAGACAGGTTCCCCCGACGAGTCGCCTCCGGAATCGGACGCTGACGCCGCTCCCGACTCCGTCGGCCGCGACGCGCCCTCCCTGCTCGGCCGGTCGCTGTACGGCGGCGTCCTCGCGTACATGGCCGTCGACGGGTTCAAGAACAACGACAAGCGCGTCGCCGTCGCCGAGGAGAAGGGCGTCCCGATGCCCGACGTCCTCGTCCCGTTCGTCACCGGGATGCTGCTGGTCGCCAACCTCGGGATCGTCCTCTGGCGGCTCCCGCGGGCGGCCGCGGGCGCGCTCGCCTTCTTCTTCCTCGGGACGACGCCTGCCATCCACGACTTCTGGACGATGGAGGGCAAAGAGCGGCAGGGAAACAAGATCAACTTCTTGAAGAACCTCGCGCTGCTCGGCGGCGCGCTCGTCTTTCTCGATGCCGCGAGCGAGGGCGACGGAGAGAGCGACGGCGACGAGAACTGACTCAAAACACCCGACTCCCGAATTTCGGGTTCGTCCGGCGCCGACGCTCCGGATCGGCGATGTCTGACGCAGTTCTTAAGTGAGAGGGGCGTGGAGCCTACCGTAATTCCCCGAACGGGCGTCGAGCGCTCGGACCGAACGGAGTCGCGAAACGACCGCGGTGTTCGGGTAAACCACACGGACTGGAGGTCAGGATGGGACTGCTCACGAATCTCAGAGACAGCATATCGCGGGTCACGGACGGCCTGTTCGCGGCCGACGAGCCCAAGCGTATCGGGATCTACGGACCGCCGAACGCCGGCAAAACGACCCTCGCAAACCGGATCGCACGCGACTGGACGGGTGACGCCGTCGGGCCCGAGAGCCACATCCCGCACGAGACTCGCCGGGCCCGCCGGAAGGAGAACGTGGAGATCGAGCGCAACGGGCGCACGGTCACGATCGACATCGTCGACACCCCCGGGGTGACGACGAAAGTCGACTACAAGGAGTTCCTGGACCACGACATGGAGAAGGACGACGCCGTCCGCCGGTCGCGCGAGGCGACCGAGGGCGTCGCGGAGGCGATGCACTGGCTCCGCGAGGACGTCGACGGCGTCATCTACGTGCTCGACTCCACGACGGACCCGTTCACGCAGGTGAACACGATGCTGATCGGGATCATCGAGTCGCAGGACCTGCCCGCGCTCATCCTCGCGAACAAGACAGACCTGCCAGGGTCGGACGTCAAGCAGATCGCGAACGCCTTCCCGCAACACGAGACGATTCCGCTGTCCGCGCTGGAGGGCGACAACATGGACGAAGTGTACACCAAGATCGCGGAGTACTTCGGCTGATGCCGGGCCCGAAAGCCAACGTCGACGCCGCAGACGACCCCGACGACTCCGGCGAGGGCGTCCGGATCGACATGATAAGCGGCGCGCGGATGGAGGGGCTCACGACCATGGAGAAGATCCGCCTCATCCTCGACGGTGTCCGCGACGGCAACATCGTCATCCTCGAAGAGGGGCTCTCCCCGGACGAGGAGTCGCGGCTCATCGAGGTGACGATGACCGAGATCAGCCCCGACGACTTCACCGGTATCGAGATCGAGACGTACCCGAAGGCCGAGGCGGGCAATCAGAGCTTCCTCGACAAGCTGATGGGCCGCGAGTCGGCCCAGAAGCTCACCGTCATCGGCCCGGCGAACCGCATCGAGACCCTCCACAAGGACGAGAATCTCATCAGTACACTCGTCTCCCGCAAGTAGATGCCCCACCAGTGTACCTCCTGCGGGCGGACGTTCCCCGACGGCTCCAAGGAGATGCTGTCGGGCTGTCCCGACTGCGGCGGGAACAAGTTCCAGTTCCAGCCCGCCGGCGCGATGGGGGACCCGACCGCCGCCACCGCCGACGAGGCCGATCAGGCGTCCGGATCCCCTGCCGACCCGTCCGATCGAACCCCGTCAACCCCGGACTCGGAGCCCGCCCCGCCCCCGGACGAGGGCGGGGCCGACCGCCGTCCGAGCGACCCCGCGGACGCGGCGCCGAGCGAACGGGTCGAGTCGGAACCGAGCGACGCCGCCGCGCGCGCCGACGCTCCGGCCGAAACTGACGACACGGAACAGATCGCGGACCGGAGCGACGAGGACACTGCGCAGGCGAGCGCGCGCTCCGAGGTGGTGTCCCCCGACGAGCTCGACCGCGCGAGCCGCGACGTCGACGCCGGCGAGACGCCGCCGGCCGAGGAGGAGCCGCAGCCGGGCATCGACGCGCTCCGCGACGAGCTGAACGACCAGTTCGAGAGCATCCGTATCGTCAGCCCGGGGCAGTACGAGCTCAACCTGATGGAGCTGTACGACAGACAGGAGTACATCATTTCCCTCCAAGAGGACGGCCGCTACGTCATCGAGATGCCCGACGCGTGGGGCATCCAAGACGAGTAGCGCCGGCGTCTCCGGTCCGTGACGCCCGCTCGGTGACGCGAGCGCGGCGTCATTTTTTTGTTCTCGCGCCCGCGGTCTCTCACTTCGGTGATCGTTCGTTCCGTTTCCACCCCCTCACGGCCGCCGCTTCGTGCGGTTCTGCGATTCGGGCGACCCTTGTCGAAGAAGATACTGTTATCCGGCTTCCTCCGCTACGGAGTCGCATGTTTACCGATCGCCGTCGACCGAGCCGGGACTCCGGCCTCGGTCCGGATCGCGCCGTCCCGCCCGCCCGACGCCGACAACCCGCCAGCGACCGACCGGCGCGACCGTCCGCCAGCGACCGACCGGCACGGACGCACGACGGGGTAGCCGCATGCGCGTAGTGGCGAAGTTCGGCGGCACGAGCCTCGGAAGCGGGGACCGGATCGAGCGCGCGGCCGACTCGGTGGCGAGCGCGGTCGCGGCCGGCCACGAGATCGCGGTCGTCGCGAGCGCGATGGGGTCGACCACGGACGACCTCCTCGACGACATCACCTTCGAGACGGACGACGCCGATCGCGCGGAGATCGTCTCGATGGGCGAGCGCACCAGCGTCCGCATGCTGAAGGCCGCGCTGTCGGTCCGCGACGTCGACGCCGTCTTCCTCGAACCCGGGCACCCCGACTGGCCAGTCATCACGGACGAGCGCGGCGAGGTCGACGTCGCGGAGACGAAGCGCCGGGCGCGGGAGATCGCCGCCGACATGGACGGCGTCGTCCCGATCATCACCGGGTTCCTCGCCGAGGACCACGACGGCAACGTCACCACGCTCGGGCGCGGCGGGTCGGACACGACCGCCGTCATGCTCGGAAACTACATGGACGCCGACGAGGTCGTGATCGTCACCGACGTCGAGGGCGTGATGACCGGCGACCCGCGGGTGGTCGAGGGGGCGCGCAACGTCGGGCAGATCACCGTCGACGAGCTGCGGAACCTCTCGTTCCGCGGCGCCGAGGTGGTCGCACCCTCCGCGCTCTCGTACAAGCACGAGGGGCTCGACGTCCGGGTCGTCCACTACCAGCACGGCGACCTGCTCCGCGGCGGCACCCGGATCGAAGGCGAGTTCGAGAGTCTGATCGACATGCGCGAGGAGCCGCTGGCGTGTCTCACCATCGCTGGCCGGGCGATCCGCAACCGGCCGGGGATCCTCTCCGAGCTGACGAACGCGCTCCGCGCCGAAGAGATCAATATCGACGCGGTCGCCTCCGGGATGGACTCGGTCACCTTCTACGTCGACGTCGACGTCGCCGAGACCGCCGAGGCGCTGCTCCACGAGGCGGTCGTCACCGACGAGGCGCTCTCCTCGGTCACCGTCGCCGACCCCATCGCCGTGATCCGCGTCACGGGCGGCGAGCTCCCCAACCAGTCCGGCGTTATCCAGGACATCATCGCGCCCATCGCGGAGGCGGGCATCAACATCATCGACCTGATCACGAGCGCCACCTCCGTCGCGGTGTTCGTCGACTGGGACGACCGCGAGGAGGCGCTCGAAATCGTTCAACAGCGGTTCGACTGACCCGTACATCTGTTTTAGCGGCTCAGGCGGTAGAATTCGATCCCGCCGAATTCACAAGGCAAAAACTCCGCCCTGAAGGGCGGGGAGGATGTCAATTGTCGAAGCCAGCGTCACGCAAGACGATATCGAGAGCGCGGGTCATCTCCTCGCTCGCTTCCCGGCTTGACAGTCCGTTTGCTTCGGCCAGTTCGGTTGTCGAAATCCCCCGTGGTATTTCGAAGTAACAGTTCTGTACGGCGCTCTGGAGGAGTGCCTGTTGGATGTCGGATAACTCCGATTCGGAGCTGCGGTTTGATCCCATGTTTGCTCACCCGCCAATCTTGAGCGACAACTCGGCGACAAGCGACCCGCTTTTTCTCTCTCACATAGTGTGTTAATTGTTCACATTCTGGTGGAAGTGGTCTGTCGAGTGATATGCGCGCTGTACTCGGCGTACTGCCGGCATGCGTCACTAGCGACGGATCTCACCAGAGTACCGAACTCGGCGTTCAGTCCGCTCCGACCTTCAGCCGCTCTCGTCCGGATCGAACCGGTACCGCGTCGTCGACGCGCCGTCGATCCGGGGCCCCGAGCCGACCGTCTCGAACCCGACAGCCTCGGCCGCTTCGACCGCGCTCCCGTTGGTCGGGAGGATGGCCTCGACGGACATCCCCTCCCGGGTTCCGAACCGAACCGGCTCCTCGAACAGCCGGCGGACCGCGTCGGAGTCCCCCTCGACGTTCGTCACGTGGACGACGCCGCCGCGCGCGTCGAACGCGACGAACCCGTCGACCGCGTCGACGGGGGTGTCGGCGTCGGCGCTGCGGCTCGCTGACTCGTCCTCGTCGCCGGCGCCGACGCGGTCGGCCGCCTCGTCGGGCACCGCGACGCGCACCGACCGGTCGTGGATCATGTCGCGGACGACGCCTTCGGGCCGGCCCGTCATCGACCCCAGGGCCGCGGCGTCGGCCTCGACCGCGTCGCGAACTCGCATACCTCCGCACTCTCGCCGGACGACATAAAATCGCCGCACGCTTGCCGCGGACCGGATGATTTTAACGACCGGCGGACGCACGAACGCGCATGTCCAAATCAACGAAGATCGTGGTCGGAACGGTCGGCGTCTCGGCCGTCCTCTCGGTGCTCATCATCCTCTCGTACGTCCTCGGCTGATGTTCTCGCCCCGGCCGCTCGACGACGACCTCGCGGCGGTCCGCGACCGCTACGCGCCGGGATCGCCCGTGCTCGACGTCGAGTCAGACTTCGAGACGCTCCCGCCGGCCGCCGCGGAGGACCTCGGCCTCTTCGTCGACGCGCTCGACCCCGCGTCGTCTCCCGCCGAGTGGCTCCCGGAGGCGGTTCCGGACCTGCTCCGGAAGCACGCGGGCCCGGCGTTCACCGTCGGGCTCCCCGGCGACGGGACCGTCGTCCGGACGACGCAGACCGACCCGTCGGCCGTCCTCGTCAAGCGGCGCGCCGAGGGGACGCCGGACGACTTCCTCGCCTTCCTCGTCGCCGAACGACTGGTCCAGATCGACTGCGAGCCGGCGCTTCCCGAGTCGTTCCTCCCCTTCTTCGGCGAGCGCTACCGCGACCTCGACGCCGCGATCCGCCGACCGGACCCGGAGACGGGGGCGTCGACGACGGGGTTCGGCCCGACCGACGTCTTCCAGGTCGCGAACGCGCTGTTCGACGCGTGGGTCGGGCTCCACACCCGGGACGCGGTCGCCTCGTGGGAGGGCGAGCACCCCCGGCTGTTCGACGCGTGGGTCGACGCCGGCGAGCGGCTCTCCGGTCGGCTGGGCGACCTCTCCGGTGAGGTCGCGCGCGGCGACACGGAGTTCCCAGGCGCGACGGAGTACGCCTGCTCGGCGGTGAAACACGACCTCGACCTCCCGGCGCCGTACGGCGCGCTCGACACGACGGCCTACCGAGACCGAGGGGCGGCCTACGCCGTCGCGTGGGCGGAGAAGACGTTCGTGGCGCTCGTCGGCGACGAGGAGTGACGGAGCACCCGCCCCGGGGACCGGGACACCCGCGGCGGAACCACCTTTTTCAGACGTCGACGACGACGTTCCCGTCCTCGTCGAGGTCGATGACGCCGTCGAACAGGTCGCGGAACCGGTCGAGCGTCGCCACCTCGTGGACCTCCTCGGAGAGGTGGAAGATGCCGACCGCGTCGTGCTCGTCGAGCAGAGCGAGGATCTCGGCGGCCGCCTCGTACACTGCGTCGTCGTCGGCGTAGTAGGCCATCTCGGTGAGCGAGTCGACCGAGACGCGCCGCTTCCCCTCGTTCTCGGTGAGGAATCGCTCCACGCGGTCGACGACGCCGTCGAGGTCGTCCGGCGCGGAGACGTAGTAGACGTCGTCGGACGTGCGACGGGAGTAGCCGCGCTCGACAGAGAGCGTGTCGAGGATGGTTGCCTTCGTCTCGTCGACGTCGTAGTACTCCAGCTTCTGCTCGACCTCCCGCGCGGTGGTCCGGGTCGAGACGACGAGGAACGCGTCGGTGTCGGTCTTTAAGAAATCCGTGTCGATCCGGTCCGTCTCGCCGATGCTCGGGTGGACGAGGAGGAGTCCTGTCCCGCCCGGTATCGTCTCCGGCCCGTTCTCGACGGCGAGGGTGTAGTCCATGGGATCGGCAATCGCCCGACCGACTTAACGATGCGGGACGGGTCGCTCCGAGACCGGCCGACACCGTCGGCTCGGTCGCCGCTCGCGGCGGCCGCCGCGCTCGCTTCGCCGCGACCCGCCCCCGTTTCGTCTGGAGATCTCGATAGGTGTGCGACGGTCGTCTCCGCGGCGGTCGGTTTTTTTGCCCCGCCCGCCGTCGGTGCGTTCGATGCCCGGGCACGACTCCGCGCGCGACATCTACCGGCAGGCACTCCCGGTGATCGGGGTCAGTCTGCTCGCCGGGCTGTTTGCGGGGACGATACTCGCCTCTGACACCATGCGCGCGAACATCGCGGAGGTCCCCGGCCTCCTCCTCCTCCTGCCCGCGTTCCTCGCCACGCGCGGCGGGGTGTACGGCTCGCTCGGCGCTCGGCTCTCGACGGGGCTCCACCAAGGGATCATCGAGCCGCGGTTCCGGCTCGACCACCGGCTCACGAACGCCGTCGTCGCCTCCTTCCTCAACGGCATGACCGTTTCCGTGTTCATCGCGGTCGTCACCTACCTCACGCTCGTCCTCTTCGGCGACGGCGGGAGCCTCTTCCAGCTGGTCGGCGTGATGGTTGTCGCCGGATTCCTCTCGGCGGTGCTGATGATCACCGTCCTGATCGCGGTCATCTTCGTCGGCTATCGACGCGGGCTCGACCCCGACAACGTCATCGGGCCGGTCGTCACGACGCTCGGCGACGTGTTCGGGGTGTTCTTCCTCCTCGTCGGGGTCGCCGTCGTGGGGGCGGTGTCGTGACGGACCCCCAGCCGACCGCCGTCGACGAGTGGTCGATACGGCGGATCGTCCGCACCATGATCCCGCTTCTGGCCGCGCTGTCGGTGCTTCAGCTCGTCTCCGGGACCGTCTTAGAGACCTACGAGGCGGTCCTGCTCCGGTATCCGGCGCTTCTCGTCCTGGTACCGGTCCAGATCGGGACGGCCGGCAATCTCGCGTCGATCACCTGCTCGCGGCTCACCACCCAGCTGTATCTGGGGACCTACGAGCTCAGCCCATCGAATCCCGCGCTCCGGGCGAATGCCGGCGCGGTGTTCGCCCTCGCGGCGACCGTCTTCGGCGCCGTGGGGATCGCCGCGTGGGCGATCGGCCTCGCGCTCGGCGGGTCGCTCGCGCTCGGCCGGGTGCTGCTGATATCTCTGGTCTCCGGGCTGTGTCTCGCCGTCCTCGTCGTCGTCGCCAGCGTCGCCGCCGTCGAGGTCTCCTACCGCGTCGGGCTCAACCCCGACGACACGACGATCCCCGTGGTGACGAACCTCTGTGACATCGCCGGCGTGCTGATCCTCTTCGCGGTCGTCTCGGTCGTCCTCTGACTCGGACCGCGCGTCTCGGGCACGGATCAGAACACGCTGTCCGCGGTCGCGGCGCCGACGACGCTGAACACCGCGCCGAGGGAGACGGCCTTCGCGGTCGTCGCCACCACCGCGCCCTCGCCGATTCCCCCCTCGACGAGGAAGGTGTGGGGCGCGTCGAAGATCAGCGCGAGGAGGAGCACGGAGCCGAACGCGACCGTCATCAGCGAGACGAACCGCGTCGGGACTCCGACGAGGTCCGGCTCCTCGTCGACGTCGCGCCCGGTGTCGGCCCGGTACAGCGCGGCGTATCCGATCAGCCCCACGAGCGCGGCGGTCACGCCGGCCTGTATCCAGTTCATTCCCGCGGCGAGCACCCACACCTCCTCGGTGACGACGAACGGCCCCGCGAGCAGGAATCCGCCCACCGACTGCTGGGCGATGTCGGCCACCCGGAAGTTCGGGCGGCGGAGCGCTCGCGGGCGTTTCATGTCCACCGTCGGGGGCGGACCCGATAAAACACCGCCGTTTTTCACCGCTCTCCCCGTCGGACCGGTATGAGCGTTCGCGAGGAGTTCGACGAGTGGGCGGCGAGCGGGAAGGACCGCGGCATGGAGGACCGCCACTGGCACACGGCGAAACACGTCCTGGCGCGGATGCCGGTCGAGGCGGGCGACGCCGTCCTCGATCTAGGCACCGGCTCCGGCTACGCGCTCCGCGCGCTCCGCGAGCGGGGAATTGGGCGGGGATACGGCCTCGACGGCGCCCCGGAGATGGCCCGCAATGCCCGCGGGTACACCGACGACGACGCGGTCGGCTTCCTCGTCGGCGACTTCGATGCGCTCCCCTTCGCCGACGACTCGCTCGACCACGTCTTCTCGATGGAGGCCTTTTATTATGCGGCCGATCCGGTCCACACCCTCGAAGAGGTCCGCCGCGTGCTGAAGCCGGGCGGCACCTTCTACTGCGCGGTGAACTACTTCGAGGAGAGCGAGACGACCCACGCGTGGCAGGAGAACATCTCGGTCGAGATGACGCTGTGGTCGCGTCCGGAGTACCGGGAGGCGTTCCGCGAGGCCGGCCTGTACGTCGCCGAGCAGGACGCGATTCCGGATCGCGAGGTCGAGATTCCGCAGGCCGACGAGTTCCCGACCGAGGGGTACGAGACGCGGGAGGCGATGATCGACCGCTACCGGACGTGGGGGACACTGTTGACGGTCGGCGTGGCACCCTGATCTGGGTTTATAAATAGACGTTGGCGGCGCGGTGACTGCCGCGAAAAACTGAGCGGCTCGGTTATAAGTGGTTAATCGCGGAACGGTGAAGACCTCCTCCAAAGCCCCAGCCGTTTACTTATAAATCACTGATCGCGGGTCGGCAGAGGTCACCTCCAAAGCCCCAGCCGCGAGGACGGCGCACGCTCGCTGCGGTCCTCGGTCGCTCACTTCGTTCGCTCCCTGTGGTCCTATCTTCGCCTGCGCCGTCCTCACGGCTGCCCCTTTGAGTCCCGCCCCGCACCGCACAGCAACCGCCGGAAGACGTTCCTGCTCGCTCACTGCGTTCGCTGCGCGGGTTGCGACTTCCGTGCTCCCGCTCGCTCCCTCCGGTCGCTCGCGGGACCGCACCTCACGCCTCCCCAGCCTCGTCAGTCGCCTCCGCTTCGCTCCGGCGACTGACTCCCTCGCGCGGTGCTGCTCGGCCGCGAAGCGGCCTCGCAGGCACGCGCCACCGCATCTATTTATACAGATTCGAGGAGAATACCTGCGGCTTTAGCCGCAGGATGAATCCGACAGAACTCTACACGAACCACTGTCCGGTGGTATCCCCGAGTTTCCA
>JBNJEE010000185.1:0-4149 GCA_051745525.1 Methanobacteriota archaeon | reverse complement strand
ACCGACGTCGACGCCGATTCGCTCTCGCTCGACTGGCGCGGGGAGACCGCCTTCGCGTCCGCCGACGGCGAGCGCATCGGCCACTGGGAGTCCCGCGCGGCGTTCCTCGCGGACGTCGCCGCCGACCGCGTGTTGACCGACCGGGTCGACGACTGGACGGCTCTCCCGCTCCCGGCGCGAAGCGGCGTGCTCGGTGCGCTCCGCCTGTTCGTCGAGGACTGCCCCGCCTGCGAGGGCTCGGTGATCCTCGAGGAGCGCGTCGTCGAGTCCTGCTGTTCGAGCTACGACGTGGTCGCGGGACGCTGTACCGCCTGCAATGCGCGGCTGTTCGAGCTGGACCTGCCGCCGTCGCTCGCGGCCGAATAAACGACCGAGAACCGAGTTCCGCTCAGCCCTCGAGTTCGAACGCGACCTCGACTTCGGCCTGATACTCGCGGTCGGCGTCCCCCTGAAGCTCGACCCCGAACTCCTCGACCTCCGCCCAGTACACGTTCTCGAGGGTGTCCTCGGCGCGGTCGATTGCGTCGTCGGCCGCGGCGTCGAAGCTCTCCTCGCTCGTCCCAATCAGCGTGATCTTCTTGAACACCATATCATGTGCTGGTAGGACACACAGTGGGATAAAAATGGGCGTCCGCGGACGGGACCGCAGCGGGCGAGAGCGGGAGCGCGTCGAGCGGGAGCGCGGCGACTATGAACCCAATTGCCCGGGACGCGCCGCGCCTCCGGGCCCCGGTCCCCGGCTCACGGGCTATCTGTCCACGGTTGTGCGACCGATGACGGTCTCCATCCGCAGCTCGTAGAGGGCGAACGCGACGTCCTCGACCGCTTCGTCGAAGAGGCGGAACGGCGGAAACCACTCGTTGAGCGTCGCCTCGTCGACGTCCCGCTCCCACCGTCGGATCGCCCCGCGGACGTGGGCGCTCCACGACTCGTCCGTCGACGCATCGTAGCACACGAACGTGGCGGTGTCGGTCGTCTCGAGGAACCGCCCCTTCTCGCTGTCGCCGTCGTGTTTGCTCACGCGGAGCAGAAAGCGGTCGCCGTCGTAGTGGTAGCTCAGCGGGACGGCGTACGCGTCATCGTTGTCCGCTAACGCCAAAACACCGTGTTCGCCGCCCCGGAGGTGGCTATCGAGCTCGGACTCGGACATGCCGCTGGTGTAGACGTACTCGACGTTCTCCATGGGGACCGTACGCGGCGTGGCCGCAAATAAGCACTCGGCGTGAGAGCGAGCCGAGAACGCTGCCGGCCGCCGGCCCGCCGGTAGTCGAGGTGAGCGCAGAGAACCGGAGCCGCGGGGGAGGTCAGGGACTTCCGGGCGCGCCTTCCATCACTGCGAAGTCCTCGCCGTCACGGTCGATGCCGATGACCGCCCAGTCGTAGGGTGGTTTCGCGGCGACGAGCCGCTCTTGGAGGGCGGCCGCGCGGTCGCGCCACGTGACGAAACACCGGAGTCGTGCCGGATCGCCCCCGTCTGCGAGATACGGGTCAAGCTCGTCGTCGTCCATACACAGCACCGTCACGAACACGCGCCGCCACTTGCGTTCCGCGACGAACTCGCGTCCGTCCTCGGAGACGGTGTATCCCAGTTCGCGGAAGACGTCTCTGGCCTCAGTCGTCGGGGGGATGCTCGCAGTGGCCATCTACCTCAAAGTTCGGCACCATCCGTGATAAACTTTCTCACGATTTCGGCCGCGGAGAATCGGCGACACTGGCGGGAACCGTCCAGAGCGCAGCGAACGCGGCTCACTCGTGGGCCGCGTCCCACTCGTCCGGCTTCCGGAGGTTGCCGCACTCGGTACACTGGATCCGGCCCATCGTGTCTATCGCGGTGTCGAACGACCCGCAGTTGCCGCAGCGGAACCCCCAGCGGGACTCGCCCGCCTCGTCCTCGAAGACGAGGTAGAAGGGCCCGTCAGCGCCGCGCTCGGTACGCGACCGGTCGGTGTACACCCGCTCCCCGCTCGGCGTCCTCGACGCTTCTAAGCTCATGGCGTCCCGTACCCTCCCGAGCGACTTAAGCGGCGGACTCGCGAGCCGGCGAGAAAACAGGAACTCGAACCGCGACCGCTACGTCCGGAACGACTCGCCGCAGCCGCACTCGGAGACGACGTTCGGGTTCTCGACCTCGAAGCCCGCCGCCTGGAGCCCGTGTTCGTAGTCGAGCGTGCTCCCGCCGATGTAGTTCTTGCTCGCGGGGTCGACGAACACCCGGAGCCCGTGGTGCTCCATGACGAGATCGTCCGATTCCGGCTCCGTGTCGAAGCGCATCCCGTACGACAGCCCCGCGCAGCCGCCCTGTTGGACGAACAGTCGCAGTCCGGCGATGTCGGTGTCGAGCCCCTCGCCCTCCAGAAGCGAAAGTGCCTCCTCCGCGGCGTCCGGCGTCACCTCGATCGCCGGGTCGTTGCCCTCGGTCCCGGTGTCGGCCGGTTCGGTACTCATGCGAACGCGTTCGGCGCGGACACTCAAAACCCTGCCGGCGGCGCGTGAACCGTCGTTGCCGTCGACGGTTACGTTCGCCGCCCGCTCCGGCCGAGCGGTCCCGCAGACCGTTCCGCCGTCGCAGTCGGGGCATATTTCGTCGCCCTAGTCGGGCATCGTTCCGACGGGATCGAGCCCCTCGTGGAGGTCGCGGAGACTCTCGATCTCGAGGGTCGGGGCCACGTCGAGGTCGAGGGCCGCGTTGTGCTCGCGCCTGAGGAACGCGCTATCGAGTCCGGCGCGCTCGGCAGCGATCACGTCCGTCGCGCGGTCCCCCACGTAGACGCCGCCAGTCGCATCCAGCGCGTCGAGCGCCTCGTTCAGGTAGTACGGATCCGGCTTCCGGCGGCTGAACCCCTTGGGGCCGAGGTCGCGACCGCGGACGAACGAGAACGCATCGAGCCGGAAGTGGTCGACGACGAACTCCACGGTCGGGTGGTAGTTGTTACTCACGAGCGCGACGGGGACGCGCTCTGCCAGCTCTCCGATCGCGTCGACGTCGGGGCAGAGCCGTCTCGTCCCGGCCGCGAGCCGGGCGACGGAGCGCTTCGCGCTGCGCTCCTCGCGATCGCGGAACAGGGTCACAGGATCGACGCCGAGCTCCTCGCAGGCGCCTCGGAAGTCGTCGTCGTACTCGTACGTCTCCAGCGGGCGGCGGAGGTCTCCGGTCACCCGCAGGTCCCGCTCGTCGAGCACGTCGTCGAGGGCGCGGCTGTGAACCGCGTCGTCGGTCCCCCAGCCGTCGAGGACCACGCCGTCCATGTCGAAGAGGACGACCCGGTCGCTCCGTCTCTCGGTCGTCATCAGCGCACCTTCCGTCGGGCGTACGCCGACACGCCTTCGCTCACGAGCACGACGCCGAGGATGGCGACGAGGAGCGCCGACACCGTCCGCCACGCGAACGAGTCGATCGCCTCGAACAGCTGGACGCCGATCCCGCCGGCGCCGACGAACCCGAGGATCGTCGCCGCGCGGACGTTGATGTCCCAGCGGTACACGCTGAGCCCGACAAGGGCAGGCTTGATCTGTGGGACGATCCCGTAGATGAGCAGCTGGGCGGGGCTCGCGCCGGTCGCGCGGACCCCCTCCACCTGCCCGAAGTCGATCTCCTCGATCTCCTCGCCGAGGAGCTTCGCGAGGAACCCGATCGACCGGACCGCGGTCGCGACGGTGCCGGCGAGCGCGCCCGGCCCGAACATCACGACGAACAGGAGCGCCCAGACGATCGTGTGGACCGACCGCGAGACGGTGACGATGAGCTTCCCGAGCGCGTACGTAGCCCGGTTCGGCGTCGTGTTCTCGGCGGTGATGTACGCGACCGGCGCCGCCATCGCCACCGCCGCGATCGTGCCGACGACGGCGATCTGTATCGTCTCGGCGAGCGGGCCGACCGCGTTCGGCAGGTACCCCCAGTCCGGCGGGACCATCCGCCCGAGGAGGTCGCCGACCTGCGCCGGCGCGGTGGTCACGTACTGGAGGCTCATGTCGAGCCACTCCCACGAGGCGACCACGACCGCGACGGCGACGAGCGCACCGCCGATCCGGAGGAGCCGCTCTCTCGCGTCGAACCGGCTCCACTCGCGCGTGGCGCCCGCCATCACTGGACCCTCCGCCTGACGACGGCGCTCACGAACTCGGCGACGAGGACCACCGCGATGATCGCGA
>JBNJEE010000184.1:0-4165 GCA_051745525.1 Methanobacteriota archaeon | reverse complement strand
CGGCGACTACTCCATCGAGGAGACGAAGAAGTACCTCGACGAGCGCGGCGTTCCCGTGCGGCTGTAGGTGAACGGGCGGCTATCCTACTCGGACGTGAATTGACATCCTCCTCCGCGTGAACGCGGAGGAATCCCGAGCGGTGGGAGTTTCAGGTTCGCAACCATGAGTCCGATTTCTTCTTCGGGAACCCGTTTAACCCATCACGAAACGGTGGCTGACTGGCGGTGCCAAACCGCCGTTACTCCTATCCTCAATGCCGCTGACTCCCACCTGTTATTTTTGCCAGCAGGGAGTCGCCGACACTTCGACGGACTTGGAGGTATCTTTGGGCTTGCTCGACCAACAGGCACAGACGAACGCTTCTGGCATTCGCGTTCACCGTGTTGGTGTTTCGGATATTGTCTCATTAGCGGCGGCGAGGCCGCCTCCGAAGGCCGTTCGGAATCGCTCCGTTCCGACCTGACCTTACCCTCAGATACGAATTGACACCACTTGAAACTGCGGACTTTGGAAACTCGGGGATACCACCGGACAGTGGTTCGTGTAGAGTTCTGTCGGATTCATCTTGCGGCTAAAGCCGCAGGTATTCTCCTCGAATCTGTATAAAATATACAGGCGGAGGATAGTTTAGCTGGTTGTTTCACAAGAGTGAGAATTCATCTCCCGATCGCACCCGACATTCTCCGAAAAGAACTTCGCTGATCCGTCGCCGGACGACCGCTCAGATCCGCTTCGACACGTACGGCCCGTCTTGCCGGTAGCCGAGCTTGTTGCGGTAGTATTCGCGGGCGCCGATGCCGGAGATGACCGCGACCTTCTCGTAGCCGGCCTCGCGTGACAGCGCCTCGGCACATTCGAGGAGCCGCGTTCCATACCCCTGGTGCTGCCAGTCGCCGTCGCCGCCGATGCCGACCTCGTTGCCGTACACGTGGAGCTCGCGGACCAAGGCGGCGTCTTCGAGCTCCGGACGGATCGGGTCGCTCTCGGTGCCCGGCGCGCCGGGCTGGTCCGGGGCGAAGGAGGGGAACCGCAGGCGACAGAAGCCGACGAGGAGGTCGCGGACCGGGTCCTCGAACGAGATGAAGTGCTCCGTCCCGCCGCCTGCCTCGTAGGTCAGCACGTCGAGTTCGACGTCGTCCGGGTCCGGGTCGGCGTCGTTGTGACCGACCTCGCGGGCGCGGACGTCGCGCTGGACGATCCCCTTCTCCTCGGCGCGCTGGGCCGCGAGCTGGCGGAGATTCGACTTCTGGACGCCGGCGTCGATGAAGTCCGCGGGGATGTCGCGCTGGACGCGCTGGAGCCGCGTGTACTTCGGGATCAGGTCCATCACCTCGGCGACGAGGTCGGCCGCCTCTTCGCTCGTGAGCGGGTCGAAGTCGTCGCGGCGCCAGCGGTCGTACACGCGAGTCCCCTCGACGACGAGGGTGGGGTAGATTTTCAGGTAGTCCGGGCGCCAGTCTGAGTTGTCGAACAGCTGGCGGAAGTCCTCCAGACACATCTCCCGTGTCATTCCCGGCTGGCCGGGCATCATGTGGAAGCCGACCTTGAACGCGGCGTCGCGCAGGCGCCGGTTGGCGTTGCGGCTCGCCTCGTTGCCGTGCCCGCGGTGCATCTCACGGTTGATGCGCTCGTAGGTGGTCTGGACGCCGACCTCGACCTTCGTGCCGCCCAGATCCAGCATGCGGTCGATCTGCTCGGGGTCACACCAGTCGGGCTTCGTCTCGAAGGTGGTGCCGATGTTGCGGATCGCGTTCGTCTCGTTTTCGACGATCACGTCCTCGAGGTACTCGAACTCGGTCTCCTCGGGGGCGGGCGCGAACGACTCGCCCTCGGCGGGTTCGGGCTCCTTCTCGAGGTCGTAGTCGTTCATCGCCTGTAGCGCGCGCTTCACGAACCACTCCTGGTAGTCGTGCGAGCGCGCTGTCATCGTCCCGCCCATCAGGATCAGCTCGGCCTTGTCGACCGGGTGGCCGATCTTCCGGAGCTGTTCGAGCCGGAGGGTGACCTGTCCGTACGGGTCGTAGTCGTTCTGCTCGCCGCGTGCGGCGGCTGGCTCGTGTCCCGTGTACGACTGCGCCGAGGAGAACTCCGAGGCAGGCCCGCCCGGGCAGTAGAGACACTTCCCGTGCGGGCACAGCTCCGGCGAGGTCATTATCGCGATCGGCGAGACGCCGGAGGCGGTCCGGACCGGCTTCCGCTGGACGACTTCGATCACGTCGTCACGGGCGTCCGGGGAGGCGTGGTCTAGTATCTCGGTGTTCTTCGGCACCTTCGGGGAGCCGAACTCCGAGCAGGCGTCGAGCTTGGCGCGCTCGAGGTCGTCGCGCTCGATCTCGCCGTCGAGGATGCGCTCGACGAGGTGCTCGCAGGTGCGGACGAACGCCTCGGGCGGGCCCTCGTCGGCGGCGTCGGCCGCGTCGTCGGACTCGGCGTCGCTCGCCGCGTCGGTACTCATTACGCTTCGATCGTCGGGTTTCGGAGTTAAGCGTGTCGCACCCGGGAAACCGGCCGGTTTTAGGCCGCCACCCGCGTAGCCGCGGCCGTGCTACGGAAGGACCTCCTGCGCGTCTCCCGGGCGGGCGGCGGCTACCGCCCGCAGTTCACGGGACGGGAACACCGCCCGCTCGCGGCCCGCGTCCTCGGGACGTTCGAGTCGTACGTCGGCGAGCGGCGCGGCGACCTCGACGACGCGCTGGCGGCGCTAGAGGCCGACGCCGCCGCGCGAAACGGCGATTTCAAGCTCGTCCGCGGGCTCGCGGCGCTCGTCGAGCGCGAGTGCGAGTTCGAGACGCGCGCGCCGGTCCCGCCGCGTCGCGTCCGGCGGGCCGCGTTCGAGGCTGCGGAGGCGATCGGCGTCGCGAGCGAGGGAGACCGGGAGACCGCGGTCGACCGCGCGGCAGACGCGCTCGGCATTGAATCGAGGGACGTGGAGGCGTCGCTGTACGCCGACCGCGACGTCGAGCAGGTCCTCGTCGACGCCGACGTGGGGTGGGACCCCGACACTCTGTTGGAGCAGTACGACCTCTCTTTGGCCCAGACAGCCCTCTTCGACGCCACCGAGGTCCGGGTGCGGTCGAACGACCCCAAGCGCCTCGTGTCCGTCGTCAAGCGCCTCCGGCTGATGTACGAGGTGGAGAAGACCCCCGAGGGCCGCGACCTGGTCGTCACCGGCCCCGACGCGCTGTTTTCGCGCACGAGACGCTACGGGACCGCGTTCGCCAGACTGCTCCGGACGGTCGCGGAGTCCGCAGACTGGTCGCTGGAGGCGACGATCGACGACCGCGGCCGCGAGCGCACGATGCGCCTCTCGGACGGCGACGTGACCGTGCCCGACGTGGAGCCGGTCGCGGAGCCGGACTTCGACAGCGGGGTCGAGGCCGACTTCGCCGGGCGGTTCCGCGGACTCGACCTCGACTGGACGCTCGTCCGGGAGCCGGAGCCGCTCGAAACCGGCACGAGCGTGATGATCCCGGACTTCGCGTTCGACTACGACCACGCCGACTTCCGGCTCTTCTTCGAGGTGATGGGCTTTTGGACCCCCGAGTATGTCGAGAAAAAACTCGGGCAGCTCGCGGATGTGGAGGACGTGGACCTGCTCGTGGCCGTCGACGAGAGCCTCGGCGTCGGCGAGGAGATCGCGGCGCGCGATCACCGCGTCGTCACCTACTCCGGAACGGTCCGCGTGAAATACGTGGTCGACGTGCTCCGCGAGTTCGAGGCCGAGTTCGTCGCGGACGCGGCCGCCGCCCTCCCCGACTCGCTCTCGCCAGACGCCGATGCGATCGGACTGGACGCCCTCGCCGACGCACGCGGCGTGAGCGTCGAGGCGATAGCGGACAAACCGTTCCCCGACCACGAGCGGATCGGGCGGACGCTCGTGCGACCCGCGGTGGTAGAAGCCATCGACGCCGAAATCGACGCCGGCATGGCCCTCTCGGAGGCCGAAGCGGTCCTCGACGAGTACGGCGTCGACGACGCGAGCGCGGCCCTCTCGCGGCTCGGCTACCGGGTCGAGTGGGAGGGGCTCGGCGGCGGGACGGTCCGGAAGAAATCGGAATAGGGTATTTAAACTAGTGCGGTGGCGCGTGCCTGCGAGCGGCCGCCCCCGGCGGCCGCGAGGAGCACGCGCGAGGGAGTCAGTCGCCGGAGCGAAGCGACGGCGAC
>JBNJEE010000062.1:0-14053 GCA_051745525.1 Methanobacteriota archaeon | reverse complement strand
CGCCGACGAGGTCGAGTTCGACGTGGAGACCGACGTGCTGGTCGCGGGGGCCGGCGGGTGCGGGCTCACGGCGACGCTCGCGGCCTGCGAGAACGAGGATCTGACGGTCACCCTCTTAGAAAAGAGCGATGCGGTCGGCGGCAACGCGGCGCTGTCGACGGGGATGATCCCCGCGGCCGGGACGCGATTCCAGCGCGATGCGGGCATCGAGGAGACGCCGGCCGACATGGCGCGGGACATTTTGGAGAAGAACGGTCACGAGGCGGACGAGAAGATGGTCCGACACCTCTGTGAGAGCAGCGTCGACCTGGTCCACTGGCTGGTCGACGACTGGGACCTCTCGTTGCACCTCGTGGACGATTTTAAATACCCGAAACACTCCGAGTACCGGATGCACGCGCCGCCGGGCCGGAACGGCGAGAACCTCGTCACGGAGATGCGCGAGCGCATCGAGGCCAGGGAGAACGCGGAGCTCCTGACGAACACGCCGGTGACGAAACTGGTCGCGAAAGACGGAGTCGTCGAGGGCGTCGTCGCCGGCTCGGTTCGGGAGGAAGCCATCCGCGCGGGGAAGGTGATACTCGCGACCGACGGCTTCGCGGGGAACCGGGAGATGGTCCGCGACTACTGCGCGGCCGACATCGCCGACGCGCTGTACTACGGCTCGGACGGCAACACCGGAGACGGGATCCGCTGGGGGGCCGAACTCGGCGGCGCGCTCGCGTCGATGGACGCGTTTCAAGGGCACGCGACCGTCGTGCGCGGAACCGGCGCGCTGTCGACGTACGCCGTCGTGATGAACGGCGGGATCCTCGTCAACGCCGACGGCGAGCGCTTCGGGAACGAGTCGAAGGGGTACTCGCAGTTCGCGCTCGACGTGGTCCGTCAGCCGGACGGCGTCGCCTACGAGGTGTTCGACGAGCGCATCTTCGAACGGCTCCAAGGCGAGTTCGACGACTTCGACCGGGCGATCGAACTCGGCTCGTACGTCAGCGCCGACACCGTCGAGGGGCTCGCCGCGGAGCTCGGCTGCGCGCCGGAGGCGACCCGAGCCGCGGTCGAGTCGTACAACGCCGCCGTCGAGGCGGGTGAACCGGACGAGGTGGAGCGGGTCGACGGCCGGAACGTCCTCTCGCCGCCGTTCTACGGCACCGAGGTGACCGGCTCGCTGTTCCACACGCAGGGCGGCCTCGTCGTCGACGAGCACGCGCGGGTGCTCCGCGAGGACGGGTCGACCGTCGACAACCTCTACGCCGGGGGCGGCACCGCGACGGGCATCAGCGGGCACGGGGCCGACGGGTACCTCTCCGGGAACGGGCTCACGACCGCCATGGGGTTCGGCCGGCTCGCCGGCCTGCACGCCGCCCGGACGCTCGGTGAGTGACGATGGGATCGATCGACGACGGGGAGAGAGCTAAGCCGTCGACCGCCGAGGAGGCGGGGCCCGCCCAGTCCTTCGCCGGCCGGACGGTGCTCGCGACCGGGACGGCCCGAGGAATCGGTCGCGCCTGCGCCGTCCGCTTCGCCGAGCGCGGGGCGACGGTCGTCGGCGGCGACCGCCTCGACCAGTCGAAGACGGCCGCGGCCTGCGAGGGCCTTCCGGGGGCGTTCGACCCGGTGACGGTCGACGTGACCGATCCCGCGGCGACCGCGGCGCTGGTCGAGCGCGCGGCCGACACCGGGCGCATCGACGTGCTCGTTAACGTCGCCGGAATCGTCGCGCGCGAACCCCTCGCCACCCACGACGGCGAGCCGTGGGAGCGCTCGGTGGCGGTCAACCTCACCGCGCCGTTCCGGATCGCCCGAGAGGCCGCGCCGCACCTCCGAGCGGCCGGCGGCGCGGTCGTCAACATCTCGTCGATCTACGGACAGATCGGGGCGGCGGAGCGCGCCGGCTACGCCTCGACGAAGGCCGGACTGGAGGGGTTGACGCGCGCGCTCGCCGCCGAACTGGGCAAGGACGGGGTGCGGGTAAACGCCGTCGCACCGGGATTCATCGAGACGCCGATGACCGAACCGTACGCCGAGGACGACGCCGCGCGCGAGCGGTTTCGGAACCTCGCGGCGCTCGACCGACTCGGGAACCCGGCGGAGGTCGCGAGCGTCGTTAGCTTCCTCGCGAGCGACGACGCCTCGTTCGTCACGGGCGAGACGGTTCTCGTCGACGGCGGCCGAGCCACGGTGGAGTGACGCCGCCGGCGTGCCACGTCGGCGGCAGGGGACGCCGTCGGCAGGGGACGCCGGCGTCGGGGGACGCTGATCGACGGACGGTTTTCACGGACAGTTTGTGGACAGTTTGTGAATGGAAATACGCACACGCGCACGGAGCGCGCCGAAAAGCGAGGGAATGCGCGTGTCACTGACAGGCAGGAAAACGTTTATTCGCACGTACAGAGACATTCGGGTGTGACTCGCCCGATCTTAGAGACCGAGGGGCTAACGAAACGGTTCGGCTCCCTCGTCGCAAACGACAGGCTTTCCGTGACCATCGAGGAGGACACGATTCACGGCATCATGGGACCGAACGGTTCTGGGAAGTCGACGTTTTTCAACACCGTCAGCGGCTTCTACCGGCCGGACGGCGGCACCGTCCGGTTCGACGGTGAGGACGTGACCGGGTGGAAGCCCGACAGAATCGCTCGGCGTGGGCTCGCGCGGACCTTCCAGATCCCGTCGCCGTTCGAGGACCTCACGGTCAGAGAGAACATGCTCGCCGTCTTCACCGGGGGGATCCGCTCCAGCATGCGGATCCCGGACGAGAAGCGCGCCCGCGCCGACGAGCTGCTCGAACTGCTCGAAATCGACCACGTCGCCGACCAAGAGGCCGGCGGGATCTCGGGTGGACAGGAGAAGCTCCTCGAACTCGGTCGGATCCTGATGCTCGAACCGGCCTGCGTGATGCTCGACGAACCCACCGCGGGGGTCAACCCATCGCTCCGGAACCGCCTGCTCGACCACCTGGAGACGCTCAACGACCGCGGCACGACGTTCGTGATCATCGAGCACGACATGCGCGTCATCGCGGACGTGTGCGACCGCGTGACCGTCTTCAACCAGGGCCACGTCATCGTCGAGGGCGACTTCGAATCGGTGACGAGCGACGAACGCGTCCGCGACGCGTACCTCGGCGGCGCGGCCGAGCACGACGCGTCGCTGGAGACGCTCATCGGAGAGGAATCGAACGTATCCCCTTCTGCAGGGGTCGAAGCCGCCAACGGCGAGACCGCGGACGGCGACGCGGCGACGGAGCCGGCGATGACCGCCGGCGGCGGTGGGGCGGTGCCGGCCGGCGGCGCGGAGGGAGCGACCGGGACCGCGGCGGGCGGCGCGACCGCTCTCTCCGGGATCGGTTCGGAGTCCGACGGAGAGCCGTGGCTCGTCGGTGAAGATCTCGTGAGCGGCTACGGGAACCACCGGGTCGTCGACGGGATTTCGATGGAGAGCCGTGACGGGGTGACCTGCATCTTCGGGCCGAACGGGTCGGGGAAGTCGACGCTGCTGAAGACGCTCGCCGGGGTCGTCCCGGCGTGGGAGGGACAAGTCACGCATCGCGGCACCGACGTGACCGAGAACAGGCCGGCCGAGAACGTCCACCGCGGCGTCACCATGCTTCCCCAGGACGGCGGGATCTTCGGCGACCTCACTGTCCGCGAGAACCTCCTGTTGGGCGGGTACACCGTCGGCGACGGGGCAGTCCGCGAGGAGCGGATCGACGAGGTGTTGACGTCGTTCCCCGAACTCGAGGACAAACTGGACGAGCGGGGCCGGTCGCTGTCAGGCGGCCAGCAGATGATGCTCAGCTACGGGCGCGCGATGATGACCGGTGCGGAGGTGTACCTCCTCGACGAGCCGTCGAGCGGGCTGGCTCCCTCCCTCATCGATCAGGTGTTCGAGATGACGCGACGGCTCGTGGCGAGCGGCGCACAAGTGATCCTCATCGAGCAGAACGTCCGGGAAGCGCTTCGGATCGCCGACTACGTCTACATTTTGGCGCAGGGCCAACTCCAGTTCGAGGGGACTCCGGGAGACCTGACCGACGAGGACGATCTCGTCGAACTGTACCTCGGGCTCGACTGAATTTCCGAATTTTTTCGCGTCGATCGACGCCCGCCGTGTTGCGTCGACAGACGCCCGCCGCGACCGACTGTCGTGACTGCGTACTCCGGTCACAAGCCACGTTCCAGCACAGTGTCACGATATGCCGTAACAAACTATATGTGCACTCGTCACACACGTGGCGTATATGGGAGATACTCCCGCAGATAGTGTCAGTAGACGATCGTTTGTCAAGTACAGCGGTGCGGCCGGCGTCACCGGCGCCTTAGCTGGCTGTAGCAGTAACGGCGGTGGAGGCGGCGGCGGCGATGACGACGATGGCGGGGACGACGGCGGAAGCGGTGACGGGAACGGTGGCGGGAGCGGCGGCGACTCCCCTGACGAGGTGATCATCGGGTCGAACCACCCGCTCAGCGGGGGACTCAGTAACACCGGTGAGCGGATGGACCAGGCGGTCAGGCTGGCCGCGATGATGAAAAACGAGTCGGGCGGCATCGAGTCACTCGACGGCGCGGAGCTCAGCGTCATCAGCGGGGACAATGAGGGCGCACAGGAGCTCGGCGGCGAGGTCGCCCAAGAGCTCATCGACGACGGTGCGAGCGTGCTGACCGGCTGTTACTCCTCGCCGGTGACGAGCGCGGCGACGCGGACCGCCGAGAGCGCGGGCGTGCCGTTCGTCATCTCGGTGTCCGTGGCCAACTCGATCCTCCGGGAGACGCAGCTCAACTACTCGTACCGCCCGCAGCCGCCGGCGGACCAGATGGCGATCGACCACGCGCGGCTCCTCGCCGAGACCGTCCGAAACGCCGGTGAAGAGATCGAAACCGCGGGACTGTTCTACATCGACATCAGCTTCGGCCAGTCGATCCGCGACGCGCTCCGGGAGGAGCTCCCGGCGAACGACATCGAAATCGTCGCTGAGACCGCCTACGAGTCGGGAGACACCGCCGACACGCAGGTCACGTCGCTCCGGGACGCGGACCCGGACGCCGTCATCGCGACGACCTACCGGCCGGGGACCATCGAACTCGTCAACGCGATGGACAACCAGGATTACCAGCCGGACTACCTGACCGGGTGTTCGAACGCGGCGATGAACGATGTCAGCGCGCTCGAGGAGATGGGCGACACCGTGGAGGGCGGCTTCGCGACCAACTTCGCGCTCGACCCGACGTCCGACCGCGCCGGAGAGGTCCGCTCGCGCTTCGAGTCGGAGTTCGACTCCGGGTTCGACGCGAACGTCGCGATGACCTACGCGGCCACCGAAGTCATCATCGCGGCGATCGAGGAGGCGGCGTCGGCCGACCCCGACGACATCAACGACGCGCTCGGAGAGATCACCGTCGAGGACCACATCGCAGCGATGCCGCCGATCACCTTCGCCGACAACGGTGAAAACGAGAACGCGCTCGCTCCGCTGTTCCAGATCCAGGACCTCGAAGACCTCGTCGTCGCACCCGAGGAGTTCGCCGAGACCGACGTGCAGTTCTGACCCACATGCTCTCCTCGTTTCTCCCTGACGCCTGCGGTCGAGAAGCGGCCGTCATCGCGCTCGGCGGTGGGTGCGACGCCGTCGCCGGTGTGTCCGCCGCGTTCGGGAGTCTCACCGCTCTCGCCGGTGCGGTCGATGCACTCGGGACGCCCGCCGTGCTCGGCCTCTCGCTGCCGGCTCCGACGATCCTCGCCCAGTACTTCGTGTTCGCGGTGTTACTCGGCGGAATCTACGGGCTCGTCGCGCTCGGGCTGACGATGATCTTCGGCGTGATGGACGTCATCAACTTCGCACACGGGGCGCTGATGGTGGTCGCGATGTACGCGGTGCTGGTCTTCTCGGACGCCACGGGCCTCTCGCCGTTTTTCGCCATCCCGTTCGCCGTCGTGTTGCTGTTCGTCCTCGGCGTCGTCGTCTATCGGTCGACGATCGCGCCGATCATCGACGCACCACAGGAGAACCAGCTCATCGTCACCTTCGGCGTCCTGTTGATCCTCGTCAGCGGCGTTGAGATGACATTCGGCTCCGACCCCCAACAGCTCGGGCTCGACCTCGGCTCGCTCGAGATCGCCGGCGTGTTCGTTCCCCAGGGACAGCTGTACGCGCTCGTCATCGCGCTCGTCGCGCTGGCCGGAACGTGGCTGTTCCTCCAGCGGACGATGCTTGGCCGCGCGATCCGCGGGACCGCAGACAACCGCGACGGCGCGCAGTACGTCGGGATCGACGTCCCCCGGATCGACGCGCTCACGTTCGGTATCGGCGCCGCGCTGGCCGGGCTCGCGGGCGGGGTCATCCCGCTGTTCCAGTCGTTCACGCCGGCGCTCGGCGATCAGTACCTTATAAACGCGTTCGTCGTGGTCGTGCTGGGCGGGCTCGGGTCCTTCCCCGGCGCGTTCGTCGGCGGGCTCATCATCGGCTTCATCCAGGTGTTCGGCTCGGCGTACCTGGGCGGCTCCAGCTACCAGATCGTGATATTCTTGGCCTTCATCCTCGTGTTGCTCGTGAAACCGGAAGGATTGCTCGGAGGGAGCGGCGATGAGTAACGCGCTCTCGCGGGCCGTCGAGCGGTACGGCGCGTTCCGAGACGAGTGGTACGCGCTCCCGATACTGGTCGCGGCGAGTCTCATCGTCCTCGCGGCGATGCCGTTCCTCAGACAGCTCGCGCTGTTCGGGTTCGCCCCGCTGGGCTGGATCAGCCTGAACATGCTCATCGTCACCCTCATCTGGGCGACGACCGCCCAGGCGTGGAACATCATGTCCGGCTACACCGGACAGTTCTCGTTCGGCCACGCCGCGTTCTTCGGGCTCGGGGCGTACGCGACGATCATCCTGACCGGAACCCTCGGGATCTCCCCGTGGATCGGGATGCTACTCGGCAGCGTTCTCGCGGGGATATACGGGCTCCTGATCGGCGCGTTGACGTTCCGCTACGATCTGGAAGGACACTACTTCGCGCTGGCGACGCTGGCGTTCGCGGAGCTGTTGCGGTACGTGTTCACGAACGTCGCGCAGCTCGGCGGCGCGAGCGGGTTCTTCAGACCGCTCGCGCGGGAGTACGCGGACGGCCCGGGGCTGGCCGCGTTCCAGTTCGCCGGCGACCTGCCGTACTACTACCTCATCTTGGGGTTCCTCACGGTCGTCACCGCCGTCTCGCTCGTGATCAACCGATCGCAGCTCGGCTACTACCTGTTCGCGATCCGCGAGGGGGAGCAGGCCGCGGCCGCCATCGGCGTCCCGACCTACCGGTACAAGCTGTTGGCCGTCGCCGTGAGCGCCTTCTTCACGGCCTGGCCCGGGGCGTTCTGGGCGATGTATTTCAACACGATTCGCCCGACGACGGTCTTCGAACTGCTCGTCAACGTGGAGATCCTTCTCCCGGCGATCGTCGGCGGTATCGGGACCGTCCTCGGCCCGATCGTGGGGTCGTTCATCGTCATCCCCGTCGGCGAGTTCGTCCGCCAGTCCTTCTCGATTCCCGGACTGAACAACGCCGTCTACGGGGTTATCCTCATCGCGATCGTGTTGTACAGCCCGAAGGGGGTCGTCTCGTGGCCGTCCCGCTTCGTCGAACTGCTCAGAGCGCGCACCGACCTGTTTGACGACGATGCCGCCTGATCCCGAACGCGACCTCGCGACGTTCGCCGCGGAGCTCGAGACGGGCGATATCCCTGGCCGGGTCCGTGACCGGGTAGGGCTCGTCGTCGCCGACACGCTCGGGGCGATCGTGGCCGGGTCGACCGACGACGCGGTCAGCGCGCTCGCACGCCGCTGGACCGACGGCGTCGCCGGCGGGGCGACGGTGCTCGGCGCCGACGGCGGCGATACAGTCCCGCCGCTGGCGGCGCTCTGCAACGGCGCCGCGGGGACCGTGCTCGAACTCGACGAGGGGCACCGGTTCGCCGCCGGCCACCCGGCGATCCACGTGCTGCCCGCGCTGTTGGCCGACGCCGAGATCGGCTACAGCGACAGCGACGCGTTCGTGCGCTCGTTCGTCGCGGGCTACGAGGTGGCCGTCCGGACCGCCCGCGCGCTCGGCACGCTCCGATCGGGGTACCACCCGCACGGCGTGTGGGGCGCGGTGGGCGGTGCGGCCGCGGTGGCTCGCTCGCGCGGGCTCGATCCGGAGACGACGCGATCGGCCATGGCCATCGCGGCGAACTACGCGCAGCACACTCGGTTCGAGGCGGCGACCGAGGGCGCGACCGTGCGGAACGCCTACGCCGGCATGAGCAACCTCGCGTCGCTAATCGCCGTCGATCAGGCGACGGCCGGGTTCGGCGGCTTAGAGAACGGGATCGCGCGACACCTCGAACACGCCGCCGCCGACAAGGTGGACGAGGCGGCTCTCTCGGCCGGGCTCGGGGAGCGCTGGGAGCTGGCACACGGGTACTTCAAAGTCCACGCCGCGTGCCGCTACACCCACCCGGCGTTGGACGCCGTCGAGACCCTCCCAGAGGGGCTGGATCCGACCGCGGTAGAGTCGGTCCGCGTCGAGACCTACTCGGCGGCCGCGCGGCTGACGGAGTCGCGGCCGCGGAACCAGCTGCAGGCGAAGTTCTCGATCCCGTTTGCGGTCGCGACGGCGCTGCTCCGCGGCGACACCGGACCGACCGCGTTCGCAGACGAAGGGATAACTCCCGAGGCGGTGGCGCTCGCCGAACGTGTCACCGTCGCCATCGACGACGAGATCGCCGCTCGGGCTCCCGAGCAGCGGGGGGCGCGGGTGACCGTCGAGACGGCGGACGAGCAGTTCTCGAGAGAGGTCGTCGCACCGCGGGGCGGCGAGCACGATCCGTTCGACGAAGCCGAGCTGGAATCGAAATTCCACGGGCTGGTCACGCCCGTGATCGGCGAGGAGCGGGCGTCCACGCTCTGGGAGAGCGCGAGGGCGCCGGAGCCGCCGCGCGTCCTCTGTACGCTCGCGCGCCGCTGACCTCGCGAGGGTTCTCTCTTGCGGCGCTGACCGCGGCCCATACGCTTTTGCCCGCGACGCGCGTCCCACGACTATGGCAACACGACACACACGAGAGTGGGAGCGAGCGGTCGCCGAGTTCCTCACGTCGCCCGTCGACGGTGAGGCCCGCGAGCACGGGCGGGCGGTGGTCGCGGACGTGCTGGCGGCCGCCGTCGCCGGGTCGGCGGCGCCCGGTGTCGCCGGCGTCGCGAGAGACGCGGCGTTTACCGGCGCCGAGGCGTCGATCCTCGGGACCGGCCGGCGAGTCGCACCGCCGCAGGCCGCGATGACCAACACGGCGGCCGCCATCGCCCAGGAGGTCGAAGAGGGGCACAACACGGGGGGCCACGTCGGCGCCGGGATCGTCGCCGGGGGGCTCGCCGCCGCAGAGGCGAACGACGTCGACGGCGAGGCGTTCGTCGACGCGTGCACTCGGGCGTACGAGGTCTGCGTGCGGCTCGAACGGGCGATCTTCGCGATGAAAGCCCGGATTAACGACGCGGTCCCGTGGCTCGTCCGGAACCCGCACTCGACGTGGACGACGGTGGGGCCGGCGGTGACGAGCGCCCTCTGTCTGGACGCGACCGCCGAGGAACTCGCGGAGACGTTCCGGATCGCCGCGAACCTCGCGGTGGTCTCGATGCACGACCCGTACGCGGAGGGCGCGCTCGCGCGGAACTTCACGGCCGGCTTCTCGGCGCAGGCCGGCGTGACCGCGGCGCTGACCGCGCTGGCGGGACTCGAGGGGTCCGTCGCGGCGATCGAGGAGGTGTACGATCCCTTCGAGGCGCTGCTACCGGACGGCTTCGCGCGGCAGTTCGAGACGCTCGGCGAGGAGTGGGCGATCGCGGAACACTACGTCAAGCCCTACCCGTCCTGCCGGTACACCCACCCGCCGCTCGACGCGCTCCGCGAGGCGATAGACGGGCGGACCGCGGAGGGGCGGGCGATCGACCCAAACGACGTGGAGGCGATCACCGTCCGGACGTTTGCCAACGCGACCGACATGTCCCACGCCGAGCCAGAGACGATGACGGCCGGGAAGTTCTCCGCGCCGTACGTGCTGGCGACGTACCTCTGTCGCGGGAGCGTCGACCTCGATCACTTCACGGCCGAGGCGCTGGCCGACGAGACGGTTCGGTCCGTGGCCGCGCGGGTCGAACTCCGCGAGGACGACGCGTACGAGGCGGCGTTCCCCGAGTCGTGGGGAGCGAGCGTCGCCGTTGCGTTGCGCGACGGGACGACCCTGACGGGCGCGCGCGACTACCCCCGCGGCGACTACCGCGACCCGATGCCCGCCGCGGAGTACCGCGCACGAAACCGCGCACTGCTTGCACTCGGTCTCACCGGCGGGTGGGACGTCGACCGGGGCGAGAGCGACGACCGCGTCGTCGACGCGCAAGTCGACGAGGCACTCGACGCCTTGGACGCGGTCGCAGAGCGTCCAGTCCGATCAACGATCGCCGCTCTCCGACCGTAATACGAAACGAGCGTTCTGTTAGATAGAACGAACGCGACAGATATTTCATCTGGGCCCGCGTTCCGCCGAGTATGGTACGAGACGACACACCGAACGCGGCGTCGGTCGGGGCGACAGAACGATCGTTCCGTATCCTCGAACAACTCGGTGAGAACGAGGGATGCGGCGTTTCGGAACTGGCGGAGTCGCTGTCGATCTCGAAGAGCACGGTCCACAACCACCTCCAGACCCTCCGGAATCTGGGGTACGTCGTTCAGGACGGCGACGAGTACCGACTCGGACTGCAGTTCCTCGGGCTCGGCGACCGCGCGCGCCAGCATCACGACCTGTATCACGTCGCCAAGCCCGAGACGGACAGTCTGGTCGAGGCGGTCGGTGAGCGCGCACAGGTGATGGTCGAGGAGGACGGCGTCGGGATCTACGTCTATCAGTCGCTGGCGGATCAGGCAGTGCGAACGGACTCGCACATCGGGACCGTCGTCGACCTCCACGCGACTTCAGTCGGGAAGGCGTACCTCGCGCATCTCTCCGACGATCGGCTCGACGCGGTACTCGATCAGCTGCTGTTCGACGAGCAGACGCCGGAGACGCTCACGGACGCCGAGGCGCTTCGGACAGAGCTCGACGAGATCGCCGAGCAGGGGTACGCGTTCAACGACGAGGAACGGACCGTCGGCATGCGGGCGGTCGGCGCGCCGATCCTGTCGGCAGACGACGGGCGCGTCCTCGGCGCGATCAGCGTCTCGGGACCGACCACCCGGATGAAGGGGGCGTGGTACCACGAGGAGGTCCCCGAGATGGTCGCGCAGTCCGCCCAGATCATCGGGATCCGCGCGACCTACTCGTAGTTGTTCTGTTGTACAGAACGGCTGTTCAGTATTATACTCGTGAAAGGCGTCGGACGCACTCCACACCATCGAAATGGCGTGGTGGGACTTCGTCGGAGAGAAATTACAGTCATATGCTTGTAATGCCAGAAGCCAGCGGCTTCCGGCTCAACTTCGACGTCTCAGAGGGCCGGCGCCGATCAGCGACGGTGATGTTCGGTGTATTTCGCGATATTATAAATTTAGAAGATATCATTGTATACTGAGATATCGATGATCGTTTTCGAGTTCGTCTGTGCGACTGCGAGCAGAAGACATCGATAGCCGACCGACGGTGGACGTCCGGGCCGCGTTGCGGTCGCCAAGATGGGCGCTCGGCTCATCCGCGAGCAGAGACAGTGTACGCCGTCATCGAGCCGGAATCAGCGGTACTGAGTCTCGTTCCTTTCGCGACATCGACAGCAATAGTGTGATACCCAGAGTGATTCTAAAGGGCTGTCAAGTTCTGACAAATAGACCGGATTTCGACGTGAAGAGAAACTTTACCTTCGCTTCTGACGATCTTCACACCGAGAGCCTCATGAAAGATGCGAACACTCCGCGCGGAACGGAGATCAAAGCCGATCGAGACCTACGTACGTCGAATATACTGTGCTAACAGCTCAGTGACGGTGTTATAAGTATTTGTGAAATGATATAACTGATAACATCTAATTTTAACGAGGTATTCAACCAGATCTGACCTTCACGACGGTCGACTCAAATAGGAGACGAGTTTGAGCCCAAGACGTCGGACAACCACCCTCGCTCACATTCGGCGTGAACTCGACGCCGTCGATGGGTGCGCGCGGGAGCAACCGCCCTCGGTTACACATCGATAGAGGGGTGTGTCTAAGGAACGCTCTCAAACACATCGATAGAGGGGTCCCTCGGAGGATATTGGTTGGCGAAATTGAGTTCGGAGCTCCGAGACGGTCTTCCGTCGGTAACAATTAAACCCCGAATTTTGGCTTTTTAAGCCCTCTACCTGCTAATCACATATCGATGGAGGGGTGTTGGGTGTCCTCAGTCAGGTGAGACAGGTTAGGCGAGAAAAATAACAGAACTACCAATTGTGGACTGATAACAGACTGACTATACACATCGATAGAGGGGTGTCTGCCGGAGTGTCACACTTCGAGCGGCGGTTCGATCCGGCTACGTTTGGTTTCGGATCTGGGCTTTGACGACGGATTGAACCTCGCTCTCGGAGACCATCTCGATGCGGGAGTCCTCACGGAGCGTTTCGAGGATCGTTTCCGGCCGTTCCCCGAACTGAAACTCGAGAAACATCCCGGAGCTGGGGCCGTGGCTCCGTCGTTCGAAATCGACGAGCGAGTACGTCGTGAGCTCTTTCATCTTGTTGACGTACGTTTCCTGGTGGTACTGATCGGCGTCGATCGCGTCGGTGAGGTACTGATACACTCGGTACCCGGTCGTACTCCGAGCCGTCCCGTCGGTCGTTTGTGAAGCGACCGCCGCTGTTGCGTACAGGCAGAGCTTCTTTTGTGTGCTGATCCCGCGAACCACCTCTAACACCCGGTTCTTCTCGACTTTCGCCTGCGCGGCTCGGACGTGGTCCTCGCGAACGCGGGCGTCGCCTTCGCGCTCAGCGAGCTCTCCGGCGACTCGCATGAGATCGATCGCTTTGCGCGCGTCACCGTGCGTCTGCGCTGCGAACGCCGCCGCAAGCGGGATCACGTCGTCGTCGACGACGTCGTCGTGGAACGCGTCTTGGCGTCGTCGGAGAATTGCCTGAAGCTGGTTCGCGTCGTAGTCGTCGAAGTGGACGTCTTCCGGAGTGAACGAACTGACCGCTCGACTCCCGACCGCGTCCATCATCTTCGTGTCGTTCGAGATGGCGACGACCGAGATGTACGCGTTCAGTTCGTCGTTCGCACCGGCTCGCGAGAGCTGGTACAGGAGCCGCGAGAACGCGGGATCCTGTTTATCTCGCCGGCCGACGAGCATGTCCAACTCGTCGAGAACGAACACGACCGAGTCGAAGTGCCGGTTCACGATGCGGTAGAGTTCGTCCCACTTCTCTTTGGTCGCGACCCCGTGTTTCGGAACCTGAACCTCGACACCGGCTTCGTCCGCGGCCTGTTGAGCGAGTTCGTACACCGCGACACCGAGCGTGTCCAAGTCCTGGCAATTCACCTCGATAGTGCCGAACCGGATATCGCGAGAGTCACAGATGCGACTGATGTTGTTACAAACGGCTTTCGTGATGAGGGATTTACCCGTTCCGGACGGTCCGTACAGGAACAGATTCGGCGGCCGGTTGTCCCCGAGTGCAACGCGGAGCATCTTCGTGACCTCTTGGAGCTGCGCGTCGCGACCGACGATGCGGTCCTCTTCGACCACATAGTTCGGATCGAGAAGCGATCGGTCGCGGATGAGCCCTTTCTGCTCGTCGAACTCGAGGAGCATATCTTCGATCGATTGTGAGGAGCTCTCGGCGTCCCCTGCGGACGGCTGGTCGGAGGCAGTCACGTGCGGTGATGGGTCGTCTTGTGATGTATTTTGTGATGGCTGAGATGATGTCCCAGATTTCGTCGCGCTCGCGAGATCGGTTTGAGCCGTAGTCTCATCCTCCAGAGACCCCGATTCAGCAGAGGAGTCGTCGGAGTCGTCAGTACCCATAGAACGACAGATACGGGCTGGTATTAAAAAGGTTCCCCACCCCTATCGAAGTGTGATCT
>JBNJEE010000061.1:0-14209 GCA_051745525.1 Methanobacteriota archaeon | reverse complement strand
TCGCACGACTCGCTGCGCGCTTCACTCGGTCGCTCACTACGTTCGCTCCCTCGTTGTGGTGCTTACGTCGCCTGCGCCCGCCTCCCGGCTGCCCCTTCGAGTCCCGCCGCGAACAGCAACCGCACCTCACGCCTCCCCAGCCTCGTCGCTCGCTGCGCTCGCGACTCCCTCGCGCGGGCTCCTCGCGCCCTTTCGGGCGCTCGGAGGCGCACGCCACCGCATTCGCTTATAAAATCAGTCGCAGACGTTTTATCCCCAATCGGAAAAAGCGCTCCAGATCGCTACGGCCGCGTCTCGGCGACGCGCCGGATAGCGCCGGCGATCACGTCGATGCCGACCGCGATGTCGTCCTCGACGACGTCGAAGTCGCTCGTGTGGTGGCCGCCCGGGTGGTCGGTGCCGACACCGAGGTAGCAGGCGAGGCCGCCCTGCTCTTGGACGCGGTTCATCAGGAACGTCGCGTCCTCGGAGCCGCCGAGCTCGTCGCTGTCGACGATGCTCGTGACGCCCGGGACGTCGCCCGCGGACTCGCCGACGAGCGCCGCGAGCGCGTCGTCGCTCGTCGCGCTGGGCGCCTCACCGAGCGTGGAGACGTCGACCTCGCAGTCGTGCATCTCGGCGGCCGAGTCGAGAACCCGGTCGGCGTGGTCGGACATGTACTCGGCGAGCTCCGTCGTCTGCCCGCGCACCTCGCCCTCGATGTACGACTCCTCGGGGATAATGTTCGTCGCGGTGCCGCCGCCGACGAGCCCCGCATTCACACGCGTGGGACCGTCCGCATGCCGGGGGATGGCGTAGAGGTTCTGAATCGCGGCCGCCATCGCCTGAACGGTGTTCCGGCCCTGTTCGGGACGCGCGCCGGCGTGGGCGGGCTCGCCGGAGAACTCCGCGAGGAAGTGCCGCACCGCGAGGAACCCCTCGACGCCGCAGACGACCTCGCCGGAGGGGTGATCCAAGCCGACGTGGACCGCGTAGAGGTAGTCGACGTCGTCGAGGTGGCCCGACTCGGCCATCGGCTTCCCGCCGGCGACCTGCTCTTCACCCGGCTGGAAGAACACCTTCAGCGTGCCCGAGAAGTCGGAGTCGAGGACCGCATCGAGCGCGCCGAGCCCCATCGTCGCGTGGGCGTCGTGGCCGCAGGCGTGCATGAATCCCTCGTGCTCCGAGCGGAACCCCTCCGCGGTCGGGACGTGGTCGCCCGACTCCGACTCCGTGATCGGGAGGCCGTCGATGTCGACCCGGAGGCCGACGACGGGGCCGTCGCCGCGGTCGACGACGGCGACGCAGCCGGTGTAACCGCCCGAGAGCTGGTCGAGAATTTCGGGGTCGGCGCCCGCCTCGCGGGCCTGCGCCTCCCACTCCGCCAGCACCTCGTCGTCCGGGACGTTCAGGCGCTCGTCTGTCGCCAGCGCCTCCGGCCCGACGTGAAGCGCCGTCAGGTCGCGCTCGTGGAGTGCCTCGACGATGCGGGCGGTGGTGTAGAACTCGCGCCACGCGGGCTCGGGGTGGCGGTGGAGGTCGCGGCGGAACGCGCGGTACTCGTCGCTTTCGAGAGCGCTCATACCGCTGGATTGCCCGGCGATCGCTTAAACGATCGCCTCCCGGAGGGCGGCGCGGAGAGCGGCGCGGAGCGCGCCGAGACCGCCCGTCCGCGTTCGCCTCACTCGTCCGCCGATCCCATGCGCTCCGTGTAGTCCCAGGTGTGGAGCCGGTCGGGTTCGATCCGGATCTCGACCTCCTCGCGCTCGGGTCGCAGCAGCCGGTCGGCGGTCGGGTTGTCGGTTCCGCCGAGGTACTTCGTCAGCAGCGAGCGCAGGAGCCGCTTGTCCTCGTCGGGGAGGACGGTCACCCGGCCGCGGCCGCGGACCCCCTTATACGGCGGGTCGTTCGTCGACACGTCGAACGAGACCTCGCCGTCGTGCTCGACGAACTCGACGAGGTCGGCGCTCGCGCTCGTCGCGCAGCGGATCGCGGCGGCGTCCGGGTCCCACGCGAACCACAGCGAGACGATCCACGGGTGGTCGCTCGGCGTCCGGCAGCCGAGGCGGACCGGGACGCGCGCGGCGGCGAGGAACTCGTCGACGCGGTCGCGGTCCCACGGGCCGGTCGGGTCCATACCGATCCCTCGGCCGCGTTCCGCCTAACAGTTCCGGCGGAGCGGTCGGGGCGACGCTCCGCGCGACGGGCCCGTCGGCGGTGCCGTCGCCCTCGGCCGACCGCGGAACACAAGAGAATTGACCGTCCCCGCGCGATGGGAGGTATGACCGACTACTTCGAGGTCCACGAGCGCGACGGCGCCGCCCGGCTCGGGGCGGTCCGCCTCGCCGACCCCGTCGCGACGCCGGCGCTCGCGGACCCGTTCCTCGACGACGCCGGAAGCCTCTGGGCCGGCGACCGCGAGGTCCCGGACGGCGACGAGAGCGCGCTGACGGTGCTGCCGCACCGGTCGTTCCCGGCCGGCACGCGCGAGGAGGTCCGCGAGTCGTTCGCGGTCGACCACCCGGACGCCGACTTCCCCTCCGCGGCGGTCGTCGACAGTCGGAGCGCCCGCGACCTCGGCGCCGACGCGTACCTCCTCTCGGACGTGCAGGGGTTCGTCGGCCACGGCGAGGCGTTCCGCGACGCGATCGTTCGCGCGAAGGCGGCGCTGCCGCCGGACGCGGCGCTCGGCCTCTCCGGCGTCGCAACGCCCCGCAACGTCGCGCTGCTCGCGTACGCCGGCGTCGACCTCGTCGACGCGACGCTCGCGCGCACGAAGGGGACACAGGGGATGCACCTCACCGCCGACGCGGCGCACTTCCTCGAGGACCTCGATGAGCTCCCCTGCGCCTGCCCGGCCTGCGCGACGCCCCGCGAGGAGTTCACGCGCGCCGACTGCGCCGACCACAACGTGAACGCGCTCCGCGCCGAGCTGCGTCGCGTCCGCGAGCGGATCCGGAGCGGTCGCCTCCGCGACTACGTCGAGGGGCAGGCGCGTCACGAGGGGTGGCTCACGGCCGCGTTCCGCGAGTTCGACGACCAGTGGGGGTACCTCGAAGAACGGACGCCGCTCATGCGCGACGCGGAAGTGACGGCGGCGTCGGCGGAGACGCTCGACCGCGTCGAGATCCGGCGGTTCGCCGACCGCGTCACGAGCCGCTACCGGAACCGCTTTTCCGACCAGCCGCTCGTCTTGGTCCCCTGTTCGGCTACCAAGCCGTACAGCGACTCCCAGAGCCACCGCCAGTTCCACGACGCGATCCAGTGGCGCGGCCACACCGTCTCGATGACCTCGCCCATCGGCGTGGTGCCCCAGGAGCTGGAGACGACGTATCCCGCCCAGCACTACGACTCGGTCGTGACCGGCGACTGGAGCGAGGACGAGATCGGATTCGTCGCGGAGGTCCTGCGGCGCTACCTCGAACGCAACGACTACTCGCGCGTGATCGCGCACGTCCCCGAGGACGGCTACCGCGAGATTTGCGAGCGCGTCGAGGGCGCGGTCGACCTCGACTTCGAGTACACCTGCGTCGGCCACCCGACGACCGACGAGTCGCTCGGCGAGCTAAACGCCGCGCTCCAGGGTGAGCCCGCCTACAGCAAGCGCGAGCGCGAGCACAACACGGTCCGCGCCATCGCCGACTACCTGCTTGGCGACGGCGCGGGCGACGACCTGTTCGGCGGGCTCGGCAGGGGGAGCGGGCTCGGCGCGGACGGCGACGGAGCCGGGGCGTACGGCGGCGAGGCCGACGTGCGCACCACCGGGCGCTACCCGAAGCTCCAGGTGTGGGGCGACGACCCCGACGCCGGCCGCGAGGGCGAGCCGGGCGAGCAGTTGGCGACGATGGTTCCCCAATACGGCACCCTCTCCTTCACCCTCGACGGCGCGCGCCGCTGGGTCGAGAGCGACGCGCCGACGAAGCGCGTCGAGATCGATCAGTTCGTCCCGCGCGGCTCCGTCCTCGCGCCCGGCGTCGTCGACGCGGACGACGAGATTCGAGTCGGCGACGAGGTCGTGATCGAGGGGCCGAAGGCGTTCGCGGTCGGCCGCGCGGCGATGTCCGGCCCGGAGATGGCGGGGTCGACGCGGGGGATCGCGGTGGAGGTTCGGCACGCCGACGAGAAGTGATCGGGCGGGTTCGAAGCGATCCGCCCCCGACGCCGGGGTCCGGTGGCCGACACCAGCGGGGCCCCGGTCGCGCGCCGGTCGCGCGTCACGCACGCCGGTCCGGAAACACCATCACCGGGACGTCTGCCTCTCGGATGAGGCGGCCACCCGGGTCACCGGTGATCGTTCGCTTCCACGTGTCGATGTCTCGGGGCGTGAACGCGACGAGCGTCGCCTCCGTCATGCTGACCGCGTCGACGAGCGCCGTTGCGACCTCCTGCGCCTCGAGCGTCACCCATTCGAACCGCAGGTCGTCTCGGTAGAGGATGTCGAAGAATGTCTCGTAGGTCGCTCCCGCGAACTCGTCTCGCCCAGTCTTGATCGTCGTCTCGTTGCTCTCGCCCCGCGTCACGTGCGTCACGATGAGCGTCGTGCCCGGGTCAAGGTGCGGCCGCATCGCCCGCGCCGTGGCCTCGGCGTCGTCGGGACCCGCGATCGGTATCAGGATGCGCTCGAATAGCTCGTCGTTCACGAGCGTATCCTCCGTGGGCGCGAACAAAAGCGTGCGGGACGTTCTCGGTTGCCGACCGTGCGGATCAAAAACCGGTCAGCGGGCGGCACCGAACGCCGCGCGGAGTGACTCCTCCCGCTTCCCTCGTCGTCCGCAAAGGAGTGACGCGAGTCAGGGGTCGCGGCGCCCGACCCGAAAGTGTTCGTCGGCCGGTCTCCGGGGAGCCCGTCCCCGAGATATCTTCACTCGTCGTCGGCTCCGTCTGCGCCGGCGAGTTCGGCGAGCGCGGTCTCCGACTCCTCCGCGTCTTCGAGGAGGAGCCCCGTCCCGCCCGCAGCGATCATGCCCACGCCGATCGCGCGCAGCTGCCGGACGTACGCCGGCTTCGCTTCGAGCTCGGAGGCGTTGTCGAAGTTCTTTCCGATCATTTTCTTCGTCAGGCGGACGCTCGCCTGTGGGAACAGCGCCGTTACGACTCCCTGTATGAGTATCAGCGCCGACCCGAACAGACGGCCTTTCTCGCAGTCTTTCACGTCGATCCGTACGTGTCCCTGGAGCATAAATATTGCTCGTATTATCCAATACTGGTTTCACTACACCGTCTACGTTCGCACCTTCGTTCCGTCTGGCACATTATATTGTAGTTTAAATACAATATTGATCTGCCGGGACGGTATCCGTATCCGACTCGCGAGGCGAGGCGGCGAACCGATCCGGTGCCCGCTTCAGTCGTCGGCGGTCGCTTCGGGGCGGTACGCCTCGCTTATCTTCTTCCACTTGCCCGAGCGGAACCGGAGGTAGTTGATCGCGGCGGGGATCGTCGTCTCCGCCATGAAGGCGAGGTACAGTCCCCAGAGGCCGATCGCGGGGAGCGCGACCTCCGGGATCGAGAACCCGACGAACGGGATCTCTATTACGGGGGTCGCGAACCCGACGAGGGGGAGGTCGATCGCCGGGACCGTGAGGACATCGGGGACCGTTATCGCCGGCGTCGCGTCGTGCGCGCCGACGTACGCGAGCGGGATCGACACGCAGAACATGCCGAGGAACTGGCTCGCGAAGGGGATCTTCGTGTCGCCGGCGGCGTCGAGGGGGCCGGCCGCGCCGCCGGAGACGCCCTGGAATATCACGGCGGCGCAGGCCGCATAGACGAGGTCGACGGCGATCGGGATCTCGGGGCTGTCGGGCGACTGGGCGAAAAGCGAGACGATGTCCGTCGCGAATATCGCGATCAGTACCGCCGAGACCGCGTAGGTGGCCACCGAGAATCGGATGATGTCGCGGGCGTACGCCTCCGCCTCGTCCGGGCGCTCAACGCCGAGCTCCTGCCCGACGAGGCTGGAGGAGGCGAGGCCGAACCCCCAGCCGGGCGTGTTCATGATCCCCCAGATGCGGCGGGCGATAACGAACGCGGCCACGGTGTTCTCGCCGAACACGTCGAGGATGGCAAGCATGGGGAACTCCGCGGCGGTCCAGACGAGGTTGCGCGCGCCGACCGGCACCCCGATCTCGACGAGGTCACGTAGCATTTCGGGGTTGACGTACGACCCGGTCGGGTCGATCGCGACCGGGAACTCGCCGATGAGCGGGGCGCTGCCACGGACGAGGCCGACGGTGAAGCCGGCGACCGCGAGGACGTTCGAGAGGACGGTCCCGATCGCGGCGCCCTCGACGCCCCAGCCGAAGCCGAAAATGAACAGCGCGCTGAGGACGATGTTCGCGACCGCGCCGCCGGCGCGGACCTGCATCGCGGTGTAGGCGTCGTCGCAGCCGACGAGGATCCGGCTCCCGACGAGGTTGAGCGCGGCGAAGGGGACGCCGAGCCCGACCACACGGAGGTAGTCCGCGCCGTAGGCGATCGCCGCCTCGTTGCTGCTCAGTACGTCGATGAAGGCCGGTGCGTACAGCCAGAACGTCGCGCTGACCGGGATCGTGATCGCGACCGCGAGGAGCACGCTCGACCGGACCGCGTCGCCGAGTTCGACGAACGCCTCGGCGCCGTACCGCTGGGAGACCAAGGCGATGGTGCCGCCGGCGACGCCGCCTCCGAGCGCGAACGCGAGCCCCCAGTAGGGGCCCGCGAAGCCGACGCCGGCGACGGCGCTGGTGCCGACCGCGACGCCGACCATCGCGACGTCGACCGCGTTCTTCGACATCCGGGCGATCCCCGTGACGATCCGCGGCCACGCGAGATCGGTCGTGCGGACCACGCGGTGGCGGTCGATCAGCCCGGCGCGCGCGAGCGCGAAGCCGATGTAGAGGATGAGCGCGCGGAACGGGTTGGGCACGCGAGAGATCAGCGCACGGAGGTATGTCAGCAGGCGAGACACGGCAGGTGCGCTCCTTTCCCGCTGGCGGCTAAAGGGGTTTCGTCACGCGGCAGGCGGTTCCGGATCGGCGGGGAGTTCCGCCGTCGGCTCCTTCGCCCGTCAGGCGCCGGAGACCAGGTAGACAGCGGCGGCGGCGAAGGCGATCCCGAGCCCCTTGCGGGCGGTGAACGACTCGCCGAGGAACAGGAAGCCGATGACCGACGAGAAGACGAGGAACATCGCGAAGATAGGCGTCACGACGCTCACTGGGCCCAAAGAGAGCGAGCGGTACAGCGCGAGGATGCCGATCCCGAGGAACACCCCGGCGGCGAGCACGTGTGCCAGCTTTGGCGACGCGAGGTGGGTCGTGAACCCCTGTCCGGTGTACGCGATCACGCCGACCGCCATCGCGACGAGCAGCATGTTCGAGACGACGACGGCGACGTCGCTCGGGATGGCGTTCGGACCGGTCGTGGCGACGCGCATCAGCGGCGAGACGAGCGCGTACGCGCCCATCGCGAGCAGCGCGTACGGGAGATATGTCGTGGCCGTTGCGTCCATATCTCGGGGTTGCCGCCCGGAGACAAGTGCCTATCGACCCGTCTCCGGCGGCGATTCTGACGCGCTCGACTCACCGCCCGACGCCGACTCACCGTTCGACGCCGACCCGTCGGTAGAGGAGGTCACGGCGTCGTCGTCGCGCTCGGACGCGGCCCGTCCCGATCGGTCGATCGGGACGCTGACCGTCACGGCCGTGCCTCGCGGCTCCCGCTCTTCGAACCGTATCCGTCCCCCGAGGTGGTCGACGCCCCACTTGACGATCCACAGGCCGACACCGCTCCCGTGGCGTAGCGGCGTCTCGGTTCCGCGGTCCAACACGTCGTACTCGGCGGGGTCGATGCCGGGGCCGTCGTCGGCGACCGTGACCGCCACCCAGTTCCCCTCGACGGACGCGTCGATCCGCACCCACGGCGGGGCCGCGTCGTTGTGTCGGACCGCGTTCGAACAGAGGTTCTCCAAGACGACCCGCAACACGACCGGAACCGGGACGGAGGGGAGCTCACCGACCTCGATCCGGGCGTCGGAATCGATCGACCGCGCGTCCGCGACCGTCTCGTCGACGACGTGCGGGAGCGGCACCGGCTTCGACTCCTCCGTCGGATCGAACAGCTCGCCCGCCGCCCGAGTGCGCTCGCTGAGTTCAAGCATCCGCCCTGCGCTCCGCTCGATGACCGACAGGGCGCGCTCGTCGGTCGGGTCCGAGCGCAGCTGCTCCGCGTACCCCTGAATGAGGTTCGTTTCCGTCCGGACGTCGTGACGGAACACGCGGTTGAGCACGTTGAGCCGCTGCTGTTGGCCGAGGTACGCCCCCACGTCGTGGAAGGTTATCACTCGGGCGGTGGTACGGTCGCGGTCGTCGACCACGTCCCTGACCGTCACCTCGTAGGGCCGTTGCCCGTCGCGGCCGACGATCGGGATCGCCCGTGGTTTGTCGCCGTCGTCGTCGAGGTCGCTGACCGCGTCGTAGCGTGGCACGACCGCCGACGCGGACTTCCCGACCGCCGCACGCCGGTCGATGCCGAACGTCTCGGCCGCGCACTCGTTCAGGTCGACAAGAAGGCCCTCGGTCCCGACGACGAAGACCGGGTCGTGGAGCTGCTCGAAGACGAGCTGTCGCGCGCGGCGGCGCGGGGCCGGCGCGAGCGTCAGCAGCCGGAATCGGGAGAGCGCGAGCAGGTACGCGACCCCGGACACGCCGAACACCAGCGGGGTGGGGTCGAGCCCGGGGACCGGGATCGCCCCTGAGATGTAGGCGACGCTGCCGGCCCACGGCGCCGCGGTCCCGACGAGCAGGGCCGCGCTCTGTCCCCGGAACGAGCGAGCGTCGTCGCGGATCAACCGGAGCAGGGGGATCGATCCGACCGCGCCGAGGAGGTAGGTGTATCCCGCGATGATGTAGTACAACGGCCCGGGAACCACGTCGAGGAACGTCCCAACGGTGGTCTCGCGCACGACGTGGTTGACCGCGAGGAGGTCACCCGGGTCCCCCGCGGCGGCGACCGCCACGGTGGCGGCGGGGACGACAGAGACGAGCGCCACGGAGAATGGGGTCACATAGCGCTCGTAGCCGGTGTACGCCAGCGCGAAGAAGAGCCAGCCGACCGGGATCACGACGACACCGACCCACTGGACGTCGTACCACAGCGCCTTCGCCGGCAGCGTCGTCGCCTCCAGTTCGAAGACGAGGAACGTCGCCCACCACACCTGCCCGGCGAGCAACACCGCGAGCCACGTCGCGCCCGGCTCTGGGCGTTCCCGCCACGCGAGGATCGCCGCGGCCAAGCCGACCGTCACCGCGACGAGGAGGGCGAGGGACAGCGGGCTCAACGCAGCCATGTCTTTTTTTACGAATAATAGATTTATAACTCATCTGGTCGGGTTATCTCATCGAAAAAACGGGCCGCCGCACCGCTCGGAGCCGTGGACACGACCTCACCAGCCGAGCGCGAGGAGGACGGCGCCGGAGACGAGGTAGCTACAGTCAGGCGCGACGCCGAGCGCCGCGCCGCCGAGTCGGTCGACCAGCGCCGTGACGGTCACGGAGACCGCGAGGCCGACGCCGAGCGCGACGAGCGCGGGCGTCGACGCGGCGCTGGTCGCCGCGGCGGTCGCGAGCAGTCCGGCGGCGACCGCGTCGACGCCGAACAGGATCCGACGGGTTCCGGTGACCCCGTACGCGACGGGGAGCGTTGCCACGCCCCGCGCGGCGTCGGCCGCGAGGTCCCTGACGTTCGGGACCTCGACGTCGACGAACGAGCGGGCGGCGACGTACGCGAAGAGCGGGGCGACGGTCGGCGTCTGGACCGGGTCGACGGGAACGCCGGCGAACGCGAGCGGCGCGGCGACGACGGCGACCGCCCACGCGAGCGCGACCGCCGCGGAGTTGAGGAGGAAGACGTCTTTCAGGCGCGGGAGCGAGACCTCGCCGAGCGGTCCGGCGTGGGCACCGATCGGCGCGAGGCGCTCGCCGGCGGCTGGGAGCCAGTCGGTGGCGTAGCCGATCCACACCGCGCCTGGGACGAGAACGAGCGGGAGCGCCGCGGGGCCGGCGCCGACCGCGAGCGCGACCGCGAGCCCGTAGCTCACCGCGGCCGCCGCCATCAGCTGATCGCCGTAACGAAGCGCGACCCGCGCCCGCGTCGGTGTCGAGCCGGCGTCGCCCGCGGCGTCGGCGACGTGGTCCGCTGCGTACACGGCGAAGGCGACGAGCCCTACCGCGACCGGCGCGGTTGAGAGCGGGACGCCGAGCGCGACCGTCACGACCGCGACCTCAACGGCCGCGACGACGGCCGTGAACGGCGCGCCGGCGACGAACGCGGCGAACTGCCGGAGCCTCCCCGCGTCGGGAGGTGTTGCGTGCGAACGATACTGCGCTGTCGTGCCGTCCGGCGCGGACGGCCTCGTCGGTTCGTTTGCCATTTGAGCGTTCGCCGCCCGAAGGCGGCAAACGTCCGGAATGGGGGACCGTGGCGTATCTATCCACGCCGTGCGGCGTTAATAAAACTGGAATTCTCGCGGGATCAGGTCGGCCGGGCCGGCGCCGCGGGGTCGGTTCGGGCTTCAGTACGCTTTTGACCCGAGCGGCCGATCGCTCGGGTATGGACGGAACCTTCGACCACGTAATGATCCGCGTCGAGGACTTAGAGGAGAGCCTCGATTGGTACCAGACGTACCTGAACTACGAGGAGAAGGGGCGCTGGGAGGCGGACACGTTCACCAACGTCTTCCTCGGCCCGGAAGACGTCCACGAGGACGGCGCCCTTTTGGAGCTCACCTACAACCACGACGGCCGCGAGTACACGATGGGCGACGCGTGGGGCCACATCGCTGTCCGCGTCCCCGAGGACGCGCTTCAGGGGTCGTACGACCAGCTGATGGAGGAGGGCGTCGAGGACTACCGCGACCCCGAGTCCTGCGGCAACCGCTACGCGTTCGTGAGGGACCCCGACGGCCACGAGATCGAGATAGTCAAGCGCGACCACGGCGCGAAGTGGAGCATCGACCACACGATGGTCCGCGTCGAGGACGCCGACGAGGCCCTCGGCTACTGGACCCGCAAGTTCGAGTACACTGAGGTCCCCGGACGGTGGGAGGCCGACACCTTCTCGAACTACTTCGTGGCGCCCGAGAACGCCCCGCAAGAGGCGATGAAGCTCGAGCTCACCTACAACTACGACGGCCGCGAGTACACGATGGGCGACGCCTGGGGCCACGTCGCGGTCCGCGTCGACGACCTCGACGACGCGTGGGACGCGCTTTTGACCCGGGAGGCGCCCGACTACCGCGACCCCGCCTCCTGTGACCACAACTACGCGTTCACGAAGGACCAAGACGGCCACGAGGTCGAACTGGTCACCCGGGACTGACTGACTCTCGACAGACGCCGGCCGTTCACACCCGACTTTTCCCCGCTCGTCCCGAGACCGTTAGTCCGCGGATTCGACCCCGGTGACCTCGAACCGCGCCCCGCCCGCCTCGCTCTCGACCGCTCGCACCGACCAGCCGTGCGCGTCGGCCACCTGCTCGACGATCCGTAGTCCGAACCCCGTCCCCGACTGCGAGGTCGAGTGGCCGACGTCGAACACCGCCTCCCGCCGGGCCGAGTCGATCCCCGGCCCGTCGTCGGCCACGTAGAACCCGTCCGGCAGCGTTCCGACCGTGACCGCCACGTCCTGGCGGCCGTGCTCGACGCTGTTCCGTATCAGGTTCTCTAACAGCTGTTTGAGCCGCCCCTCGTCCGCCACGACCGTCCCCTCGGCCTCGACCCGCAGCGTCGCGTCCCCCGTGTCGACGGTCCGCCAGCAGGAGCCGACGACGCGTCTCAGATCGACCGGCTCGGCGTCGGTCACGGGGTCGCCCTCGCGGGCGAGCGTGAGCAGGTCGTCTATCAGCGCGGTCATCCGATCGTGCGCGCGCTCGACCGCCGTCAGGTGCTCGCTGTCGCACTCCTCGCGGGCGAGCTCGGTCCGGCCGCGCGCGACTTCGAGCGGGTTCCGGAGGTCGTGTGACACCACGCCCGCGAACTCCGCTAACCGGTCGTTCTGGTGCTCCAGCTCGGCGGTCCGCTCGGCGAGCCGCCGGGTGCGAGCCTCGGCCTGAAACGCCGTCTCGGCCGCGGTCGCCAAGATTCCGGCGAGGTATTCGTCGACCCCGTCGAACACGCCCGGCTCCGTCTCGCCTATCGCGATCGTCCCGTACTCGCCGATCGGAATGATGAGCAAGCTGCGGAGCGCCGTGTCGGCGTCAAGCGCGTCGGTCGTTCCGATGTCGTCGTACATCCGGGCTTCGCCCGCCTCGAACACTCGCCAGTTGAGGCTCTCGCCGTCGGGCGTGAACGTCTCGCGCTCGGGGAGCAGCTCCGCCGCATCCGGCGAGACCGCCGACGGGACCAGTCCGCCCGCCGCCTCGTCGTGGACCCGGACGGTGACGATGGAGAACCCCAGGACGTCGGTGGCGGCCTCGACCGCCCGCTCCGCAATCTCCTCCCGCGAGTCCGCCCACACGAGGGTCCGGGTGGCCCCGTGGAGCCGCTCGACGCGGCTCTCCCGCTCGATGCGGTCGAGCGCCGCCTCGAGGTGGCCGGAGAGGATCTCGGCGACGAGGACGTCGGTGTCGGTGAAATCCTGCGGCTCCGGGGAGGAGACGACGAACAGCCCGTGGTCGCCGATCGGGCGCAACACGAGGCTCTCCGCAGGCGACGGCTCGTCGAGCCCCTCGTACGACGACAGCTCGTCGATCACGACCGACTCCTCGCCCTCGAAGGCGTCCCACGCCAGCGCCGCCCGCGTTCCCGGCGGCGAGTCGCGGTCGTACGCCGGCTGCGTCTCGAACAGGTTCGGCACCGACTGGCCGAGCGCGGCCGGTTCGAGGCGGTTCCCCTCGTCGGTGCGCAGGTGGATCCCGCTGAGCCCCGCGTCGATCAGGTCGTCGACCGCCTCCACCGCGAGTTCGGCCGCCTCGTCGGTGGTCCGAGTGTAGTTGAGCTCGCGGGTCCACTCCCGAAGCCGGGCAAGCGTCCGCTCGCGCTCCTTCCGCGCGGAGACGTCGCGCGTGGTAACGACGTACCCCACGCTCCCCTCCGTCTCGATCCGCTCGCTGCCGACCGACTCGAGCCAGCGGTACTCTCCGTCGGCGGTCTCGAACCGGTACTCGGCGGTCGGGAGACTCTCGCCGGCGGTGAGTTCGTCGAACGCCGTTTTGACCGTCTCCCGGTCCTCCGGGTGGATGTACTCCAATGACCGCTTGCCCAGTAGGTCCGACGGCGCGTGGCCGGTCACGCTCTCGCACGACGGGCTCAGGTACTGGAACCGCCAGTCGCTCGACACTACCGCGACGACGTCGCCGGCGTGTTCGATGAACGCCCGGTGCCGGTCGCGCTCGGTGTCGTCACGCACCACGCCGACGAGCCGCCGCTCGCCGTCCGCGGTGAACTCGCCGTACGACAGCGAGACCGGTATCTCGCGGCCGTCGCGGTGGAGCGCGTCGAACTGGACGTCGGACCAGTCGACGTTCCGCTCGCCCGTGGTGAGGTATCGGTCGACCGCCCCCTGGTGGTCGTCGCGGTGCCGCTCGGGCATCAGCGTCGTTATCCGTTCGCCCTCCAGCGCCGCCGGTTCGTACCCGAACACGGACTCAACGGCCGGGTTCGCGAACCGGATCACGCCGTCGGTGTCGATCGACAGGATCGCGTCCGACGCGCCTTCTGCGACCGCGCCGAACTGTCCGACGGCCTGCTCGGCCTCCCGCTCCGCCCGGCACTTCTCGACGGCCTCGACGATCCGGTTCGCCAGCCGCTCGTACCGCTCCGTGCCGCCGCGCTTCTGGAGGTAGTCGGTGACGCCGGCGGAGATTGCCTCGCTCGCGACCTCCTCGCTCCCCCGTCCTGTGAAGAGGATGAAGGGGAGCTCGGAGTAGCGCTCGCGGACCGCGGCGAGGAACTCGAGGCCGTCCATTCCGGGCATTTCGTAGTCGGAAACGACGCACTCGACCTCGCGATCCGCCAAGACATCAAGTCCGGCAGCCGCGTCGGGCGCCGTCTCGACCGCGATCCGGTCGGCCTCGCGCTCTAGGTAGGAGGCGGTGACCGCGCGGAGGTCCGGGTCGTCGTCGACGAGGAGGACCGGAATGCGGTCGGGCATACGTGCCGACTACCGACGACCCGGATATAACGGTTTTGGCACTGACACGCTCGTCGCCGGAGCGGTTCCGAGGACCGGGCTCCGTTTCGACTCACCGAGGTCG
>JBNJEE010000183.1:0-4269 GCA_051745525.1 Methanobacteriota archaeon | reverse complement strand
GGACCGACCGACGCGACGCAACTATTTCTGATAAACGAAGTAAGTCAACATCAACCGTTAAGTACATTCCCCATATATCATTATTGTACATGTTACAAGACGATCCATCTGACGACGCTGAGCGTCTCACTCGCCGCCACTACGTTGCCGGTGCTGGCGCCATCGCGACCGTGACCCTCGCTGGATGTTCCGACGACGGCGGATCCGGCGACGGTGGATCCGGTGACGACGGGTCGGGTGACGACGGGTCCGGAGACGACGGAAGCATGGACGACGGCTCCGACGACGGCTCCGGCGACACGAGCGAACTGGAGATCGTCCACTGGTGGACCGCGGGCGGCGAGCAGGACGCGTTCAACGCGCTGCTCGACGGGTTCCGCGAGGCGAACCCGGACATCGAGGTCGTCGACAACCCGGCGCCCGGCGGGGCCGGCTCCGCGATCGACGCCGTGATCCAGAACCGCGTGATCGACGGGGACCCGCCGAGCACGTTCCAGATCTGGCCCGGTCAGGCACTGACGCCGTACACGAACGAGGACCTCTTAGAGGACATCGGCGACTCCGTGTGGGACGACGAGATGCGCGACGCCTACCTCGACGGCGTCGTGGAACTCTCCCAGCCGGCCGGCAACTTGGTCGCGGTTCCGATCAACATCCACCGGCTGAACAACCTGTTTTATAACGTCTCCGTCGTCGAGGACGCCGGCGTCGACCCGAGCACCATCGACAGCCCGCAGGGCCTGCTCGACGCGTTGGAGACGGTCGACGCCGAGACCGACGCCACGCCGCTCGCTCACCAGACCCAGAGTCCGTGGTCCTCGCTACAGCTGTGGGAGAACGTGTTCATCGGCCAGCAGAGCGTCGACGACTATCAGACCCTCCTCGACGGCGACGTCGAAGGGCTCGAAGACGAGGTCCGATCCGCGCTCGAACTGCTCGCGGACTACCTCGAGTACATCCCCGAGGACGCGGGGTCCATCACGTGGGACCAGGGGAACGACGGGCTGATCGCCGGCGATGCCGCGTTCCTCCACCAGGGCGACTGGGCGGCCGGCCAGTACGAGGGCGCGAGCGACTTCGAGTTCAGCGACGATTGGGACATGGTGCCGTTCCCGGGCACCTCGGGCGTGTACCACTCCGTCATCGACTCGTTCGTCTTCCCGACGAACAACCCGTCGCCGGAGGCGACAGAGCAGTTCCTCAACTACGCGGGCACCGTCGACGCCCAGGAGCGGTTCAACCCGGTCAAGGGCTCCATTCCGCCCCGCACCGACGTTCCCATGGACGAGTTCGGCGACTTCCTCACCCGACAGTTCGAGGACTTCCAGAACTCGGACAGCCAGCCGCCGACGATCGCACACGGCACCGGCGTCGCGCCGGCGATCCACTCCGCGCTGGACGAGACCTTCGCCAACTTCAACGGGAACCTCGACGTCGACGCGGCGTACGAAGGGATCCGCGACGCGTTCTAATCCGCGATGTCATCGCGGATCTTTGCGGCGCTGATGCGCGACACCGACGGGTCACCGGCCACCGAGGGCGAGTCGACCGCGTCCGACGATCCGGAGGTCCGGACCGACGGCGGCGCGGTCGTCGACGGTGCCGACGATCCGTCGTCGTCGACGGACACGGCCGACGCATCCGTGATCACGCGGCTCCGGCGGAACCGGCTCCTCGAATCGCTCCCGTTTTGGGGGCCGCCGGGGCTGCTCGTGTTCTTTTTCGTCTACGGCGCCATCTCGTGGAACTTCCTCATCTCGCTGACCGGCTGGGAGGGGCTCGGCGCTCCGGACTACTCCTCGCTGTCGATGGCGGCGTACACGGAACTGCTCTCGGACGGTTCGTTCATCGCGGCGTTCCGGAACACGATCGCGCTGCTGGTCGTGTTCACGGCGCTTTCGCTCGTCGTCGGGCTGTTCCTCGCGATCCTCGTCGACCAGCAGATCCGGTTCGAGAACACGTTCCGGACGATCTACCTGCTGCCGATGAGCCTCTCGTTCGTCGTCACGGCGATCTTCTGGTCGTGGATGTACAACCCTCGGATCGGACTGATCAACGTGGCGCTCCGCGGGGTCGGGCTCGACGCGCTCACCCAGGCGTGGCTCTCCGATCCGCGATTCAAGCTGGCGGCGATCATCTTCGCGCTGATGTGGCAGTTCTCCGGGTACTGCATGGTCGTGTACCTCGCCGGGTTGCGCGCCATTCCGAACGATCAGTACGAGGCGGCCCGGATCGACGGCGCGTCGACCGTCCGACTCTACCGACGCGTTATCATCCCGCAGCTACGGGCCTCGACGATGTCGGCGGCCGTCGTGCTGATCGTGTTCGCGCTGAAGGCGTTCGACTTCCTGTTCGTGCTGTTCGGGGTCAACCCCGGCAGCTCCGCGGACATCCTCTCCGTGATGATGTTCCGCGTCGCGTTCGACAGGCTCCAGTGGGCGTACGGCTCGGCGGTCGCGATGGTGCTGTTCGTAATGGCGCTGAGCGTGATCGGTCCGTACCTCTACTTGCAGTACCGGCGGGGTGAACTATGAGCGCCGACGCGGGCGACGGATCGCTGCTCGACGGCATCGACACGTCCCGAATCGCGCTCTACGCGGTGCTGCTCGCGATGGTCGCGTTCTACCTCGCTCCGCTGGAGTCCGGGCTGACGACCGCCTTCAAGACTCCTGACGGCTTCCGGGCGACGACCCCGTTCGCGCCCCCGCCGGTCGGCGAGTTCACGACCTCCGCGTGGGGAACGGCGTTCGAGCGACTCTCGACCGGGCTGCTCAACAGCGCGCTGATGGCGGTGCCGGCGACGGTGCTGTCCGCGCTGTTCGGGTCGCTGGCGGCGTACGGGCTGACGAATCTGCGCTGGCGCGGCCAGATCGCCGTGCTGGTGCTGTTCGTCGCCGGTGTCTTCATCCCGTACCAGGCGGTATTGGTGCCGCTGACGCAGTTCTGGTCGCTCGTCGACCTCAGCGGGCGGATCCCGCTCGCGTTCGTCGACGACTACCAGGGGCTGATCAACTTGAGTATCACCCACGTCGCGTACGGGATCCCGATCTGTACGGTGCTGTTCCGCTCGTACTACGCGACCATCGACGACGAGATGCTGGAGGCGGCGCGGCTGGACGGCGCTTCGGCGGCGACGATCTACCGCCGCATCATCCTCCCGCTGTCGGTGCCCATCTTCGCGGTGACGCTCATCTACCAGTTCACGCAGATATGGAACGACCTCCTGTTCGCCATCGTGCTGGTCAGCGACCCGTCCAATCAGGTCGTGACGGTCGCGCTCAACCAGCTTCAGGGGTCGTTCGTCCAGCAGTTCAACCTTCAGATGGCGGGGGCGTTCGTCGCGGCGTTGCCGACGCTCGTCGTGTACGTCCTCTTCGGTGAACAGTTCGCGAAAGGCGTCGCAGGTGAAACATAATGGCACGACTCGAACTCGACTCGGTGACGAAGCGATTCGGCGAGGGGGACGGCTCCGTCCTCGCCGTAGACGACGTGGACGTCGACATCGCGGACGGGGAGTTCCTCGTCCTCGTCGGCCCCTCGGGCTGTGGGAAATCCACGACCCTCCGGATGATCGCCGGGCTCGAATCGATCACGGACGGCGAGATCAGACTCGACGGCCGGCGGATGAACGAGCGCGGTCCCGCAGAGCGGGACATCGCGATGGTGTTCCAGAGCTACGCGCTGTACCCGCACATGACCGTCCGCGAGAACATGCGGTTCGGTCTGGAGGAGTCGACGGACCTCGACGGCGACGAGATGGACCGGCGCGTCGAGGACACCGCGGCGCTCCTCGACATCACCGAGCTGCTCGACCGGAAGCCGGGGGCGCTCTCCGGCGGCCAGCGGCAGCGCGTCGCCCTCGGCCGCGCCATCGTGCGCGAGCCGAAGGCGTTCCTGATGGACGAGCCGCTCAGCAACCTCGACGCGAAGCTCCGGTCGGAGATGCGGACAGAGCTCCAGCAGCTCCAGGCCAATCTCGACACGACCACCGTCTACGTCACGCACGACCAGACGGAGGCGATGACGATGGGCGACCGGATAGCGATATTGGACGCCGGCGAGCTCCAGCAGGTGGCGACGCCGCTCGAGGCGTACCACCGTCCGGCGAACCGGTTCGTCGCCGGCTTCATCGGGGAGCCGTCGATGAACTTCGTCGACTGCGACGTCGAAGGCGACACGCTCGTCGCCGAGGGGTTCCGATACCCGCTCGCCGAGGCGGCCGCCGACGCGGTCGCCGAGAGCGCGTCGGTCACGCTCGGGATCCGTCCC
>JBNJEE010000060.1:0-14363 GCA_051745525.1 Methanobacteriota archaeon | reverse complement strand
CGGGCTTGTCCACGAAAATGAGCGGGTCGGGGTCGACCCACTCGCTCTCGTCGTCGGGGAGTTCCCTCGGCGGTTCGCCGTGGGCGATCTCGTCGACGTCCTGGTTCCGCATGTTCTCCAGGTCCGTCTGGCTCCCCTGGAAGTAGTCGTTCTCCGCGATCGCCGTCATCAGGTAGTTGTTCTCCTCCCAGTCGGGCTCCGCGGGATCGAACTCCGAAGCGTCCGCGAGCATCGGGTCGCCCGACCCGCCGTCGCTTCCGTCGCCGCCGTCGCTTCCGTCGCTTCCGTCGCCGCCGTCCTCGCTGCTCGACTCGAGGCCCGCTCCGGCCTCGCTGTCGCCGCCGCTCCCGCCGGAACAGCCTGCCAAGCCGGCGATTCCGACCGCGCCGCCGGCGAGGATGAACTTCCGTCTGGAACTCGTCTCCGTCCGTTTGCCGGTGTCTTCCACCATTACGACTCAAAATCCACATTTCGGGGTAAGAAGGCTGCTATGAGCCGAATATGGCCGATCGTACCGGCACGTGACCGTCCCGAGCGGAACGTACCGTTCGCACCGCTACGAGAGGAACTGTGACATATAAATCGGCACATATCGCTCCGGAGACATGTCGTGGGCGGAGAAGAAGTTCGGGGGACGGGGACGAGGGCCGCCGGGTCGCGTTTCTGTCCGGCGGAGCGGCCGCTCGGCTTACTCGAACCGCTTCCGCACGCTCTCGGCGTGCGCCTCCAGCCCCTCGGCCTCGGCGAGCGTCGTGATCGTCTCGGAGAGGTCCCCGAGCGCGTCGCGGTCAAGCCGCTGGACCGTCGACGAGCGGAGGAAGGTGTCGACGGAGAGCCCGCCGTAGCGCTTCGCGCCGCCGTTCGTCGGCAGCACGTGGTTCGTCCCGGCCGCGTAGTCGCCGGCCGCGACGGGGGAGTACGGCCCCAGGAACACCGAGCCGGCGTTGCTGATCCGGTCTACGAGCGCCTCGTCGTCGTCGGCCACGATCGAGAGGTGTTCCGCGGCGTACTCCTCGGCGAACAGGACGGCCTCGGGCATCGACCGGGCGTGGAGCACGCCGGAGGCGTCGCTGTCGAGGGCGGCCCGGATCGTCTCCTCGCGCTCGCGCTCGGCGGCCTGCTCGTCGACCGCCTCGGCGACGGCGTCGGCGAGGTCGCGGTCGTCGGTGACCGCCACCACGGAGGCGTTCGGGTCGTGTTCGGCCTGCGCGACGAGGTCGGCGGCGACGAGGTCGGGGTCGGCGGTCTCGTCGGCAAGGACGAGCACCTCGCTCGGGCCGGCGAGGAAGTCGATCTCGACGTCGCCCTGGACGATCGACTTCGCGGCCGTGACCCACTTGTTGCCCGGCCCGACCACCTTCTGGACCCGCGTCACCGTCTCTGTCCCGTACGCGAGCGCGCCGATGGCCTGCGCGCCGCCGACCTGGTACACCGCGTCGGCGCCCGCCTCGTGGATCGCCGCGAGGGTGACCGGGTTCAGCTCCTCCGCGGGGGGCGTGGCGACCGCGACGTGGTCGACGCCGGCGACGACCGCGGGGATGATCCCCATCAGCGCACTGGAGGGGTACGCCGCCGCGCCGCCGGGCACGTACACCCCGACGCGGTCGATGGGGCGGAAGCGGCGGCCCAGCTCCCGGCCGCCGAAGTCGTCGCGCCAGTCCTCGGGGCGCTGCCGCTCGTGGAACTCGCGGATGTTCGCGGCTGCCTCCCGCACCGCGTCGAGGACCGGGTCGTCAGCGTGCGCCAGCTCGTCGTGCGCGCGCGCCGCTTCGTCCGTCACGTCGATGTTGCCGACGGCGACGCCGTCGAACTCCTCGGCGAACTCGCGGACCGCGACGTCGCCCTCCTCGCGGACCCGCCCGACGATCTCCCGCACGTCTTCGCGGACCCCCTCGACGCCGGCGTCGCGCTCGAAGAGGGCGCGCCGCTCGGTCGGCGAGAGGTCCGCGACGGTTCGTACGTCCATACGCGTCGTCGGGGGCGGCGGGCCAAGGGCGTTCCGACTCACCCGAACGCGCCACCGGTGACGACTCACCCGAGCCGACGGATCCCGGTCACGTCGAGGACCGCGAGGCCGAAGAGCCCGACCAACAGCGCCGCTGCCATGAAGAAGACGGGGGCCGACGCGACGACGGCGACCCCGTATGGCGCCACCAGTCGGGTCGTGCCGCGGATCAGGAAGGAGACAAACACGAGGCCGAACGCAGCGAACGCGAGGGCGACGAACCGGGAGCGGTCCATCCGGGCTCAGTCCGTCTGCGGGACGCCCGTCCCGTGCGGGCCGTGACCGTGGCGCTCGCGGCTGGGGTCGAAGTCGGTACACATGTCGTAGAACACCGCCTCGGGGTCGCGGTTCCACTGCCACTTCCAGCGGGTGCGGACGAGTAGCGACAGCTTCCGGGTGAGCGACAGCTCCGGGGTCGCCGAGACGGTGTCGTAGCCGCGGTTCCGGATGAGCCGGTGGTGGTCGACGTACAGCACCGCCGCGAGCAGCACCGCAAGCTGGCAGTCCTCGGGGAGGTACTTGATCCCCGCGACGCCCTCCTCGTAGAGGCGCTCGGTGCGGGCCATCTCCTCGCGGACCGCGGCCGCGACGTTCTCGTCGAACTCCAAGTCGAGGATCTGTTGCTCGCTCACGCCGTGACGACGGAGCGTCTCCAGCGGGAGGTAGATCCGGTCGCGCTCGACGACGTCTTCGCGGACGTCGCGAAGGAAGTTCGTCATCTGGAACGCCTCCCCGAGCTTCGTGGCGTGCGGGAGCGCCTCGGCCTCCTCCTCCGGGTCGAGGCCCATGATCGCCGTCATCATCCGCCCGACGGCGGCCGCGGAGCCGTCCATGTACGCCTCTAACTCCGCGTACGTCTCGTAGCGGTCGGTGTCGATGTCGCTCTCCATGGCGTCCACGAACGAGCGGACGTCTTCGTCCGGGATGTCGTTGCGGCCGACCACCTCCGCGAACGCCTCCAACACCGGGTCGTCGGTTGGCTCCTCGCCGAGCGCGGCGGCCCGGAGCCGGTCGAGTTCGGCCCGCTGTTCGGCCGGCGGCGCGGTGTCCTCCGCGTCGACGACCTCGTCGGCGATACGGAAGAACCCGTACAGCACGTACGTCGGGTGGCGGATCCGCTGTGGCAGCAGCCGGGTGGCGACGTGGAACGTCTTCCCGGTGCGGCGCTGGATCCGCTTGCTCCGGGCAACCTGCGTTTGGTCTACCATGCTGACCCCAAGCGGTCGGCGTGGAGGGTCGCGTACGGGTCGCCCATCATGGAAGAAAGGTCGGCCTCCAAGAACATAACAGTTCGCACGACCCAGTCTGGTTCTCGGTCCCACCTGATAATTCCCGCGGCTCCCGGAGGGCGCAGAGCGGAACCGACATCAGTAGAACGTGTCGCTACAGTCGTAGACGACGCCGTGCGCCGGGCAGACGTACTTACAGTGCCGGTGGTACATCGGCGTCTCACAGACCGGACACGGGCGACCGCCGTCGTTTCCCGACTCCTCGTTCACGGCGGCGATACGCGGCCGACGGTCAAAACGCTGTCCACCCATCGAGCAGTCGCAACACCTGACCAGTTAGCCGTCCGGAGTGGGTGGCCTGCGAGCCCGCTTAGCTGTCGGCCAGCCGGTCGTAGACGGACCGGGCCACAGACTCCTCGCCGAACGGGAGCGTCAACACGCCCTCCCACTCGGAGCCGGTGAGCGCGTCGACCGTCTCTCGGTCGAGTTCGACGCGCCGCACCTCGGTCCCGTCGAGCGTCATCGACACCACGAACGCCGCCGGGTCGTCGGTCGCACCGGCCTCGTCAAGGCGGTCACGGAACGACTCGACGCCCGCGTCGGGGAGCACGACCTGAACGAGGTACTCGCCCTCCTCGGCGAAGACGCCCTTGACGCGGTCGAGGTCGCTCGCGTCGAACAGGGACGCGTCGGTCCCGCCGTCGCCGGTCAGCCGCGCCGCGAACGGCGCGTCTGGGTCGACGGCGGCCGACTCGGGGCCGTCGTCGCCCGCGTCCGACTCGCCCATCGGGCCAGGTCCGTCGCCGCCGACGCCGCCGAGCCCCTCGCCGTCCGTCACCGTCGCCGCGCCCGCGAAGCCAACGGCGCCGACCGCGCAGACCGCGCCGAGGCCGCGGAGTACTCCCCGTCGAGAGATGTCCATATCCCGCGGTTCCGGCGAGCGGTAAAAAGGCTTACACGCCGATTATCACGCGGAACAACCGGCGGCGAACTACGGGGCGCGACGCGCCGACTCCGCTCACTCGGACGCGAAGGCGACCTCGTCTCGGGTCGCCGTCTCGCCGAACAGCCAGTCGGCGTGGTCGACGGCGTACTCGCGGTGTTCCTCGGTGATGTAGCCGAGCGCGTCCTCGACGACGACGGGGCGGTAGTCGCGGAGTCCCGCGCTGCCGGCGGTGTGGAGGACGCAGACGTTCGCGAGCGTGCCGCAGATCAGCAGGTCAGCGATTCCGTGCGCGTCGAGATACCCCTCCAAGCCGGTGTTGTAGAAGGCGTCGTACGTGTGCTTCTCGACGACGTGATCTTCCTCGCGCACGTCGAGGTCGGCGAGGAGCTCCGCGTCCCACGACCCCTCAACGACGTGTTCGCCCCACCGGTCGAACTCGTCGTAGTAGTGGGTCTCGTCGAACTGCTCGGGCGGGTGGACGTCGCGGGTGTAGACGACGCTCGCGCCGGCGTCGCGGGCGCGGTCGACGAGCGCCGTCACGGGCTCGACCGCCGCCTCGCTCGGCTCGGCGTAGAGGCTGCCGTCCGGGTGACAGAACCCGTTTTGCATGTCGACGACGACCACCGCGGTTGCTGTGGGATCGAACGCCATACCGCGGGTTAGGGCGGGCGCGTCAAAAACCGTCGTCCGTCTCGCCGGAACGGCGTCGAACCACGCCGAAAAATCCGCCGGCCCCGGCGCCGAAGGAACCGACAAACTACTTACCGGAGCGTCCGGTACGGTTCGTATGCGACGGGTTCTCACCCTCTCGACCGCGGCCGCGGCCGTCGCCGCGGTTGCCGTCCTGTGTGTCGCCTTCACTGCCGGCGCGGGTGCCGCCGGCGCCCCGGACGCCGGCGCGGCCCCCGCCGCGTCCGGGAGCGGGCTGACCGCTCCGGGCGCGACGCCCTCCGCCTCGGCCGACGAGTGCGGCCCCGGCGACGGCACCGAACTGGTGGGCTGTTGGAACGGGACCCACTACGAGGAGTCGGTCGACTTCGAGGAGACGGACGGGCTCAACGAGACGCAACTGGAGGCCCTGACCGACCTGACGATGGCGCGCGTCGAGCACGTCCGGCAGCGCCCGTTCAAGCAGGACGTGCCGGTCGAAACGGTCACTCGGAGCGAGTACGCCAACGACACCGCGGGCGGCGAGAACGACTCCGAGTCGTTCCGGCAATGGAACGACCAAGTGTGGGAGGCGCTGTTCGTCGTCGGCGACGAGACGGACGCCAACGACGAGATTGACTCGGTGTTCGGCGGCGCGGTCTCCGGCTTCTACTCGCCGTCGGAAGACCGGATCGTCATCGTCGTCCCCGACGGCGAGTCCCCCGATATCGACCCCTCGACGCTCGCGCACGAGTTGCTCCACGGGATGCAAGACCAGTACCACGACCTCACCGACCCGCGCTACGTCGGCGCGACCCAGGACGGCGACCTCGCGGTCGACGGGATAATCGAGGGGGAGGCGGTCCACGTCGAGGAGCGCTACGCCGCCCGCTGCGCGGACAACTGGACCTGCGCCGAGGCGCCCGAGGGCGACGGGGGCGGCGAGGACCGGGAGTTCAACTTCGGAATCCTCCAGACCGTGCTCCAGCCGTACGGCGACGGCGCGCTGTACGTCAGGGAGCTCCGCGACGAGGGGGGGTGGGCCGCCGTCAACGCGACGATGAACGACCCGCCAGCGTCGACGGCGGAGGTCATCCACCGGAATCCGGACTACGAGGAGCGCGACGTCAGCTTCGAAGATGCCGCGACCGACGGGTGGGAGACCTACCCGGATCAGGGCGTCGAGGGCGCCGAGACCGCGGGCGAGGCGTCGATGTTCGTGATGTTCTGGTACCAGAGCTTGGAGTACCGGCACGCCGTGTTGGAACCCGACGCAACCATCCAAGAGAACGTCCAAATCCACCTCGACGCGGAGGCCGAACTCGAGACCCGGGCGACGTACAACTACGCGCACCCCGTGACTGACGGATGGGCCGGCGACGAGCTGTACCCCTACCGGAACGGCGACCGCGACGGCTACGTCTGGGCGACCGAGTGGCAGACCGAGGACGACGCCGCGGCGTTCCGCGACGCCTACGTGCGGATGCTGACCGCGCACGGCGAGGGCGAGTACGCCGACGGGACGGTGTACACGATCGACGACGGCGACGACGCCGACTTCCCCGGCGCGTACGGCGTCGAGCGCGACGGGACGAGCGTGACGGTGACGCACGCGCCCTCGCCGGCGGGCGTCCTCGAACTCCGCCCGGACGCCGACCTCGCGCTCCCGGACGCCGGCGGTGAGGACGGGAGCGACGGCGACGACACCGACGACGGCGAGAACACGAGCGACGGCGACGACGACACCGACGGCGAAAACGGAAGCGACGGCGCGGACGACGGCACCGACGGGAACGGAAGCGACGGCGACGACGGCATCGACGGCGAAAACGGGAGCGGCGACACCGACGACAGCACTCCCGGGTTCGGCGTCGCAGCCGCGCTTGTCGCCCTCGCGGCCGCCCTCGGGCTATTCGCGCGACGGTCGGCGTAGCGCTGGATTCACTCGGGGGGAGTCCTGGACGCTCGCTCCCGACGACCGCCGCGACACGGGTGGCTTTTCGTCCCCGCGGCCGAATCACCGGGCATGAGCGAGTTCGATATCGTCGACGCGGCCGCGGTCCGAGAGGGACGCGCGACCGACGCGTACTTCGAGCGGACCGAGGCGGCGCTGGAGGCGGCCGGGAGGAACCCCCGCGTGGTAGCCGAGGTGACCGCGGACCAGTTCCCGGACGGGGAGTTCGAGCTGTTCGCCGGCCTCGGCAACGCCGTCGAGCTGCTCGCCGGGCGCGACGTCGACGTGGACGCGATCCCCGAGGGGCGCCTATTCGACGGCGGCCCGGTGATGCGGATCGAGGGGCCGTACCTCGCGTTCGCGCGGCTGGAGACCTCCCTCCTCGGCTTCCTCTCGCACGCGTCCGGGATGGCGACGGCGGCGCTCGACTGTCGGGTCGCCGCGCCCGGGTCGCAGATACTCTCCTTCGGCGCGCGCCACGTCCACCCCGCGATGACCGCGGCGGTCGAGCGCTCCGCGCTGGTGGGCGGGTTCGACGGCTTCTCGCACGTCGCCGCCGGCGACTTGATCGGCCGCGAGGCGTCCGGGACGATGCCCCACGCGCTCGCCATCTGCTTCGGCCGGGGCGAACAGGACGCTGCTTGGCGCGCCTACGACGAGGGCGTCCCCGCGGACGCGCCGCGGATCGCGCTGTGTGACACCTACTCCGACGAGGTCGACGAGGTCCTCCGCGCGGTCGAGACGCTCGGCGACGACCTCGACGGCGTCCGTCTCGACACGACCGGCTCCCGGCGCGGCGACTTCCGGCACATAATCCGGGAGGTCCAGTGGGAGCTCGACGCGCGCGGCCACGAGGACGTCGACGTGTACGTCTCCGGCGGGCTCGGGCCGGCGGACCTCCGCGAGCTGCGCGACGTCGTCGACGGGTTCGGCGTCGGCGGCTACGTCTCGAACGCCGACCCGGTCGACTTCGCGCTCGACCTCGTCGCCGTCGACGGCGAGCCGGCGGCCAAGCGGGGGAAGCTCTCCGGCGCGAAGGACGTCTACCGCACCGCCGACGGCGCCCACGCGATCGGGCTCGCGGACCGTGCGGGACCCGAGGGCGCCGAGTCGCTCTTCGAGCCCGCGATCCGCGGCGGGGAGGTCGTCGCCGGCGACGCGTTCGACCTGTCGGCGGCGACGGAGCGGGCGCTCGCGGACGCGGCGGCGGTCGGGTACGGGAAAGACGCCTGAAAAGGAACGGGACGGCAGTCTACAACTCTTCGACGGCGCCGCCGTCGGCGCGCTCTCGGAACACCTGGCCCTCGATGAGCGTCACCATGGTGTCCTCCTCCTGCCACGCGGTGGGGGAGAGCTTCGCCTTCCGGCAGGTGCGCGAGAGGAACTCCGCGGCCGACCAACCGTTCTCGACGGGCACCGTTGGGTAGAGCCAGCCGTGGGCGTTGCCGCTGTCGACGGCGACGCCGTGGGTGCCGATCTCGAGGTCCTCGGCAGGGTCGTTTGTGAGGACGGTGTTCGAGACGACGAACACCGAGACGGTGATGTTGTCGAGCTCCTTCGGCTCCACCTCGGAGCCGCAGGAGTCGCCCGAGGCCGCCTTGATTGCGGCCTCGACGATGGCGTGGCCGAGCTGGTCGGAGGTGTCCCACGCGCCGGCGCAGCCGCGGAGGCGGCCGCGTCCCCTGGTCGACTGGAGCCGGACGAGCGCGCCCGTGCGGGCGTAGAACGCCTCTCGCATGCTGCCGGGCTGTTCGCGTTGCCCGTGTCGAACGAACGACTCGACCGCCTCCCGCGCGAGTTCGACCGCTCGTGCACCGTCGTCGTACGACAGCTGAACGGTCTGAGCCTCAGACATGAGAGTCCATTACAGTCCTGACGACTTGAACGCTTCCCTTGCACACCGCTCGCACGGCGCGCGCGGCGTCTCGCCCGAAACCCGCCGCTCTCGACGTGAAGAGCAGCCCGAAGCGAGTCCAGAGGCGCCCCCGACCGAACCGCTTATTCGCCCGCGGGCGATAGGGCAGTCCGGACAGAGGGAGCCCGACTCCCGTGCCTCCGGCATGAGGAAAGTCCCCCCACCGGCCGGACAGGCGACCGGGCACACGCCCGGAGTCGGAGACGGCTGGCCCTGGAACAGCAACGACACCCCCCGCCCCGACCGATGACCCGCGCGAACCGACCCGCAAGGGAAGGGAGTTAACCCGGAGAGGGCCGACGGACGGGAACGGATGGAACGGCGAATCCTCGCCGGTGCAAGTCCGCGCCACAAGGTAGTCCGGCCACGGCGCGGACGCTCAGCCGAATGTCGGGACGAACCGAAGGGGGCTTACTCCCCTCAGTCCGCTCGCACCGACCAGCGGCGCGTCCGCCCCGCGACCATTTATAAACAATCCGCGGTGGATGCGGTGGCGCGCGCCTGCGAGCGGCCGCCGGTGGCGGCCGCGAGTCAGCACGCGCGAGGGAGTCAGTCGCCGGAGCGAAGTGGAGGCCGGCTGACGAGGCTGGGGAGGCGTGAGGTGCGGTTGCGGGGCTGTGCGGGGCGGGACTCGAAGGGGGCAGCCGGGAGGGCTTCGGCGGTGTTCGTCATCGAGCCGCACTCAACGACTTATAAATGACCGACTAAAAACTCCAAGTCAAATCCGTCTCAGGCAGTCTCCATCTCCCGCTCAAGTTCGCGGAGCTTCTCGATGCGGTTCTCCGTCGAGGGGTGCGTCGAGGCGATCTTGCCGACGAAGCCGGCCTTGATCGGGATGATGAAGAACGCGTTCATCTCCGCCTCCTCGCGGAGGTCCTCCTTGGGCACCTTATCCATCCGGCCGTCGATCGTCATCAGCGCCGAGGCGAGCGCGCCGGGCTTGCCGGTGATGAGCGCCGCGCCGCGGTCCGCGGAGTACTCGCGGTAGCGCGAGAGCGCGCGGATGAGCAGGAACGAGACCACCCACACGACGAGCGACACGAGGATCGCCACGATGACGGGCGCCCCCTGGCGGTTGTCGCCGCCCAGCAGCCAGCCCCACCGCACGATGAAGAAGGCGATGGTCGAGAGGAACGAGGCGATGGTCATCACCATCACGTCGCGGTTCTTGACGTGGGCGAGCTCGTGGGCGAGGACGCCGTCGAGCTCGTCCTCGTCGAGGCTCTCCAAGAGGCCGGTCGTCACCGCGACGGTCGCGTTCTTCTTGTTTCGGCCGGTGGCGAACGCGTTCGGCACGCGGGTGTTCGCGACCGCGACCGTCGGCTTCGGCAGGTCGGCCTGCTGGCTCAGGCGCTCGACCCGGCGGTGGAGGTCGGGGTACTCGTCCGGGCTCACCTCGCGGGCGCCCATGCTCCGCAGCGCGAGTTTGTCGCTGAAGAAGTACTGGGCAACCGCGAACCCGCCGAGCATGACCAGCGGGAAGAGGAAGTCGCCGAAGTACACCGTCAGGGCTCCGACGAACACGACGTAGAGGGCGAACAGGAGGAACATCGTGAACGCCATCCGTCCACGCAACCCCCAGTCTGTCTTCCAGTCCATACCCCTAAATTACCGTTCGGCGCGTTAAAGCCTGCCGGAGCGGGAAGGCGTGGTCGCCGACCGGCGCCGCGGGCGCGACCAGACCGGACAGCAAGTCGGCGAACAACGGCCTTTTGCCCGCGCTGCGCGAGGCGTTCGCATGGAAACCGTCCTCGTCACCGGCGGCCGCGGCGCCTCCGGCCGCTGGGTCGTCGACCGCCTCGCCGGCGACTACGAGGTCGTCGTCGTCGACTACGACCACCCCGGCCTCGGCGTCGACCCGGCCCCGAACGTCTCGTTCCGCGCGGCCGACCTCGCCGAGCGCGACCAGGCGCTCGACGTCGTCGCCGCCGTCGACCCCGACGCGGTCGTCCACTGGGCCGCGATCCCCGTCGCCGGCACTCACCCCGAGGGGCGCGTGTTCGAGACGAACGCGCTCGCCGCGAAGCACGTCCTCGACGCCGCCGGCCGCGCGGACGCCCCGATCGTTCAGGCCTCGAGCGACGGCGCCTACGGCTTCTTCTTCGCCGACCCGACGCCGTTCCCGGACGAGCTGCCCGTCACCGAGGCCCACCCGCTCCGCCCGGAGGACCCGTACGGGCTCTCGAAGGTGACCGCGGAGGTGGCCGCGGGCGCGGTCGCGCGCCGCCACGACGTGCCCGCCGTCTCGCTCCGCCCGTCGTGGATCCAGTACCCCGGCGCGTACGCCTGCCGCGACGACGGCTACGTGAGCGACCTCGACGCGGGCGCCGGTAACTTCTGGTCGTACGTCGACGTCCGCGACGTCGCCGACCTCGTCGCGGCCGCGCTCGCGGACCTCCTCGGCGACGACCCCGCCGTGGCCCCCGGCGCCCACGAGGCGATCAACTGCGTCGCGGCCGACAACGCCCTCGGTCGCCCCCTCCTCGAGCTGTTGCGGGAGTCGTACGGCGAGATACCCGACGACTGCGCGGGCGACGAGAGCGAACCCGCCGCGGGCGACGACCGCGGTGCCTACGCGATTGAGAAGGCGGAACGGCTGTTCGGGTGGACGCCGTCGCGCTCGTGGCGCGACGCGGCCGACGAGGCGGTCACCGAGCCGACGCTGTTCGAGGCGTAGGTCCGGGGATTCCCAAACAGATATTCGACCGACCGGAGCCTCACTGACCGGAATAGCCGACGAACCCCGCCATCCGACGGACCGTCGTCTCGGTGACCTCGTCTTCGACCCGAGCGACCGCCCGGTCGACGGTCGCTTCGCGCAGCGACACGACCGCCCACGGAGCGACGAACGACTCTCGGTCGAGCCCTCCCTCGATGAACGCGCCGGCGAGCGGGACCGACGCGTCGTACTCCTTCGTCGAGATTCCGGCCCCAATGTACTGCTCACCCGCGAATGGATGGGAGCTGTCGCTGACGATCAGGTACGGCCGCCGCGGCGCGTTGCCGAACGGGTCCACCGCGACGACGACGGTTCCGCGTCGATACATCAGCCGTCGGTCGGTTCGTCTTCCGACTCGTCCGTGTCGATATCCGGAAGGTCGGCGTCCCAGTCGTCGATCCGGGCGTAGCCGTCGCCCGCGAACGCGTCCGCGACCGCGCGGAGACCGATCTGGGCCGCGGTGTGGGCGTCGTACGCCTCCACGTTGATCGCCCAGTACTCGCCCTTGTGTCGGACGAGCCCCCGCTGTTCGAGTCGCCTGAGCGTCGTGCCGACGCTCCCGCGGGAGATGTCGAGTTCCTCCGCAAGCTCTGTCGGCCGGAACCCCAGCTCCGGGTTCCGGGCGAGGAACTCGAGGATCCGACGCCCGTTGGTGTCTTCGTCGGGGAGGTCAGTGGGACGGTAATTCTCGAAGTCGACCGGCATGTAACTGTGTGTAACTGTACGTCGACAAAAGTAATAACAGTGTGGGTAGTCGGTCCCGCGGGCCGTTGAGAGCAGCAACGCGCCCCCGGCCGCGGCGGTCCCCAATCGACGACACGGGACAACTGCTCAGATCGACAGGATCGCGTTGACGAGCGTCCGGGTCGCGATGGCGGTGACCACGCCGAGCCACGTCAGGAGGACGAAGTGGATGTAGCCGTTTGCGGGGTTCCCGCCGTCGATCCGGCGGATCATCTGCGAGGAGAGCGCCGCGTTGAACAGCACGACGGTGAGGAGGAGGTACTCGATGAGCGGGATGTCGTAGGCGCCGGGGTAGACGATCTGGCCGATGTCCATCTGGTCTAATTCGAAGTCGGCGGTGAGGTCGGCTAAGATCGCAACGATCTCCAGCCCGATGAAGAACGCGAACGTCGCGGCCGCGGTGATCCCGTACAGCAGCCCGATGAACGTCATCGCCGCCTGCCGGCGCTGCTCGCGCAGCTGGTTGACGGCGTTCATGTTCTTCGAGATCAACTCGCCGAGCATCTTCGGGTCCCCGCCCATCCGCCGGCCGACGAGGTACATCTCGGAGAACTTCTGAATGAGGTACGAGCGCGTGTCACGCGTGAACGCCCGCCATGCGCCCTCAGTGCTGATCCGCATGTTGAGCCGGCGGTAGAGTCGCTCGATGGCCTCGGAGAGCTCGCCGAAGTTCTTGTCGCGCAGCGTCGTCAACACGTCCGTCGTCGTCGACTGCTTCGCGCTCTCGGTCGCGCCCAGCGCGCGCACGAACGACGGGAACTCGCCGTCGCGGGCGGTGATCGCCTGCTCCTCGTTCCGGAGGACCACCCCGGTGACGATGAGCGGCGAGATGGGGACCGCGAGGTACAGCGGCAGCCGGACATCGTCGAGGAAGAAGAGGAGGCCGGGAAGCCCGGGGCCGTAGCCGAACATCCCGGCGGCCGTGATCCCGATGAGGACGAACGTGAGCGCGCCGCCGCCGATCAGCGAGCCCCACAGCTTGAGGTCGCCGGGCGCCCGCTCGTCGGGGTGGTACCAGATCGGGTCGTACGGCGACGTCGCGCGGATCATCGCGTAGAAGCCGAGCTGGACGAAGACGAAGAGGACGATGACGGCCGCCACCGTCGCGGTCGGGTCGTTGCCGGTGAGGATCGGGAGGACGACGGCGAACACCAACGCGAACGTCATCGAGAGGATCATCGACATGTACAGGTCCTTCATCACCTCCAGATTCGAGAGCGCGGACTCGTAGCGGGTCTCGTACTGCGCGAGCATGACGTCCTGCTCGGAGACGAGGAACTCCTCTAACGACTGGCCCGCGCCCATCGTGTAGCCGAGCCGGTCGAAGAAGTCGGCCATCGCGTCGGAGGGGACCTCCTCGGCCCGCCGGCGACACGCGTCGTCGAGGCTCTGGTTCCAGGTGTCGACGAGGTGGACGACCCGCGCGATCTCCTCGGCGGCGACGCCGTACTCCTCCTCTTTCGCTAAGGTCCGGAACACCTCCATGCGGTCGATGTTCGTCGTCGACAGCACGGTCATGTGCGTCATCACGAGGTGGAGCTGGTTGTCGATCTGATTCTCCAGACTGGAGAGGTAGATCTTCGGGTAGATCACCGCCGCCACCAGCACGAGCCCGCCGAACATCGGGACGGGGACCCGCGCGGCGAACGGGAGCGGCAGGACGAAGAGGCCGACGACGCTCGCGGCGAAGACGAGGAGCGCCGGGATCAACACGAGCCCGACGTACTTCCGCTTCGAGATGTCGAGCTTGTCGTACGACTCCATGACGGCCGAGGTCAGCTCGGCTGCGGTCGCGAGCCCGTTGCCGACCTCCTTCACCGCCATGGCTATCTGACGTTCCGGTGCATGTCGAAGGGGAGCCCCTCGACGCCGTCGCGCTGGAAGGAGTTGATCGCGTCGTTCACCTCGTGGTAGCCCAGGATGCCCTCCTGAATCATCCGCTCGATGAGCTCCGCGCGGAACTCGAGGTCGTCGTAGATGTCACGGGTGTCGGCGTACCCAAGCAGCGTCGCGATCTGCTCTTCGAGCACGTAGGAGTTGTTCATCCCCTGGAACACGATCTCGTCTTCGACGGGGTCCCAGCTGAACACCTCGCGGGTGACGACCCCCTCCATCTCCTTGGAGTACCCCTCGATCTCCTGGACGCTCGTCACCCGGCGCAACACCTGATCGCCCTGCTTCACCCGGTTCTGGAACAGCGCCA
>JBNJEE010000003.1:0-39407 GCA_051745525.1 Methanobacteriota archaeon | reverse complement strand
AGCGACCGCGGCCTCACACCTCCCCAGCCTCGTCGCTCCCTACGGTCGCGACTCCCTCGCGCGTGCGGTTCGCGCCCTTCGGGCGCTCACCGGCACGCGCCACCGCAGAAATTCGTCTCTTTTCGCGGCGCCTACCGCAGGAACTCGATCGCGGCGCCCTGCCCGAAGCCGACACAGAGCGTCGCGAGGCCGCGGTCGGCGTCCTGCTTTTGCATCTCGTGGAGCAGCGTGACGGGAAGGCGCGCCCCGGAGGCGCCGAGCGGGTGGCCGAGCGCGATGGCGCCGCCGTTGACGTTGTAGCTGTCCTCGTCGATGCCGAGCTCGCGCCGCGAGTACTCGCACTGGGAGGCGAACGCCTCGTTGAGTTCGACGAGGTCGTAGTCGTCGATGTCCGTGCCGGCGCGTTCGAGGAGGCTGCGGGTGGCGGGCACCGGGCCGATCCCCATCACAGTGGGGTCGACGCCGGCGACCGCGTTCGTGCCGACCTCCGCGAGCACGTCGAGGCCGTGCTCCTCCGCGAACGCCTTGCTCGTGACGACCGTCAGCGACGCACCGTCGGAGATCTGCGAGGAGTTCCCCGCGGTGACGGTGCCGTCGCCCGTGAAGGCGGGCGGCAGACCCGCGAGCTTCTCGGCGGTCGTGTCCGGGCGGATCCCCTCGTCTTCCTCGACGAGACCGTCCTCCGTATCGACGGGGACGATCTCGTCGTCGAAGCGGCCCGACTCCGTCGCCTCCGCGGCGCGCTGATGGCTGCGGGCCGCGTACTCGTCTTGCGCCTCGCGGCTCACGCCGTACTCCTCGGCGACCTTCTCCGCGGTCATCCCCATCTGTAGCTGGAAGATGTTGTACCGCTCGGACAGCTCCGGGTGGAGGTGCTCGTAGGAGTCGCCGTCCATCGGGACGCGGCTCATGTTCTCGACGCCGCCCGCGATGACGCACTCGCGGTTGCCCGCGGCGATCGCGTCCGACGCCGAGATGACCGCCTGCATCGAGGAGGCGCACCACCGATTTATCGAGGTGGCGGGCACCGACTCGCCGAGTTCGGACAGGAGCGCGATGACGCGCGCGACGTTGTTGTCCTGCTCGGTCCGCTGCTGGGCGACGCCCCACATCAGGTCGTCGACGTGGTCGCTCGTCAGCCCCGTCTCGTCGAGCGCGTGGTCGATGAGCGTCGTCGAGAGGTCCTCGCTGCGGACGTCCGCGTAGACGCCGCCGTCTTTCCCCTGCGGGGTTCGGTAAGCGGCCGCGATCACGGGCGTGGTCTCGTCTGTCATGAACGATCACAAGTCAGTCGCCGTATTAAAACGCCGTGGAACGAGCGAGAATCGATCCGGAGTTTATCGTTTATCGAGTGCCTTCGAGCAGGCTTTCCCCGGTCATCTCGGCGGGTCGGTCGCGCTCCATCAGGTCGAGGAGCGTCGGGGCGATGTCGCACAGCGACCCGTCCTCGCGGACGCGCTTCCCGCCGTCGTCGCCGTCGGGCGTCAGGTAAACGAACGGGACGGGGTTGAACGTGTGGGCGGTGTGGGGGTCGTCGGGGGTGCCCATGTCGTCGGCGTTGCCGTGGTCGGCGGTGACGACCGCGTGCGCGCCGGCGTCGGCGACCGCCGAGAGCAGCCGGTCGAGCTGTTCGTCGACGGCCTCGACGGCCTCGACCGCCGCGTCGAAGTCGCCGGTGTGGCCCACCATGTCCGGGTTCGCGTAGTTCAACACGAGCAGGTCGGGGTCCTCGGCGGCGATCGTCTCGACGGCCTCGTCGGTCACCTCGGGCGCGGACATCTCCGGCTGGAGGTCGTAGGTCGGCACGTCCGGGCTCTCGACGATGATGCGCAACTCGCCGGGGAACTTCACTTCGCGACCGCCGTTGAGGAAGTAAGTGACGTGCGGGTACTTCTCCGACTCCGCGATCCGGAGCTGGGTGCCGCCCGCGTCCGAGACCACCTCGCCGATCGTGTTCGCCGGGATCTCCGGCGGGAAGGCGACGGGGAAGTCGAACGTCTCGTCGTACTCCGTCATCGTCGTCAGCCGGACCTCGGGCCGGTCGAGTTCGAAGCCCCACTCCGGCCGCGTGCCGGTGAGCATGCGGACCAGCTGCCGGGCGCGGTCCGCCCGGAAGTTGAAGAACACCACCGCGTCGCCGTCCGCGAGGGCGGGCTCGTCGGCCACCAGCGTGGGCTCGACGAACTCGTCCGTCTCGCCGCGGGCGTGGGCCTCGCGGGCGGCCGCGACCGCGCTCTCGGCCTCGTGGGGCGCCTCGCGGGAGACGATGGCGTCGTACGCCTTCCGCGTGCGCTCCCAGTTCTCGTCGCGGTCCATCGCGTGGTAGCGGCCCGTGACGGTCGCAACGTGGCCGGTGCCGCGCTCGTCGGCCTTCGCGGTCACGTCGGCGAGGAACTCGTCGGCGATCTCCGGGGCCGTGTCGCGCCCGTCCGTGAACGCGTGGCTCGTCGCCGGGACGCCGGCGTCGGCCGCGGCGTCGATCAGCGCGAGCAGGTGCTCGACGTCCGAGTGGACGCCGCCGTCCGAGACGAGCCCCATGAAGTGGACCCGGCCGCCGGTCGACTTCGCGTGATCGAGCGCGTCAGCGATCGCGTCGTTGTCCGAGAGCGACCCCTCCGCGAGCGCGTCCGTGATCCGGGTGTACGCCTGCTTCACCACCCGCCCGGCGCCGATGTTGAGGTGGCCGACCTCGGAGTTCCCCATCTGTCCCTCGGGGAGCCCCACGCGCCGCCCGTGGACGACGAGTCGACCGTCGGCCCCGCGCTCCGTCGCCGCGTCGAACGTCGGCGTCTCGGCCGCCTTCACGGCGTCCAAGCGGTCGTGGTCGCCGAGCCCCCAGCCGTCGAGGATAACGAGTGCCGTCTCCATACCCCAGCGTGCCGCCCTGCGGGTAACTACTCTTCGATGGGTGTCACCTCGCCGCGCTCCCGACGGGGCCGCTCCATCTGTCGATCGTCGCCGACGGCGAGGAGTCGCCGGAAGCCAACCTTTTATCGGCTGAACGCTAACCACACGTTAATGGACTCCGCGGTACTGCTCGATCTCCTCGGCAACGAGAACCGGCGGCGCATCCTCCGGCTTCTCGCCACCAAGCCCTGCTACGTCACGGAGATCTCGGAGTACCTCGACGTGAGCCCGAAGGCGGTGATCGACCACCTGCGGAAGCTGGAGGAGGCCGGTCTCGTCGAGTCGACGACGGACGACCAGCGCCGGAAGTACTTCCGGATCGCGCGAAGCTTTCGTCTGGAGGTGAGCGTCTCCCCGTACGGCTTCGGCGCGAAGAGCGCGTACCCGGCGAAGAACAGCCTCGACATGTCCGGGCGCTGTCCGCACCTCTCGATCGAGGCGCCGGACGGGTCGGGCTCGACCGGTGACCTCGCGGACCTCGCCGAGGAGTTCGCGCGGCTTCAGGACCTCGACCGCGAGCTCTCGCTCGCCCAGCGGTGGGTTCAGGGCCGCGTCGAGGACGCGCTGGCCGAGATCGACGAGCGGCTGGGCGGGCAGGCCGACAGCCGCTTCTTCGCGGCCGTCATCGCCGCGGTGGTCGAGACTGACGGCACGCCCGCGGCGGTCGCCGATGAGGTCGGCGCGCGAGAGTCGACGGTCGAGGGCGCGCTCCGCCGACTCTCCGACGTCGGCGTCGTCGCCCGCGACGCCGACGGGTACCGGGTCCGATAGCGGGCCCTTTCCCGAGGGAATCCAGCGAACACGGCCGTTTCCGGAACCTTTTGGCGCGCCGCGGGGCGAGGGCGGACGTGAGCCGTCTCAGAAACCTCTCGCTGTTCTTAGTCCTCGCCGCTGTCTGGGGATCCGCGTTCGTCGCAATCAAGGCGGGGCTGGCGTACTTCCCGCCGGTGACGTTCGCGGCGCTCCGGTACGACGTGGCCGGCGTCGTAATGCTGGCCTACGCGGCGTACGCCGTCGACGACCCGATCCCCCGCGGCCGCGACCAGTGGCTCGAAGTCGCCTCCGGCGCCGTGTTCATCATCGCCGCCTACCACGCGTTCCTGTTCATCGGCGAGACCGACCCGGCAGTGACGAGCGCCGTCGCGGCCGTCATCGTCAGCCTCTCGCCGCTCCTGACCACAGTGTTCGCGCGAGCCATCCTGCCCGCGGAGCGCCTGACCGCCGTCGGCGCGCTCGGGCTCGGGATCGGCCTCGTCGGCGCGGTCGTCCTCGCGAACCCGGACCCCGCGAACCTGACCGGCGGCGGCACGGGCGCGAAGCTGCTCGTGTTGCTCGCGGCCGCCTCGTTCGCGCTCGGCTCCGTCCTCTCGCGGGCCTCCGAGGCCGACATCACCACCGAGACGATGGAGGCGTGGTCGATGCTGCTCGGCGCCGGCCTCACCCACCTGCTCGCGTTCGGCCTCGGCGAGTCGGTCGCCGACGCGGTCTGGACGGCGGAGTCGCTGCTCGCCTTGGGCTACCTCTCGGTCGTCGCCAGCGGGATCGGCTTCCTCATCTACTTCGACCTGCTCGACCGCCTCGGCCCGATCGAGATCAACCTTGTCTCCTACGTCGCACCGGTGTTCGCCGCCGTCGTCGGCTGGCTCCTCCTCGACGAGGGGATCACCGCCACGACGGTCGCCGGCTTCCTCGTCATCTGCGTCGGCTTCGCCCTCGTGAAACGCGACGCGATCCGCGACGAACTGCGGGCGGCCGGCGTAACGCGGTGAGCAACCCGGCTGCTCTCAGATACCGGCGACCCCGCCGCAACCGTCTTGTCGACGGCCCGACGACTCCCGGGGCGTGAGCGCCGACCAAATCGATCCCCAGGCGAAACGCGCTGCGGCCCGCCAGTCGCGGATACCCCTCCCGCACGGTCGCTACAAACTGAAACTTCTCCGGCTCCTGACCGGACCCCTGACGCGGCTCCAGAACCGGAACCCGCCGAGCGTCGGCGCGACCGAGTCCGTGACCGTTCCCGCCTCCGCGGGCGAGTTGGACGCCCGCCTCTACCGCCCCGCGAGCGACCCGCCCCACCCGACCGTCGTCTTCTTCCACGGCGGCGGGTTCGTCCTCGGGAACGTCGAGACGCACGACTGGCTCTGCCGCCACCTCACGCGAGAGAGCGGCTGCGCCGTCCTCTCCGTCGAGTACCGCCTCGCCCCGGAACACCCGTTCCCGGCCGCCGTCGAGGACGCGGACGCCGCGGTCGAGTGGGCCGCGGACTCGACGGAGCGGCTCCGCGGGACCGGTGATATCGCGGTCGCAGGCGACTCCGCCGGCGGCAACCTCGCCGCGGTGACGGCGCTGATGGCCGCCGAGCGAGACGGTCCCGACATCGAGCATCAGGCGCTCTTGTACCCCGGAATCGGCGTCGACCCCGAGCAGGAGTCGGTGCGCGAACACGCCGGAATCGTGCTCTCGCAGGCGGACATCGAGTGGTTCTCGGCGGCGTACTACCGGAGCGAAATCCACCGCCGGAACCCGTACGCCGACCCGATCAACGCCGGCGACCTCTCCGGCGTCGCGCCCGCGACGGTCCTCACCGCCGGCTTCGACCCGCTCCGCGACGGCGGGAAAGCGTACGCGGAGCGGCTCGTCGCGGACGGCGTCGCGACGCGGTACGAGAACTACCCCGCGATGGTTCACGGGTTCATGACGATGCAGGACGTCGACCGGGCCCGCGACGCGATCGCGGCCGTCGGCGACGACCTCGCCGACGCGCTCGACGCGTAGGCGCGGGCGAATTCGCCGACTGAGCGTCCGGTGTGTGAACGGCTCCCGCGCCGTCGATAGAGTTTATCCGGGCGGCGGCGACCGACACGACGTGTTCCCCGAAACCATCGAGACGGAGCGGCTGCGGCTGGCGGCGAGGGGCCCGGAGAGCGTCGACCTCGACGAGTGCTACCGGGTCTGCTCGTCTGACCCCGGCATCGACGAGGTGACCGAGTACGTCACGTGGGATCCCCACGAGACGAAGAAGGAGACGCTAGAGTTCCTCGAACGCGGCCGCGAGCGGTTCGAGGAGGGCAAGGCCGCGGGTTATGTCATCCGGCCGCGCGAGGGGGAGGACGGCGCCGGCGAGATAGCCGGCTTCGGCGGGTTCCACGTCGACTGGGAGAAGCGCACCGCGGTCCTCGGCACGTGGCTCCGCAGGCGGTTCTGGGGGCGCGGCTACTCCGGCGAGCGCGCCGCGGCGCTCGTCGCGGTCGCGTTCGACGACCTCGATTTAGCGGTCGTCGCCGTGAGCCACCACCCCGACAACGAGAAGTCGCGTCGCGCGATCGAGCGGTACGTCGACCGCCTCGGTGGGCGGCGGGAGGGCCGCCTCCGAAACGCGCTCGCCTTCGCAGACGGCAGCGTCCACGACGAGGTCCGGTACACCATCTCGCAGGCAGAGTGGCGCGAGGCGACCGCCTGATCGGCAGCGATTTCGGCGCAAGCGGGGGTTTCATCCTTCGCTTCCGTTGAATTACGGCGGAGATCCCGACCCAACAAACACTTACGGCGCCCGAAACGACACCGAGCGCATGTCCTCGTCACCGACCGGCGCGACGGCCGCGACGACAGGCTCGGATCCGAGCATCGCCAGAGAGGCGGTCACCGGCGCGGTCGCCGGCGCCGCCGCCTACCTCGTCGGCTACCTGTCCGTCTACCTCACGCAGAGCGGCCGGATCGAGGAGGGGCTCTCCGGGCTCAACTTCCTCGCCGACCTGTTCGGGGGCGACCCCATCTCGGCGTGGCAGGTGTCCGGCTGGATGTTCTATAACGCCCACTTCGTCCAGACCGTGTCGCCCGGGGTGCTCGGCGGCACGTCGTCGCGGAACCTCCTCATGGAGGCCGAGGGCGCGGGGTTCCTCCTCCTGGTCCCGCCGGTCCTCCTGCTCGTCGCGGGCGTCGTCGCGGGTCGGGTCGCCGGCGCGGACTCCACCCTCGACGGCGTCCGTACGGGCGCGCTCGTCACGGCCGGCTACCTCCCGCTCGCGGTCGTCGGCGCGTTCCTGTTCCGGTACGCGGTCGGCGACGGGAACGTGGCGCCCGATATCGTGACGGCCGTCCTCCTCGCCGGTGCCGTCTACCCGGCCGTCTTCGGCGCGATCGGCGGCGCGGGCTCGTCGCTGTTGAGCGACTGAATCGGAGACGCTACTCGCGGCGGTCGCCCCCGGACTAGTACGCCTCGTCCTCGGGGTCGAACCGGTCCCCGTATTCGCGGACGGGGTCGACGGGCTGGCCCTCGTCGGTCTCGGGCGCGACGTAGTCGATAAACGATTCCACGTCGGGTTCGCGGACGCGGACCTCGACGTCGATCTCGCCGAGCTCGTCCGGCTCGCCGACCGCGAAGTTGACGACGCCTTCGAGCGCGGCCTGCTTTTTGAGGGAGAAGGCGAACCCCTCCTCCGTGCTGTTCTGCCGGAAGACGCGCCTTGCGGTGTCGAGGATCTCCTGTTCGTGGAGCACGTCGGAGAAGGCGTCGAGGCTGTGCGTCTCGGAGACGAGCCGCCCCGCCTCGTGGACCGGCTCGGCGTCGGGGAAGACGTTCTCGACCGCGTCCGCGACCCGGTCGGTCACCTCCGTGTCGTGGACCGGCGCCTCGATCCGGACGTCGACGCTGTAGATCACGCGCCGTCACCCCCGGCCTCGGGCATTTCGGCCGCAGCGGCATCGGGCGTCTCGGCCTCGCCGGCTCCCTCGGCCTCGTCGCCGTCGGAGCGGTCCGGCGCCTCGTCGCCGACCCCCAGCACCGCGCGGACGCGCTCGCGGAACGCCGCGAGGCTGTCGGTGTTGTCGATCTCCACGTCGGCCCGCTCTAAGGTCTCGCCGAGCCCGAGGTCGATCTCGCGGGCGTCGCGCTCGCGGAGCGCCTCCAGGTCGGAGTCGGAGTCGTCGCGGCCGCGCTCGTCAAGGCGCTCGGCGCGCAGTTCGAACGGCGCGCGGATCGCGACGAGCGTGAAGTCGTCGCCGAACGCCTCGCGGAAGCGTTCCAGCTCGACGGTCGAGCGGAGGCCGTCGACGAGGACCGTCTCGTCGTCGCGGTCGCTCTCGGCCGCGGCCTCCCGAATCCGCGGGAGGGTCCGGACGGCGATGGCGTCGTCGCCCCCCTCCTCGCGGAGCGTGCCGGCCATCCGCCCGTGGTGTTGCGCCGGGTCGAGCCCGCGGCGGCGGCACTCGGCGCGGATCACGTCGCCCATGACGACGACGGGGATATCCGCCGCCTCGGCCACGTTCGCCGCCTCCCCCTTCCCGCTGCCGGGGAGGCCGACGGTTCCGATAACGTTCATTACCGGCGGATACTCCGCTCGCGGACTTAGGTCTGCTGTTGAAAGGCGCCGCCCGCCGGCGGCGTCGACGCCGCACGGAACGGATCGTACCACCGCGTAGCGCCCAACTTCGGAGCGGTTCGGAGCGCTCCGGAGAGGTATATAGTTGAGGTGATCGTTCCATACAAGTAGTATAAAATTATTTAAATTAGCCGTTTGACGGTGGGCTCGTGGCTGACGTGTGACGGTACATCTGGTACTTCCCCTCGCGCTCGCCCTCCGCTCTCGGAGCTCTCGCGTTTCACGGGTCCCTTCGGACGGTGGAGAGTCGCGACGGAGCGCGGCGGCCGCGGACGATTCATGCGACGACGAACACTCATCACGGGAGCGGCGGCTGGCGGTATCGGCGGCATAACACTCATCGGGACGGGCGCGTTCGACGCGGCGAGCGCCGAGCGGACGGCGACGGTGAACTTCGAGGACGACGAGGATGCGTACCTCGGGCTGGTCTCCAAGAGCGCCTACGCGACGACGGACGGCGACGGCGAGCTCGCGCTGACGTTCGGCGACGCCTCCGGTGACGGAGACGGGATCGGACGCAACGCGCAGTTCTACTTCGATGAGGTGTTTGCCATCGCGAACCAGGGGACCGAGACGGTCTCGGTCACCGCGACGAGCGACACCGACGAGTTCGACGGCGAGTTCCGGCTCTACCCCACCGACGACCGCGACGGCATCCTCGACGACCCGGACAACGCCGTCGTCTTAGAGACCGGCGCGGAGCAGTCGGTCGGCACCTACGTGGAGACGGGCGACGTCGACGTCAGCGAGGACCTCGACATCGACGTCACCATCGAGGCGGCCTTCGAGGAAGGCGACGACGAGCCGGACGACCCCGAGCCGGAGCCGCCCGAGACGATCGACGTGACCGAGTTCTTCTCGACGGCGAGTCTCACGGATGCCGACGGGAACCCGCTCGACGACGACTCGGTCGTCGCGGTCCGGGCGGAGCCAACGGCGGAGAACGAGAATCCCGAGGACGACGACGGGTTCCTCTCGTATCCCGAGGACGTCGAGATCCCGCTGGCGGCGGTCGACGAGACCGTCGTCGGGTTCGGGTCGGGGCTCGGCCCGGACGCCAGCAGCGTGGACGGCAATCGGACCCTCATCTCGAACGCCTGGGAGGCCACGCTCGACGGGACCGGGACGGTGCTGTACGACGAGACGCACGGACAGGCTCGGACGCTCGCGAACGACTTCTCGCAGCTCGAATCGGTGGCCGAGGGACGCGGATTCGACGTTCAGGCGGTCGGGAGCGACTTCGTCGACTCGCTCGACGGCGCCGACGCGGTGATGATCGTGACCACCGACGGAGACATCGCGGACGCCGGGGGCTTCTCCGACGCCGAACGGTCCGCGCTCGCAGACTTCGTCGACGACGGCGGCGCGGTGTTCCTCCACGGGACCGCCTCGTTCGAGGGCACCTCGAACGGCGCGTTGAACGCGGTGCTTGACGAACTCGACGCAGCCTTCCGGTTCAACTTCGATCAGGTGACCGACGACGATAGCAACGGCGGGCAGTTCTTCATACCCCAGACGAGCAACTTCAACGACGATGAGTTTCCGGACTTCTTCCTCGCGGAGGGGGAACTATGAAGCGCCGCAGCGTCATCATCGGGCTCGGTGCGACCGCGGCCGGCGGCGGCGCGATCGCCACGGGCGCGTTCGACACGGCCAGTGCGGAGCGGGACGCGACTGTCGCGCTCGCCGACGACGCGAGCTCCCTGTTATCGCTGACCCCGCTCGACGACGAGTTCGCGTCCGTCGACGACGACGGCGAACTCGCCTTGGCCTTCGACGAGGTCGAGGGCGGGGGCACCGGCTTCGGCTCCAGCACCGTCTACGAGGTCGGCGAGGTGTTCCAGGTCAGCAATCAGGGGACCGAGGATCTCGGCCTGATCGCTACGGTCGACGACGAGAACCTCGGTGACGCCGAGTTCGTGTTGACCGTCGACGACGAGGCGCTCGGTCCCGAACCGACCGTCGAGTTGGGGGTCGGCGAGGCGGTCGCGGTCGGCGTCGAGGTCGACGCGGGCGACGATCCGGCGGACGGCGAGGTGTCGTTCACCATCGGCATCGGCGACGGGCCGATCGAGGACCCGGGCGACGACCCCGGCGACGCGCCGACCGAGTTCGTCGACCAGCTGGCATTCGACTCGACTGCCAGCCTGCTGGCCGAGGACGACGGCTATCTGCCCGACGAGGCGATCGCGGTTGCGGCCGAGTCCACCGCGCAGTCCACCGACGCGGACGGCAACGGGGACGAAACGAGCTACCCGGACGACGAGCCGCTGCCGTTGATGGCGGTCGACCAGGACCTCCCGGTCGTCGCCTTCGGCTTCCCGTTCGCGCAGGACGACGTGCGGTTCGGCGAGTACGGTAACGAGGAAGTGCTTTTGAACGTCCTCGACGAGTACGCGGACTCGGACACCGTGCTCTGGGACGAGGGGCACGACCAGTTCTACGGCCTCGACAGCCACTCCGGGTTCGCGAGCTACGCTGGGGACAACGGGTACAGTGTGGAGGCGACGACCGACCTCGAAAGCGACCTCCTCGGGCCGGCCTCCGCGGTCGTGATCACGTCGCCGTCGACGTCGTTCGGCGGGAGCGAAATCGACGCGCTCGCGTCGTTCGCGAACGCCGGCGGACTGGTCGTGTTGATGGATCAGTCGGACTTCGATAACTTCGACGAGACAGACAACCTCAACGCGCTGGCGAACGGCATCGACACGCAGATCCGGTTCAACGACAATCAAGTGATCGACGCCGAGAGCAACGACGGCGCCCAGTTCGTGCCGGTGACAACCGACCTCGACACCGGAAACTACCCCGGTCTGTTCGCCGACCGCGAGGGACTCGGCCTTGAGCTCGACCCGACTGAGGAGTACGAGGTCGAGATCGTCAGCGTCGCCGACGGCGACACGGCCACCGTCGCGTTCGACGAGGCGACAGAAGACACGGTCCGGATCCTCGGCATCGACACGCCCGAGACCGGCGGCACCGAGGAGCGCCTTCAGGAGTACGAGGGGATAGACGACGGTCCCGCGCTGAAGGACAAAGGCGACGAGGCGACGACCTATGCGGAAGACCAGCTCGAGGTCGGCACCACGGTCACCCTGTCGTTCGACGAGAACGAGGGGCTCCGCGGGAACTTCGGCCGCCTGCTGGGCTTCCTCGAACTGTCCGACGGGAGCGTGTACAACGCGAAGGTCATCGAGGACGGCTGGGCCCGCGTGTACGACTCCGGCCTCGCGAACCACGACGAGTACTGGGACCTCGAGCGCGCCGCGCGCGACGCCGGCGACGGGATCTGGGAAATCTCCGACGTCGAGGCGACGCCGGTCGTCGGCGACGATCCGGTCGACGAGCTATTCGTCCCGTTCGCCTCCTCGGTCGCGACCGCGGACGGCGACATCGCGACCGACCGCGTCCCCGTCGCCGCCGAGGGCGGTGACCCCCTCGTCGGCGTCGACGAGGCGAACAACGTCGCGCTCGTCGGCGGGCCGATCGTCGAGGAGAGCTTCGAGAGTGGCGAGGGCGGTCCCGGCACCGAGCCATACGGGAACTACGTCTTCCTCGCGAATCTGATCGACTCCCTCGCCGCGGACGGCCGCGAGGGCAGCGTCGTCATCGACGGCGGGCACGGGCAGTTCGCGGCCGACTACGCGCTCTCCGCCGAGGACGCCGCCTACTTCCAGCGCTACCTGGAGGGGTTCGCGATCGAGTTCGACGCGAAGAACGACTTCGACGACGACCTCGGGCGCGACCTCGCCGAGGCCCGCGCGGTGATCGTCACCGCGCCGGACGACGAACTCGGGAGCGACGAGGTCGCCGCGATCGAGGACTTCCGCGACGACGGCGGCGCCGTGATCCTCGCGGGAGCCGGTGCCGAGGACGCGGCGGACGCGCGCGACAACCTCGACGCGCTCGCAGCCGACCTCGGCTCCGACCTGCGGACCGGCGACGCGGTGACCGACGAGGAGAACAACCTCGGCGGCGACCCGACGGTCCCGACGACGACCAACTTCGACACTGAATTCGAACTGTTCGACGCCTACGGCGACGGCGACGACGGGGGCGACGGCGGCTCTGGGGGGTCGCTCGCGTTCGACAGCATCGAGTACGATCCCGCGGGTGACCCGGTCGAGGACGAGTACGTCGCCTTCGTCAATGACGGCGACGAGGTGCTCGACCTCGACGGCTACGAGGTGTACGACGCGGCCGACAACGGCTACACCTTCGGAGCGGTCAGCGTCGATCCCGGCGCGACGATCACGCTGTACACCGGCTCGGGAACCGACACCGACGGCGAGGTGTACTGGGGTCGGGGACAGGGCGTCTGGAACAACGGCGGCGACACGGTGTTCGTCGACGATCCGGACGGGAACACGGTGGTCGAGTACAGTTACTGAACGCCGTCGTCGGGGCAATTCCCGACGCGAACCGCGGGCGTTTTTTAGACTCGGGGGATCAGGAGTTGATGAGGGCACATAGCTCAGCCCGGATAGAGCGTCGGACTTCTAATCCGACGGTCGTGGGTTCGAATCCCACTGTGCCCGTACAGCGAGGAGCGAAGTGACGAGCGAACCGGCACGCAGGGGATTCGAACCCTCTCAGTCGCGCGCAGCGAACGGTGCGAGGTGCGAGCAGAGAGGGACCTTCGGTCCCTCAAGCAGCCGGCGCGAAGCGCCGGCGACGAAGCGAGCCCCTCGAAAAGCGAGCGAGAACGTCTGATTGTCCCACTCGCTTGCCGTCGGCGGGTCGCGCGTTCGGGCGACCGGCCGTGGGGAGAAACGCTTTTTCGGATGGCCGACGGCGGATTCCCATGGGATTCCCGGAGGGAGCGGCGGTCGCAGGGGTCGTCTCGCGGCTCGACGGGCTCGTCACGCGGCTCGCGGACCTCCCGGGAGCGGGCGTTCTGACGGTCGTCGCGGCCGTCGCGGTCGGCGTCGTCGTCGCCAACTTCCTCGTCCGGCTGATCGGGCGGCCGGTCGCACGCCGCGTGTCGCGACAGAGCGTCGCGCAGACGATCGTTCGCGGGGTCCGGGCGGGGACGATCGGAGTCGCGCTGCTCGTCGGGCTCAGCGCGGCCGGCTTTCAGTTCGCGGACCTCCTCCTCGGGACGGCGGTGTTCTCTGCCGTCATCGGTATCATCCTCGCGCCGCTGGTGGGGAACTTCATCAACGGCGTGTTCATCCTCGCCGACCAGCCGTTCGAGATCGGCGACATGATCGAGCTAGAGGACGGGACGACGGGATTCGTCGAGGACATCACGATCCGGTACACGAAGATATTCACCCTCGATAACACTTTCCTCGTCGTCCCGAACGGGACGATGCGCGAGCGCGACGTGACCAACTTCTCGGCCGAAGACGAGCGCACGCGCCGCTCGATCGACATCTTAGTCACCTACGAGAGCGACATCCCCGAAGCCCGGCAGCTAATCGAGCGCGCGGCGCGCGACTGCGACGCCGTCGTCGACGGCGGGCCTGACATCCGCATCGGCGTGGCGCGGTATATGGCGGGCCCGGACTGCCGGATCCACGAGTTCGACGACAACGGGGTCCTGCTCCGACTCAGGTACTGGGTCAAAAAGCCCTACAAGCTCGCGAAGGTCCAGTCGGACGTGAACACCCGGATCCGGGAGCGGTTCGCGGACGCGGACGTCGAGATGGCGTACCCGCACCGGCACCTCGTCTTCGACGACACGTCCGGAGTCGCTCGCGTCGACGCCGACTCGGCGGAGAGGGCGCCCCGCGACGCTGACGCTGCCGCGGGCGCGAGCCGGTCGGCGGCCGCCGTGTCGGAGGGCGGAGGCACGGGCGCCGAGGGCCCCGACGCCTCCGTGGACCGCGACGCCGACGAGGGGGACCGCTGACCGGATCGGAAGCCTGATAGAGTGCGCGCGGCGTTTATATATCAGTGAGCGACGAGCCCGCTGCCGACCCCTCCGACCCGTCAGACCCCTCCGACGGAGTGAGCGACCCTCCCGGCGACGCCGACGACGGGCGCGACGGGGCCGACGGCTCCGGAGACGCACCGGGGGAAAGCGACGACGGCCCCCTCGACGACGAATCGATCACCGAGGGGAGCCTCCTCCGGCCGCTGTTCCGCCTCGCGTGGCCGATCGTCGTCATCCAGCTGTTGCAGGTGACGTACAACATCGTCGACACCCTCTACCTCGGCCGCCTCTCGGCGGAGGCCGTCGGCGCTATCAGCCTCGCGTTCCCCCTCATCTTTCTGCTGATCGCGGTCGCCGGCGGCTTCACGACCGCGGGCGCGATCCTCGTCGCGCAGTATACCGGCGCCGACGGCGAGGGGTCCGCGGGACTCGTGGCGGGACAGACCATCTTCACCGTCTCTGTGCTGTCCGTGCTCATCGGGGTCGGCGGCTACCTCTACACCCGGCCGGCGCTCGAGATACTGCCGAGCGACGCGGACACCGCGGCGACGGTGATCCCGCTCGCGGCCGACTACATGGAGGTCATCTTTGCCGGCATCCCCCTGATGTTCGGCTTCTTCGTCTTCTCGGCGCTGATGCGCGGCTACGGCGACACCCGGACGCCGATGGCGGTCATGTTCGTCTCCGTCCTCCTGAACGTCCTGTTAGACCCGTTCTTCATCTTCGGGTTCGACGGGAACCCGCTGTTCGAGTGGCTCGCGGCGGTTCCGGGGCTCGCCGCGCTCGACCCGGTCGCGCTGGAGGCGACGCTCCTCTCGGCGACGGGGATCACCGGGATCGGGATCCAGGGCGCCGCGCTCGCGACGATCCTCTCGCGGGGCGTCGCGACCGCTATCGGGCTCTGGATCCTGTTCGGGACCGGCTACGGTCCTGATGTGACGTTCGGCCACCTCGCGCCCGACCCCGACTTCATCCGGGACATCTTCCGGCTCGGGCTCCCCTCCAGCGTCGAGCAGACGACGAGCGCGCTCGCGATGATCACGCTGACCGCGATGATCGTCACGTTCTCGCCGCCCGTCGTCGCGGCGTACGGCCTCGGGAACCGCCTCATCTCGCTCGTCTTCTTGCCCGCGATGGGGCTCGGCCGCGCCATCGACACGATGGTCGGACAGAATCTCGGCGCGAACCGCGCCGACCGCGCCGCCAAGGCCGTGAAGTTCGCCGCCACGACCGGCGCCGGCGTGATGTTCCTCGTCGCGGTCGTCGCGGTCGCGTTCACCGAGCCGATCGTGGGCGCGTTCCTCGGCGACGTGCCGGACGCGCCGGCGACCATCTCCTACGCGGTCGAGTACGTCCGGATCCGGTCGGTCGAGTTCGCCTTCATCGGCGTCTCGCAGGTGATCTTAGGCGCGTTCCGCGGCGCCGGCAACACGAAGACCGCGATGGTCATCTCGATTCTCACCCTCTGGGTGGGCCGGGTCGCGAGTGTGGCGTACCTCGTGTTCGTCGCCGGGTGGGGCGAGACCGGCGTCTGGGTCGGGATGGCGCTTGGCAACGTCCTCGGTGCCATCGTCGGCGTCGCGTGGTTCTCGCGCGGCACGTGGACCGAGCGCTACATCGACGACCCGGAGCCCGGCGTCGACCCCGTGAGCGACGACTGATCGCGGCGACCGACTCCGGCGGGCCGCCACGACGACCGAGTGCGACGGGGGCGTCGGCCGGCGGACTCAGTGCCTGAACAGATAGACGGCGTCGCCGTCGCGTAGCAGACAGAACCGCGCGCCGTCGTTCTCGGGGAACGTCGTCCCCGTCTGTCGCGTGACGAACAGCCGCGAGAAGGCGTCGTCGCACACCGGACACGCCATCCCCTCGCGGTTCTCCCAGAGGCTCGTTCGTCCGGCATCGCGCAGCTGCTTCAGCTCGTGGCGGTGGTCGTGGACGTCGAAACCGGTCATGGACGGGAGTTCGACGGGAGGGTGTTGAACGTGTCCTCGCGAGTCTCAGCTCGGAGAACGAGAGCTCAGTCCGCCAGCCGCATCGGCTGCGCCTCCCCGTATGTGAGCGTGCGCCACACCCACTCGACGGGGCCGAACCGGAAGTAGCGAAGCCAGAGCACCGAGAGGACGATCTGACCCGCCCAGATGGCGACGACAATTCCCATCGCCTCGAACCGGCTGACGGAGCCGAACAGGCCGAGCCCGTGGCCGTAGAATATCGTCGTGGCGATCACCGTCTGGAGGAGGTAGTTCGTGAACGCGGTCCGCCCGACAGCGGCGAGCGCGCGCGTCACGACGCCCTCGCCGCGCCAGCGGACGAACAGGGTGACCAGCCCGACGTAGCCGCCGGCGACGAGGAGACTCCCGACGTAGTTGAACTGGCGCCAGTACAGCGCGGCGCCGGCGCTCCAGTCGTTCGCCTCGACGTACGCGACGCCCGCGACGACGATACCGACGCCGACGACGCCGACGCCGACGAGCCGGCGGTAGAACGCGGTCGAGCGCTCGCCGGTTAGCACGCCCCGCTTGTACAGCGCCATCCCGAGCAGCATGACGCCGCCGACCCGCCAGAAGCTCGACCCGATGAAGCCGCTCGTCTGTCGCTGGAACGACGAGGAGACCCGGTGGCTCATCTGGTCGAGCCACCCGCCGCGGTAGGCCGCCACCTCCTGTCGGATCGCGGCCTCCGAAGGCATCCACTGGCCGGCGATCGCCTCTCCCCCGATCGAGACCGCCGCGAACAGCTCGATCGCGGGGATGAAAAGCAGGAATATCCCGGCCAGCCCGGCGAGCCGGCGCGCGTCGAGGTCGCGGACGAACAGCAGGAAAATCCCGGTGAGGCCGTACGCAACGAGGATGTCCCCGTACCACAGCAGGTAAGCATGCGCGAGTCCGATCGCGATCAGCACCGCGGTCCGCCGGAGGTGGAGGCGGACGGCGTCTTGGCCCTTCTCCTCTTTGCTCTCGATGAAGAGGAGGATACCAGCGCCGAACAGCGCGGAGAAGATGGTGATGAACTTCGACTGCGCGAACACGTGGCCGACGAACCATGTCCAGTAGTTGAGCCCCGTGAAGTCGCCGTACACGTTGGGGTTGAGCAGGGTCTGCTCCGGCATCGAGAAGACGCGAATGTTGATGACGAGGATGCCGAGCAGCGCGAACCCCCGGAGCGCGTCGAGGCTGGTGATCCGTTCGGAGGGCGGCGTCGGGCCGGGATCGCGGGTCACGAGTTGTCAGACGGAAGTATCCCCAGCACCGAATAGGTTCCCATCGCGGACGGGGTCGCCGGCGGTCGAGATATGCGTCGTCGCCCCGCAGGGCGGTCGTCATCGCTGGTCGAGAGGTGCCGACTCAGAGCGTCGCAGACGGCCCCGTTGAAATATGCTTCTTTTGAGAGTTTATCGATTGAACCAGTCGGTCGATGAGAGCTACATACTGATCGTTCCGAGTATGCTTGAGTACGAGACTGAGGAACGTCATACGATCGAATCTCGAATTGGACGCCGAATCAGTCCGATCCACCGGAGTATGTCTGCGTTTTAGACTCAGCTTGCTCGACGACGACGATCAACGACAAAGCCAGTGCTCCGACCACCAATCCACTGAGAACTACGCCCAGAGCCGCTACCGTTATTTCGGGGGATACCTCTGCCATCGGGACGAACAGTCGCAGGTCGGTGACGACGACGAACACCGCGCCGACAACGTCGAAAAACAGGTCCAAGACCGTATCCCGGCGGCCGTAGTGTTCGAGTATCGGTGGGAGGTCAAACTTTCTCCCGACCTCCCGCGCGAGAAGTTCGATCAGCTCCCAGAACACTCCGGACAGAAGCGTAACCAACACGACAGTGACCCAGATCAGACCGTTTCCAGCCGAAACTGAGACATACTGGAGGGCGACGATTACGCCAGCATATAGCAACGCTGCCACTAGTGCCGCCGACAGCGTATGGGTGAGGTGGTCCCACCAAGAGATCTCGTCGTATGGACCGAGCATACCGTAGGAGTGAAACAGACCGGCGACGGCAATCCAGAGTGGAAGTTCCGGGGCAAGCCCCACTCGAACGCCGTAGAACCAGTGGGCAAGAACATCGACGAGAACCGGAATGAACACCAGCAGAAACGACACACCCGTGTTGACTACTGCGGGGGCGTTCCTCTGCCGGACAGCGATACAGAAGATGACCGCGATGCCCGCTAGACAGGCGAACACACCCAGAAACAACAGCTCCTCCATCTGAACAACTATTCTGGCATGGGGGATTAATCGCTTCGATTTCTGTCACGATAACAGAAAATGTTTCACTGATGGATTGACATCCTCCCGCATCTGAAGACGCGAGAATCCCACGGCACCGCACCGCTGAGTTGGGATATTACGGTTCGCGGTTCATGACCTGTTCTCGCGGGGCGAAACTGCCCTCGCTGCGGTCGAACAGGTGAACCGCTGGCTGTGCCAACCAGCCGTTATCCCTATCACCGCCATCCGTGGCGAGACGGTAGTGTTCAGATAAGCTGATTCCATGCGAAGGCGAACGATCTCAACCACTCGTTAGCGGTTTCTGCTTCAGCGTTGCTAAAACAGTTTGATAAACTGGTAGTTCTGCGTTTTACCTCACGAAAGACACGTTCGACGCTGTTCCGATCTCCATGTCGTTCATATCTGAACTTGAGGTCATGTTTGTCACAGGCTTGCTGAAGTGGAACCGCGCCATCAACGAGAAATATCGCGTCATCCACGTCGTGTTTTTCGCGGAGCTCTGCGAAAAACTGATCTGCGATCACGTTCGTTCTTGTCGGTTCAAGCTTTGTGTGGAGTAAATCGTTTGAGTCGGGATCGACGGCAGCGTACAGCCAATACTGTTCATCGTCAAGCTGAATCACCGTTTCATCGACCGCAACGTGATTCGGACTCCGACCAGATTCCGGCTGTAGATCGGCCTTGTGAACCCTGTTGTGAACAGTAGATCGAACCCGATCAACACCGAATACTTCAAGAAACGAAACAGTATTCGAAAGCGATAATCCAGACAAATGTAGCTGAATACTGAGCTTCATCAACAGTTTCGGTGTTGCCTCTCGCTCCACAAACTCTAAGTTGATCTCGTCTAAACAGCCACTGAGGCGGTCGTTTTCGGGCATGAATCACTTTGAAAACGTACCGCCTCACCTTTCAATCCTTATCTGAACACCGCCGCTCAGTCCAGCCGGACCGCCGCGCCGCTCTCCGAGGACCGGTAGATGGCGTCGATGACGCGCTGGACGCGCAGTCCCTCCTTGACGGTGTTTATCGTGGGCGCCTCGCCCGCGGCGACCGCTTCGAGGAACGTCGCCTGCTCGGCGGCGTGGCCGTTGCCCTCGCGCGTCTTGACCGTCGCGTCCGTGAGGTGGTGACCGCCGCCGACGCTCGCCTCGTGGATCGTGAGGTCGTCGCTGCCGCGGTCGAAAGTCGCCCCCGCCTCGGTGCCTCGGACCACGAACTCGTCGGTCGCGGGCCGGTTCGTGGCCCACGCGACCTCCAGCGAGACCGTGGAGCCGTCTTCGGCCCGCATGAATGCCGACGCGGAGTCGTCCACGTCGAACCCCTCGGGGCCGGCGTCGTTGCCCCACATGTGGACGTACGCGTAGTCGTTGCGGCCGCCGAACTCCGAGCGCGTCTCGCCGGAGACCTCGACGATCTCGGGGTGATCGAGGAAGTAGAGGGCCAGATCGATCGCGTGGACACCGATGTCGATGAGCGCGCCGCCGCCGGCGACGTCCGCGGACGTGAACCACGACCCGCGGCCGGGCACGCCGCGCCGGCGCACGTAGTTTGCCTCGACGTGGGTCGTCTCGCCGAACCGCCCCTCGTCTTGGTAGTGTTTGACCACCTGGACCGGCTCCGCGAATCGGTTGTTGAACCCGACCATACAGAACCCCTCGGCGGCGCGGGCGGCCTCCGCGATGCGCTCGGCGCTCTCCAGCGTGTGCGCCAGCGGCTTCTCCAAGAGGACGTCGAGGCCGGCCGACAGCGCCGAGACCGCGTACTCCTCGTGGAAGCGGTTCGGCGTGGTGACCAGCACGGCGTCGCAGTCGTCGTAGAGGGCCGCCTCGTCCTCGTAGGCGGGCAGGTCGAACTCCTCGTGGAACCGCGTGCGAGCGTCGGCGTCGATGTCCATCCCGCCGACGAGGTTCGCGCCGCACTCGACCAGCTTCGTCGCGTGGTGGGACCCGATGCCGCCGAGGCCGACGATGCCGACGGCGACGTCGTTTGGATGCGTCATGGGCGCGGTTCACGACGGGCGTTGTTAAGGCTCACGTCCGCCCGAACGGACGCGGGAACGTGCGGCACGGCGCGGCTACTCTCCGGGATGCTGTCCGGTCATCCACTCGCTGGCCTGCGGTTCGGCCGGGTCGGTGACGACTTCGACGAGCGCTGGCCCGTCTCGACTGCGAGCGCGCTCCACGGCGTCGCCGACGGCCTCGCGCTCGCGGACGCGCTCAGCGGGCAGGCCCATCCCGGACGCGACCGCGACGAGGTCGAGCCCGGCCTCCCCCCAGCCGTAGGCGCCGTCGGGGAACGCGTACGAGCGCGACGCCTCCTCGCTGATGATCGCGTAGTCGTCGTTGTTGAGCGCGACGACGGTGACGTCGATCCCCTCGCTCGCCAGCGTGTGGAGCTCGTGGACGCACATCATGAGCCCCCCGTCGCCGGTGAGCGCGACGACGTCGTGGTCCGGGTTCGCCAGCTTGGCGCCGATAGCCGAGGGGAGGCCGGTGCCCATCGTCGCCCACGAACCCGGATTGACGTACGACTGCGGGCCGGTAGCGGGGAACGAGACGAGCGTCCACAGCCGGAACCCGCCCGCGTCGGCGGTGACGACGGCGTCCTCGGGGACCGCGTCGCGCACCGCAGAGAGGACCTCGACAGAGCGGAGGGGGCGGTGGCTGGCGTCGCTGCCGTCGCTGCCGCCCTCGTCGGCCGACTCGGAGAGCGCCGCGAACCGCTCGCGGTCGGCGGCCCGGACCGATGCCGCGCGCTCGGCGCCGGCGCGGTCGGGAGCCGCCGCCCGTTCGCCGTCGCCCGAAGTGGCGCCGAGCCGCTCGTCGAGCGCACACAGGAAGCGGTCGGCGTCGGCGACGACACCGAGATCGGTCTCGTAGCCGAACCCCACGTCGTCGCCGTCGAGCGTGACGTGGACCAGCGTCTCCGGCAGCGAGACGGACCACGAGGCGGTCGCGACCGCGTCGAGGTCGGAGCCGACAACGAGGCCGACGTCCGCCTCCGCGAGGAGGCCGCGGAGCTCCGCGCTAGCGCCGCCACAGAGGACGCCGGCCGAAAGCGGGTGCGACTCGGGGAGCGTTCCTTTTCCTTTATACGTCGTCACGACGGGCGCGTCGAGCCCCTCGGCGACCGCGCGGAGCGCGTCGGTCGCGCCCGACCGCCTGACCCCGCCGCCGGCGAGGACGGCGGGCGAGGCCGCGTCTGCGAGCAGGTCCGCGGCCTCCGTGACCGCCTCGGCGGGCGGCGACGGGGGCGGCGACGGGTCTCGGTCGCCGACCGCCGGCTGGGGGGTCCGGCCCGCGAGGATGTCCTTCGGGATCCCGACGCGGACTGGCCCTTGCGGCTGTTCGCGGGCGGTCCGGATCGCCTCGACGACCCCCGGGACCGCGCCCGCGGGCGAGTCGATGAGGACGTTGTCCTTGACGACCGTGTCGTACGTCTCCGGCGGCGTCTCGTGGATGCCGTCGCCGCCGCGGACCGACCGCTCCGTCTCGACAGCGAGGTGGAGCAGGGGGACGCAGTCGTTCAGGGCGTTTTTCAGCCCGTTCATCGCGTTCGTGTCGCCCGGACCGGGGACGACGCAGGTGGCGGCCATCGCTCCCGGGTCGCTCGTCTCGGCGTACCCCCACGCCTGATGCGGGACAGCGGTCTCGTGGCGGGCGACGACGAACCGCGCGTCGCGGTCGGCGAGCGCTCGGTTCAGCGGGAGAGTCTGCTTTCCGGGGATGCCGAAGACCGTGGCGACGCCTCGGTCGAGCATGGCGTCCACGACTGCCTCGGCGACTGTCGGGCGCAGGTCGGCGTCCCCGTCCGCGGCGTGCGAGGGCTCGTCAGCGTCCATGTCGCGAAGTCGCCGGAGTGCGTGTTGAAAGCTTCGCCCGCCGGCGGTCCGCGAGCGGTACCCGGTGATCGGCGCGGGAGGAGCGACGGCGAGGCCCCGCGGTACATGCACACTTATCTTCACGTGCGGTGTCATATGGTATGTATGCGCTTACCAGAAACTCGTGACCTGTTCGCGAGGAAGCTTCAGTTTCCGGCGCCCCGAGACGAGGTGCTGGAGACGGTCGGCGACACGGAGCTGTCGCCGCCGGACGGAGAGTCGACGACGATCAGGGCGGTCATCGACCGGTCAGACGTCGAGTCGTTCGACTCGGCGGACGACCTCTACGACACGCTGATGATGCTCGTCGGCGCCCAGTTCATCGGCCGCCGGTACTACGACGACCGTGGCGGAATGCCGGGGGACGAGGAGAACGAGGTGAGTTTCTGATGTCCGTCACGCTCGTGTCGGGGGTCAACGGCGTCGGCCTCTCAAGCGTCTGTCAGGCGGTCCGACGCGGACTCGGAGACGGGTACAAGCTGATCAACTTCGGGGACGTGATGCTCGAACAGGCGGCGGCGATGGGCATCACGACCGAGCGGGCCAAACTCGGCACGCTCTCGCAAACCGAGACGCGCCGCCTCCAGCGTCGCGCGGGCGAGTTCGTCGCTAAGGAGGCGAAGACGACGAACGTGATCCTCTCGACGCACCTCGCGGTCGAAACGCGGACCGGCTACGTTCAGGGGCTCCCGGTCGAAGTGCTTCAAGACGTCTCCCCGGACGCGTTCGTCCTCGTGGAGGCGGAGCCGGCGACGATCCTCGAACGGAGGCTGGAGAGCGACCGCGACCTCGGCGGGGTCACCGAACGCCAGATCGACTTCGAGCAGGACCTCAACCGGTCCGCGGCGCTCCAGTACGCGAGAGACCAGAACGCTCCCGTCCGGTTCGTCCAGAACGAGGGGGAGATCGAAGAGGCGGCCGAGCGCCTAGCAGACTCACTGTAACCGGCCAACACGGGTTGGTCAGCGCCTCAAACCGAGGAGCCAGCGCCGGGTGGCGGGGGGCCAGCGCCGGGTGGCAGGGGGGGACCGCGTCCCAAGTCACTCCGCGACGTTCGTCTCGCGGACGCGAACGCCCTTCCGACCGAGGTGTCGCATCTGCCGCTGGGCGAACTCCTCCTCGCTCGACCCGCGCGTCGCGAGGACGTAGACGAGGGCGGACCCGGTCGGGCGCATCGTCCGCCCTGCGCGCTGAGAGCCCTGCCGCCGGGAGCCGCCGAGCCCGCTGGCGACGACCGCGAGCTCCGCGTTCGGGAGATCGATCCCCTCGTCGCCGACCCGGGAGACGACGATGACGTCGAGGCCGTCGCCGTCGGTATCTTCACTGCCGCTGCCCTCCGCCCGGAACCGCCGGAACAGCTCCGCGCGCTCGTAGTGCGGCGTCTCGCCGCTGATGAACGGGGCGCCGAGCGCGTCGGCGATTTCTCGGCCGTGGTCGAGGTACTCGACGAAGACGAGCGCTTTCTTGTCGCGGTGTGCGGCGAGGAGATAGCGGATCTCCTCGACCTTCGCGGGGTTCTCGGCCGCGAGCCGCCGGCGCTCCCGGCCGTCCGCGGCGGCGTACTCGTTCTGGACAAGCTCGTCGCGCCACGGGACGTACCGGATCTCGACTTCGGGCTCCTGAACGAAGCCCGCCTCGAAGAGGGAGTCCCAGTCGGCGCCGATCGGCTGGCCGATCAGGGTGTATATCTCCTCCTCGCTGCCGGTTTCGCTGACGGGGGTCGCCGAGAGGCCGAGGCGGTGTTTGCTCTGGAGCTCGGCGGTCCGGGAGTAGACAGGGGCGCTGACGTGGTGTGCCTCGTCGAAGCAGATCAGCCCCCACTCGCGGGAGTCAAAGAGGCTCCGGTGGCGGCCCATCCCGGCGATCTGGTAGGTTGCGATCGTGACCGGCCGAATGTCCTTCGTGCCCCCGTGGTAGAGCCCAATGTCCGCGGGGTCTATCGTCGAGCGGTCGAGCAGTTCCTCGCGCCACTGCTCGGCGAGCTCGCGCGAGGGGACCAGGATCAGCGTCTCGCCGCCCACGGCCGCGATCGTCGCGATCGCGGCGACAGTCTTGCCGGAGCCGGGCGGGCCGACGTACACGCCGGACTTGCGGTCGAGGAACTCATCGACCCAAGTCGCTTGGTAGTCGCGGAGGTCGGTGGTGAGCTCGACCTCGACGGGGTCGCCGGTCTCTAAGTCGCGGTCGTCCTCGACGGGGTAGCCGGCGTCGTAGAGTGCGCGCTTGACCGCGGCGACGGCGTCCTCGTTGACCCACGCCTCGGTGTCCGAGATGGGCGCGCGGAGGTAGTCGTCGGCGAGGTGCTGGTCGGCGACGTTCCCCATCAGGGACTCCGAGGCGGCTTCGAGGACGACGTAGTCGTCGTCGTGAGTGTACAAGCGAAAGCGGTGCGCACGGCGCCACTGGTCGCGCACCCAGTCCTCGAGGTGGTCGTATCGTCGCGGGAGGGCGGAGCGGAGCGCGCCCACGAGCGCGTCGGCGTCGTCGAACGGCGCGGCCCACACGTCTTCCTGCCGGATCCGGTAGAGGTACCCGCGCGTCCCCGGCTCGGTGCCGGTGGTGTCGACGAGGTTCGCGAACTGCGAGAGCCGCGCCCGGGTGTACTGCGTCGGGCGGTCGACGACGATCTCGCGGCGCTTCGGAAACACCACGACGCGCTCGCGGCTCGCTAACGCGCCCCAGTCCCGCGGGTAGAAGACGACGGGGTCGGCCTCGACGTCGAGCCGGTCCACGTCGCCGCGGTCGACGAGTGCGGCGAGGGCGTCGCGGGCGGCGGCCTGCGTGGTCCCGAGTCGGCGGGCGACCTCGCTGGCGGTCGCGACCGGGCGCTCCTCGGCTTCGAGCGCCTCGTGGAAGCGATCTATGGAGAGGTCGTCGTCAGGGGTGTCGGAGTCGGTAGGCGCGGCTTCGGTGGGAGCGTCGCCGGCGTCGTCGCCGGTGTCGTCGGTCATCACCGCCGCTTCGGCCGCGACGCGGAAATGGATAGCGTCACCGGGCGAGCGGAATTGGTGACAGTCGGTAGATCGCGACGGGTGGCTACCGCGGTGAACACCGCCGAAGCCCCAGCCGCTCGTTTATAACTGGCCGATGACGGATCGACGGCGAACGCCGCCAAAGCCCTCGCCGCTTGCTTATAAATCGTTGACTGCGGATCGGTGCCGAACGCCTCCAAAGCCCCAGCCGCGAGGACTCGCGCGCCTCGTTGCGCGCTTCAGTCGCTCGCGTTGCTCGCTCCTTCCAGTGCTTACGTCGGCGTGCTTCGTCCTCGCGACTGCCCCTTTGAGTCCCACCCGACCGCGACCGCACCGCAGCCTCACGCCTCCCCAGCCTCGTCGGTGGCTCTCCGCTTCGCTCCGGGCCACCGACTCCCTCGCGCGTGCTCCTCGCGCCCGCTGGGCGCTCGGAGGCACGCGCCACCGCACCCGCACCGCGTGGTCACTGGCAAAGAGAGTGACCGCTCGGGATTCTTTATAAATAGCGGCGCCGACTACCGGCCCGGCGACCGCTGCCGACACCGCCGCGAGGTGATCCCCTCTTTCGAACGGAACCGGCAGCCGCAGTCGGTACAGCGCACGAACGGCTCGCCCGGTTCGGTTTCGAGGCGGTGCTCGCCCACCTCGAAGGGGCGAGTCACGGTCCGGGGCCGGATGCGGTCGGGAATAGGGGTCGACGCGGACTCGCTCAGGGCGGCGCGCACGGCGATGGTGTCGACGTCGACGCCGTCCCAGCGCGACGCTTCGAGGGCGGCCTCGCGGTCCGCGACCTCGGTCCATCCGGTGACGACGACCGGGGAGTTCGTTTCGGTGTCGCTCACGACCACGACGAAGCGGACGCCCCCCTCGACGAGGGCGAACCGCCAGCCGTCGGTGCTGTTCCACCGGAGCTGTCCCTCCCGAATCGCGTCGCTCACGGTGCGCGTCGAGACGTACCGACCGGGCTGTTCGAGGCGCTCGCGGAAGTGGTCGGTGAGCGCGTACAGGGAGGGATCGCGCACGGGGGGATCCTCCGGCGTCCGGGCCGCGGCCTCCCCGCCGTGCGGCGAGTCGACCGACCGATACTCCCCCTTTCGACCGGTCCGGCCGGATCGGCCGGCCCGTGCGCGGCGGCGCGCCGGCGACCGGGGGCGCGCGTCCGGCTGCCGGGTCGCGGCGGCGGTCGTGGAAGCGGTCCGACGCTCCGTCAATCCGGGCCCGAGGGGCTCCGCGTCCCCCGACCCGCCCTGTCGGGATGCCACTACGACACGGTACCAAGCGCGCTCTTAAGTGTGTTACGGCGACACAGGGGGAGCGGCCGCGTCGACTCCGGAGCGCGGGAGCGACTTGCGGGTCTCGCCGTCGACGGCCTCGGTGGCGTCGTCCGACTCGTCGAAGTCCCAGAGGCCCGCGCCGCGCTCCCTCGCGTCCGACTCGGTCGCCGCGTACGCGTCGCGCTTCGCGAACTCGGTGTCGTACAGCCGCGCGTACCCCTCCGTGAGGAGCCGCTCGTTGAAGTCCTCGCCGTCGACGTACAGCACCGCGAGCAAGCGCCCGTAGCTCCCGCGGCGGTCGCCGCCGGTGACGACCGTGACCTCCTCGCCGGCGAGTTCAGACTCCGCGAACGCCGACGCCTCGCCGCCCCACGCCCGGAGGTGCGCCCGGCCGGCGTCCGTCTCCGGAACGCCCTCGAACTCGTCCGGCGACGTCGACTCGACGCTCGTCTCGGGCGTGTCGACGCCGAGGAGCCTGACGGTGTCGACCTCGCCGTTCGGGAACTCGACCGCCACCGTGTCGCCGTCCACGACGCGCACGACGGTGCCCGTCCAGGCGGTGTCGTCCGGGTCGTTCGGATCGACGCCGTCGGGGTCCCCGGGCGGTGATTCGAGGTCCGCGGGCAGGGCGCCGGCGCAGCCCGCCAGGACGACGATGAGGAGTACGGCGAGCGCGGCCCGGCGAACTCTCATACGGTTGCCGTAGCCGCGGGGGGTGAAAAGTTCGGGTACTCGTGCGAAACGTCGACGATCGGAGACAGCGCCTCCGGTGTCTCCTCGCTGTCGCTCGCGAGTATTGAGGTTCAGTCCGCCCTCCCCGAATTGAACTCGCCGAGACAGTCCGGGCATGCGGCTCGCTTCGCTCGCCGTTCCGGGCTGTGACTCGTCTGCTCAATTCGGGTCGGTCGTCCCTCACGATCAACACTCGCTCGCTGTCGCTCGCGAGTATTGAGGTTCAGTCCGCCCTCCCCGAATTGAACGGGGGACAAGTCGATCTACAGTCGACTGCTCTACCAGGCTGAGCTAAGGGCGGTTACCGAAACATAGCCGCCGGATTCGACTTAAGCGTTCCCTTTCAAACCCGGTGTGATCCGCCGTACCGCGGCCCCGATCGCCGGACTCGAAGCCCTCGTTGGTGTCGGGTTCCTACCGTCCTCGCCGCGCGGCAGTTAAGTCGCTCGCGGCGGGAGCGGGGACATGGCCGACGGCGACGACAGACAGGCGACGTTCGGGTCGGATGGGAGCCTCGAAACCGAGACGACGCCGGACGCGACGGGCGAGAACGACTTCGGCGAGGAGAAGGCGGCCAACGAGACCGACGGCGGGTACAGCCGGTACGTCGTCTCCAGCCTCCTCCAGAAGGCGGTCCGGCGCTCCGACGAGGAGGTCGCCGCGTGGGCCGCGTGGGAGTTGGCCCGCTCAGGATACGCCTGGAACCTCTGGGACCGGCTGAACCTCTACGTCGTCGAGGACCTCCGCGCGGGCGACGAGGTCGCGCTCCTGATCGAGCGCTACGAGGAACTCGCCACCGAGCGCTGGGAGCCCGACGCGTGGAAGGGGCGCCTCTGTGCGGTCCACGCCGCGCTCGCGGCCGCCCGCGCCCAATCGACGCGCGAGGCGTCGAACGCGGACGCCTACTTCTCCGCCGTCGCCGAAATCCGGGCCGAGGCCCGCGAGCGCGGCGAGGCGCCCGCCCGCGACTTCCCCGTCGGCGACCTCGAACCGGAGGGAAAATTCGACGCCGTCTTCGACGGCCATACCGGCGAGGGGTCGAAGCTGGGCCGGGGCACCAGGTTCTTCAAGACCCACGGCGCCCGCGTCGGCCCGGAGGGCGAAGCCGAGCAGAGCGCGCGCTGGCAGCGCCTCGCAATGGTGCTCGACGAGGATATCGAGTACGACGCCGACGAGCTCGACCGCGCCGTCGCTCCCGTCGACCCCAATGACCCGTGGGGCGAGTCGGGGTTCGACAGAGGTGACGGCGCGTCGGGCCTTGACGACGGCGGGCCCGAAGGGAGCGAGGCAACCGGAGCGAGCGGCGGCGACGGGGATTCGGCCGACGGCCGCGGCGACGACGACACCGGTTCGCTCAGCGACTTCGCCGAGTAAAAACAGTCGGCCTCTGCGGCGCCGTCGGCGACGAGGACGACGCCGACCGCGAGCGCGACCGCGACCGCGACTGCGACGCGGACACGCGGAGTTCGAGACAGGGGCCCGTCGACCGCGAGTGCCTCCCACGTCGACTCGTCTCGGGCCCGCCCTCCATTACGGAGAATCGAGGAGAAAGCATCGCGCTTTAGCGCGGGGATGAATCCAACACTTCCTTTCACACTCCACCGGTCGATGGCACAGCTGGATATTCCACGCTGCCGCCAATCCAAGCCTTCATGTAATTTTGTCTACATAGATTACGTATGGCGAAACAGGTCGTCACTCGTACCTACACTGCTTCCATACGGAACCAGCCTCGGGTGCAGGACGATCTTGATTCGCTCGGGTTCGCCGCCTCGAAACTCTGGAACGTCGGACGGTGGACGTGTAGTCGGATCTGGGCTGAAATTGATCATATCCCGAACCACAACGAACTCACCACGTATCTCAAAACTCACGAACGATATGATGACTTGCATTCGCAGTCAAGTCAGCGAGTCCTTCAAGAACTCGCTGAGGCGTTCAACGGCTGGTACGGCAACCGACGCAGCGGAGACACGAGAGCAAACCCGCCCGGCTACCGCAAACACGGCGACGACCACCCGCGTTCGACGGTGACGTTCAAAGCCGCTGGCTTCAAACTCGATACCCAGTACAACCGCGTTCGACTCTCAAAGGGGTCAAATCTGAAAGAGTATTGGTCAGATTTTGTCCTGTGTGAGTACCAAACCCGCCCCGACGTTGACCTCTCTACCGTGGAGAACGTCCGACAAGTCAAGATTGTCTGGACGGACGACGAGTGGGAACTACACTTCGTCTGTAAGGTCGAAATCGACGTGGCTGACGCCCCCGGTGAGAAGACAGTCGGTGTTGATCTCGGTATCAACAACTTCGCCGCGCTTGCGTATGAAGACGGTCACAGCGAGTTGTACCCGCTGAACTGCTTGAAACAGGACGACTACTACTTCAGCAAGCGAATCGCTCGGTGTGACGAATCGGACTCCGAGCAGGCCACGCGGCTGAACGAAAAGAAGTCGGCCCGCCGCAGCCACTACTTCCACACCCTCTCCAAACATATCGTCCAGAGGTGTGTTGAGGAGGAAGTTGGAACTATCGTGGTGGGAGATCTCTCCGGCATCCGTGAGGATGCGGAGTACGGCGAGTCGAAAGACTGGGGTAAACACGGTAATCTTGACCTCCACTCGTGGGCGTTCGACCGGTTCACCGACCTCCTCGAATACAAAGCCGAGATGGAAGGCATCACGGTTGAGGAGGTGTCTGAGCGGGATACCTCAAAGTCATGTTCCTGCTGTGGCCGGAAGCGTGACGCGAACCGTGTTGAACGCGGACTGTATGTCTGTGATGAGTGCGGTACAGTAGCGAACGCAGATGTGAACGGGGCTGAGAACATTCGGCAGAAAGTATCTCCGAGTTCACCGACTCTCTCGGTGGATAGGAGTAGCGGCTGGTTGGCACAGCCATCGACGTTCCTGTTTGACAAGGAAACTGGTGCGTTCGCACCTCAAGAACGGGTTACGTCGTAAACCACAATATCCCAACCCAGCGGTGCGGTGCCGTGGGAATCTTCGCCCTTCAGGGCGGAGAGGATGTCAAATCCGACTCTTCCACGAGCGGCGCAAATAGCTTCTGCTCGGGCAAACGTGAGTCGGTGGAAGGGCGGGTCGCTCGACCACTCGGTCGGCTCGGCGGCGCGCGAGGGCCGCCCCGCCGATCCCCGCTTCCGCCAACCCTTATGCGTCGGGCCGCGTTATGTCGACTATGACAAACGTCGTAATCGTCGGCGGTGGACCCGCGGGGCTGAGCGCCGGACTGTTCGCGGGGAAGAACGGCCTCGACGCCACTCTCTTCGACACGGACGGGACGTGGATGCACAAGGCGCACCTGTTCAACTACCTCGGCGTGGGCTCCGTCGGCGGCAGCGAGTTCATGGCGACCGCGCGCCAGCAGGTTGATGACTTCGGCGTCGACCGCCACCAGGGCGAGGAGGTCACCGGCATCGAGGCTGCCGGCGACGGCTTCGCCGTGACGACCGAGGAGGGCGAGTACGACGCAGACTACGTCGTCCTCGCTACGGGCGCGAACCGTGACCTCGCGGAGTCGCTCGGCTGCGAGTTCGACGACGACGACACCGTCAGCGTCGGCGTCTCGATGGAGACCAGCGTCGAGGGCGTCTACGCGACCGGCGCGATGGCCCGCGCCGAGGAGTGGCAGGCGGTCATCTCCGCGGGGGACGGCGCCGCCGCCGCGCTCAACATCCTCTCGAACGAGAAGGGCGAGCACTACCACGACTTCGACGTCCCCGACACCGCGGCGTCCGTGTTCGGCGACCTGATCGACGACGAGGAGTAGCGCTTCTTTTCGGCGCCTCCGACCCGGCGCCGTCGGCTCAACTCGTTTCGTTCCACTCCGTTCAGCGGCGCGACAGGCGACGACGGACCGCTCCAGCCGCGCTTCGAACCCCCTGACCGACCCGCATCGCGCCGAACGCGCCGCGGACGAACCAGTCGGTCGGGATCCGGTCGGGGAACGTCAGCGGGCCGACCCGGGAAACGCCGACGGTCCGCGTCTCCGTGTACCGCCGGATCCCCTCCGGCCCGTGTCGCCGTCCGAGCCCGGAGTCGCCGAACCCGCCCATCGGCGCGTCGACCGCGCCCCACGTCGCGAGGAACGCGTCGTTGACGTTCACCGTGCCGCAGTCGATCTCGCGGGCGATCTGGGCGCCGCGCTCGCGCTCGCCGGTCCAGACGCTCGCGTTGAGCCCGTACGGGGAGTCGTTCGCCGCCGCGACCGCCGCGTCCGCGTCCGGGACCGGCGTCACGACGGCCACCGGTCCGAACGTCTCCTCGCAGGCGACCGTCGCGTCCGGGTCGACGCCGGTCAGTACCGTCGGCTCGTAGCAGTACGGCGCCACGTCGGGCCGGGCGCGCCCGCCGGTCTCGACGGTCGCGCCGCGATCGCGTGCGTCCTCGACGTGCGACTCGACGCGCGCCAGCTGGTCGGCGTCGACGAGCGAGCCGAGGTCGGCGTCGTAGTCGTAGCCGGTCCCGAGCGTCAGCGCCTCGGTCTCGCGAACGAACGCGTCGAGGAAGGCTTTGTAGGCGGACTCGACGACGTAGATCCGCTCGGCCGAGAGGCAGAGCTGGCCCGCGTTCGAGAAGCAGGCTTGGACCGCGCCGCGGGCGGCCTCGTCGACGTCGGCGTCCCCGCACACGACGAGGGGGTTGTTACCGCCCAGCTCCAGCGAACAGCCGATCAGGTTCCGACCCGCGCGCTCCGCGATGACCCGACCGGTCGCCGTGCTGCCGGTGAACGCGACGTAGTCGACCCCGTCGATCAGCGGCGGCCCGACGGTCTCCCCCTCGCCGGTGACGACCTGGAAGAGGTCGTCGGGGAGGCCGGCGAGCTCCAGCAGCTCGGAGAGGAGCAGCGCCCCATAGGGGGTCTTCTCGTCCGGTTTCAGCACGACCGCGTTCCCCGCGGCCAGCGCCGGGATCGCGTCGGCCATCGACAGCGTGAGCGGGTAGTTCCACGGCGAGATGACGCCGACGACGCCGACCGGTTCGCGCGTGACCGTCGCGGTCGTGATCCCGGGCGCGACTCCGCGCCGGCGCTCCTCGGCGATCGCGTCCGGCGCCTCGGCCGCGACGTACGCGCAGCCGCTCGGCACGTCGAACAGCTCCTCGACCGCGGTGCGCCGTGACTTCCCGGTTTCCAGCTGGAGGACGTCGAGCAGTTCCTCGCGGTGGTCCGCGACGAGGTCACCGAACCGGTCGACGACCCGCGCGCGCTCCGCGGCCGGTACCTCGGCCCACGCCGACTGCGCCTCGCGAGCGCGCTCGACCGCGGCGTCGACGTCGTCAGCGTCACAGGCCGGGACGCTCCCGATCCGCTCGTCGGTGGCCGGGGCGAACACGTCGAGCGCGTCGGGGTCGCCATCCGGGTCGTCGGCCCGGTCGTGGGCGTCGCCGGCGGGGAGTGAGCGCGCCACGCGCTCGGCGAGACCGTCGAGCCGTCGCGCCGCGAGCGTCGGAGCGTCACCGACCGCAGTTGGGGGATCCGTCGAGGACATCAGATACCGATCGAACGGTCGGCGGAGGGAAAGCCGTACCGGCGCGGAGAGCGAACGCGGCCGCTGGGAGGCCGGTCAGTCCGCAGAGTCCTCGCTCCCTTCGACCGACTCGGCCGGTGCCGCGACGGAACCCGACGACGCGCCGTTTTCCGAGAGCATGTCGATCACCTCGATCAAAAGCGACACGACGAGGGGGCCGACGATGACACCGACGGCGCCGAGCGTGAGGATGCCGCCGACGAACCCGACGAAGTAAAGCCCGGGAGAGATCTTCCCAGTCCAGCCGGCGAGTCGCGTTCGAATCACGGCGTCGGGGACGAAGGCGACGACGACGAGCCCTATCACCAGCACGGCGACCGCCCGCACGGTTTCGCCGACGAGGAGGTCCCCCGCTCCGAGCGCGACGACGAGGACGCTCGGGCCGACGACGGGGATGAACTGGAGAATACCCGCGATTACGGCCAGTAGGACCGGCGAGCCGTACCCGAGGAGCCGGAACACCGCGAACGCGAGGACGAAGGTCCCCGCCGCGGTCGCGGCCTGAAGCACGTAGATGGAGTACAGCGTCTCTCGCGTGCGCTCGTGCAGTCGGGCCGGGATGTCGTGGTACTCGGGCGGGACGACGCGGAAGACCGCCGTTCCGACCGCTCCCGGGCGGTAGAGGATCCCGTACACGAGGAACGTGAACACGACGAGTTCCAAGACGAGCACCGGCGCCGCGGCCGCGACCGCGAACGCGACTCCCCTGACCCAGGTCTCGGCGGCCGCGACGAACGGCGCGATCTCGACAACCGTTTCGAACCCGCCGACGCTGACCGGGACGACGTCCGGGATCCGCTCGAGGATCGCGATCAGATCCGACCGCCGCCGGTACAGCGCGTACAGCAGCGGCGCGACGAGGAGCGTGGCGCCGACGAACGCGACGGCGGTGGCGGCCGCGCACGCGATCCGGCGAGAGAGGCCGCGGCCGACGAGCCGCTGTCGGAGGGGGTAGAGGACGTACGCCACGGTGACCGCGAAGACGACGGTGCGCAGGACCTCCGCCAGCACGGCCGCCGCGAGCGTCGCCAGGGCGACGAGGAGCACGCCCAACAGCCGCTGCCGGTTGAGAACCATGTTGATGTGTCACAATCGGCGAGGAAAGTCGTTGCGGTGGCCGCGGTGACTACGAGCCGGTAGTTAACCATCTGCGACCGGCGGCGACGATTGTTTATAAATAAAACACTGCGGTCGGCGCGTGCCTCCGAGTAGCCGCCGAAGGCGGCCGCGAGGAGCGCCGCGCGAGGTCGTCGGGCTTCGCCCGACTGCCAGAGGGACCTTCGGTCTCTCGCTGGAGCCAGTTGTCGGAGCGAAGCGACGGCGACTGACAAGGCTGGGGGAAGCGTGAGGCTGCGGGGCTGTGCGGTGCGGGGCGGGACGCAAAGGTGCAGTCGGCGGCGGCTCCGCCGTCGGCTGGGGCTTTGGAGGTGTTCACCGCTGATTCGCGATCAACGATTTATAAGCGATCGGCTGCGGGTTTCGGAGACGTCAACTGTCGAATCGTCCAAATCCCGACACGGAACGCGTCGGTCTGCCCCGCGACTGCCACCGGCAACCACAGCACCTAACCTCGCGCCCGCCCGATACGGGGTATGCGCATCGACCCGTTCGGCCTCGAACGCTGGTTCGCGGAGCACGAACACGAGGCCGACATCATGCTGGCCGAGAGCGGCATCCGGTCGCTCGACGCGAGTCGGTTCGACCTCGACCCCGGGAAGCTCGGCTACGTCATCCCGACGAACGGCGACCCCGAGTTCCGGGCGTCCGTCGGTGACCGCTACGCCCGGTCCGCCGACGAGGTACTTTTCACCTGCGGCACCCAAGAGGCGAACTTCCTGACGTTCCTCTCGCTGCTCGGTGACGAAGGCGCCGTCGACGGTGGTAATGGAGTATCCGGCGTCGGCTCCGGCACCCACGCCGTCGTCGTCACCCCCACCTATCAGGCGCTCCACGCCGTTCCGGACGCGTTCGGTGACGTGGCCCGCGTCGAGCTAGAGCCGCCGGAGTGGGAGCTGGACCCCGAGGCGGTCGCCGACGCGGCCCGCGACGACACCGCCGTCATCGTCGTCAACAACCCGAACAATCCCACCGGGCAGTACCACGACGAGGCCGTGATGCGAGCGGTGTACGACGTCGCCGTCGAGCGCGACGCCTACCTGCTCTGTGACGAGGTGTACCGCCTGCTCGCCGAGGAGCCCCAGCCCCCGGTCGCGAGCTACGGCGCGCACGGCATCTCGACGACGAGCCTCACGAAGGCGTACGGGCTCGCCGGCCTCCGGTTCGGCTGGATCGCCGGCCCGGAGCCCGTCGTCGAGCGCGCGTGGCAGTGGAAGGACTACACGACCATCTCGCCGAGCCTGTTCGGCCAACACGTCGCAAAGCAGGCCTTGGGGCGGCGCGAGGACCGGATCCTCGCCGAGAACCGCGAACTGGCGGCCGCTCACCGCGATCGGGTCGCGGACTGGGTCGACGAGCACGACCTCGACTGGCTCGACCCGGTCGGCGTCAACGCGTTCGTGACGGTTCCGGACGGATTCGACGATGCGGAGTCGTTCTGTCGAACGGTCGTCGAGGAGGCGAGCGTCGTCCTCGCGCCCGGGGGCCTGTTCGGCTTCCCGGACCGGTTCCGGATCGGGTTCGGACTGCCAACCGAGAAGCTGGAGGACGGCCTCGACCGCGTGAGCCGAGTGATTGAGGCGCACTCGACGGAGTCCGACTCGGCCGCGGCGTCCGGGGGTGACGCCTGATGGGGTTCCTCGGCGATCTCAAAGACGACGTGGTCGAGTTCGTCCGCGACCCCACCGACGAGCAGAAGATACTGCTGACGGCGGCGCTCGCCATCGCGATCGCTGACCGCTTCCTCTATTTCAACGACATCCCGTTCGTCGTCCGGACGACGGCCGCCGTCGGCATCGGCTTCATCGTCATGTTCCTCGTCAGCTACCTGTACACGGGCCAGCTCGTCCCGCCGGACGGGAACGTCGGCGACGACGAGGAGCCGGAGGAGTACGTCGACGAGCTCGATCCCTGACCGCCGCGGGCACCGGCCGACGAATCCCCGACCATTGTGAGCAGCGCCCGGCGAACACACGACCACCCCCAGCGCCGATCGGCGAACGCCCGCCCGACGGCGTTCCAAACCGTTTATACCCGCCCCGCGGGAAACCACGTTCATGCCGCGAGAGCAGAAGCAGGTTCGCGAACTCCAGGAGGGCAGCTACGTGATGATGGACGACGCGCCCTGTAAGATCAATCACTACAGCACCGCCAAACCCGGCAAACACGGCAGCGCGAAGGCTCGCGTTGAAGGGAAGGGCGTCTTCGACGACAAGAAGCGCTCGCTCTCGCAACCGGTCGACGCGAAGGTGTGGGTCCCGATCATCGAGCGCAAGCAGGGTCAGGTCGTCAACGTCAGCGGCGACGAGGTCCAGGTGATGGATCTGGACACCTACGACACGTTCACGATGCGCATCCCCGAGGGCGAGGACTTCACCTCGGATGACAACATCGAGTACCTCGACTACGAGGGACAGCGGAAGATCGTCGGATAGTCGGCATGTTCCCCGGGGCGACGACCGACCGCGAAGCTGCTTCCTGCGTGGTCGTCGGCGCTCCGCTCGACGCCACGACCACTTTTCAGCCGGGCACCCGGTTCGGACCGGACCGGGTCCGGCGATTCGCCGAGAGTTACGACGATTACGACCGCCGCACCGACAGTCGCTTCTCCGCGCTGGGCGTCCACGACGCCGGCGACGTGCGCCCGTGGGACGACGTGCCGGCGTACCTCGACCACCTCGCCGGCGAACTGCGGAGCGTCGTCTACGACGACGCGGTCCCCCTGCTCGTCGGCGGCGAGCACACCGTCACGTACGCGGGCGTCGACGCCGTCGACCCCGACATCCTCGTCGTCGCCGACGCGCACCTCGACCTCCGCGAGGCGTACGACGGGAACCCGTGGAACCACGCCTGCGTCACGCGCCGCTGTATCGACGACCTTGGCGTCGATCGCGCCGTGATCATCGGCGCCCGGACCGGCTCCGAGGCGGAGTGGGACCGCGCCGCTGACGCCGACGTGGATGTCGTCGCGCCCGAGGACGCCAGCGAGTGGCTCAACGGGCTCGACCGCGAGGACGAGTTCGGGGAAGACTCCGTCTACTGCTCGGTCGATATCGACGCTCTCGACCCCGCCTACGCCCCCGGAACCGGGACGATGGAGCCGTTCGGGCTGGCGCCCTGGGAGGTCCGCGACCTCGTCCGCGCGGTCGCGCCGGCCGCCGACGGGTTCGACGTCGTCGAGGTGAACGACCGCGACGACGGGCAGGCGGCAGCGCTGGCCGCTAAGCTGTTGCGAGAGTTCGCGTTCGCGCAGGCGGACGCGACAGGCGACGGAATCGACGACGCGGAATAGGGGCGGCACGACAAACCGGTGGCTGCCGGCGGGACGCGCCCGCGGTTCCGAGTCCTACGACAGCTCCGAGAGCCGTCGTCGCGCGGCGGTCACCGCCTCCATCGCGTCGATCCACTCGCGGGGGTCGGTACACCAGATTCGGTCGCCCTCGACGCTGACACAGAAGACGGGGTCGCCGGAAGGTGACAGCGTGACGCGGTCGACGTCCGGACGGTCGCCGAGGTACGCGTCGATGAGCCGTCGGGCGGTCTCCGCCTCCGATCGGAGGCGGTTCCCTGCGGCGTACTCGATGGCTATCTCTGCCATGACCGTGTGTTGATCCTACACGATTAATAACTATTGTTTTCTGGCAGCGATTGCGGCTATTCACCGAGCTCGTCGCTCAGCGCCACGCAGCAGCGTCGCTACCGCCCGTCGAACACGATCTCGCCGTCGACGACCGTCAGCGCGACGTCGATCTCGTCGATCGCGCCGTCGCGCTCCCACGGCGAGGCCTCGAGCGCGACGAGGTCGGCCCGGGTCCTCGGTTCGACCGTCCCGAGCCGGTCCTCGTCGAAGCCGGCGTACGCGGCGCCGCTCGTGTACGCGCGCAGCGCCTCGGTGACAGTGAGCCGCTGCGCCGCAGCGGGGGCGGTGACCGCGTGATGGACGCCGACGAGCGGGTCCATCGGCATCCCGTCGGAGCCGAACGCGAGCTCGACGCCGGCGTCGAGCATGTCGCGGTAGCGGTTCGTCTCGGCGGTGCGCTCGGGGCCCAGCCGCGTCTCGTAGAGCCCGCCCTCCCCCGCCCACTTCAGGAAGTTCGGCTGGACACTCGCGACGACGTCCGCCTCCGCGAGCCGCTCGATCGCGTCGTCGTCGGCCAGTTCGACGTGCTCGACCCGGTGGCGCGCCTCGCCCGCGTCGGTCCGCGAGGCCACCTCGTAGGCGTCTAACACTGCCGAAATCGCCTCGTCGCCGATGGCGTGGGCGGTGAACTGGAAGCCCGCCTCGATCGCGTCCGCGACCGTCTCGTTCAGCTCGTCGGGGTCGACGACCCACTGGCCGGTCTCGTCGGACGCGTCCGCGTACGGTTCCGAGAGGCGCGCGGTCCGACCGCCGAGGCTACCGTCCGTGTACGACTTGATCGCGCCGGTCTGGACCATCTCGCTCCCGGCGTTCGTCGCGAGGCCGACCTCGCGGGCCGCGTCGAGGTGGTCGCTCCAGTAGTTGATCCTGACGCGGGCGGTGAGCTCCCCCGCCGCGTCGAGGTCGCGGTAGACCCGCGGGGCGTGTGAGTCCCGGACCATGTCGTGGAAGCCGGTGATCCCGCGTTCGGCGCAGTGCGCTAACGCGGCCTCGACGACCGCGCGCGTCTCCGCTGGCCCCGGCTCAACCGCCCGATAGACCGGGTCGATGGCGGCCTCGAGGAGGACCCCGGTCGGCTCGCCGTCGCCGTCGGTCGGCACCGTCCCGTCGGGGGCGTCGGCAAGCGCGTCCGCGAACCGGTCGAGCGCGACGCCGTTGACCGCGGCGACGTGCATGTCCTCGCGAAACGCCGCGACCGGGCGCTCGGTCGAGATGCGGTCGAGGTCCGCGCGCGTCAGGTAGCGCGACTCGTCCCACGTCGACTCGTCGTAGCCGTAGCCCAGCACCCAGTCGCCGGTCTCGAAACTCTCCGCTCCGCTTTCGTCGGTTTTCACTTCCGCCGCGCGCTCGGCGAGCAGGTCGACGGCCGCCGCGGGCGAGCCGGCCACGGAGAGGTCCGCGTGGACGAGGGAGCGGCCGACGGTCGTCAGGTGCGTGTGCGCGTCGACGAACCCGGGGAGGAGGACGCGCCCGTCGAGGTCGACCACGTCGGTGTCGACGCCCGCGAGGAGTTCCACGTCGTGGGTCCGCCCGGTCCGGACGACCTCGCCGTCCCGCACTGCGACGGCCTCGTGAACGATATCGCCACCCGAATTCGGGTCCGCGAGCGTGTGTACCTCTCCATTCACGAAGATGCGGTCCGCGGCCTCGGTCATGGGAACTCGGGGGGCACACAGCGTGTTAACCGTTCGGGAAACGGCGACCGATTTATTCGATCGCCCGACGAACCGTCGCGTATGTACGACAACGTCCTCTTACCCACGGACGGCAGCATCGGCGTCGACCGCGCGACCGACCACGCAATCGACGCCGCCGACCGCTA
>JBNJEE010000182.1:0-4319 GCA_051745525.1 Methanobacteriota archaeon | reverse complement strand
CGACTCCCTCGCGTGTGCTGACTCGCGGCCTCCGCTTCGCTCCGGCCGCTCGCAGGCGCACGCCACCGCATCGGTCCCGGTCGGCGTAGCGCGGACCAGCCGCTGTTGGACTTAAAAATGATAAAAACCGAACCGCTGGTGCGCCGCTCAGACGAGTCGCGCGGCGATGCGCGCCGCCCCGTCCGCGGCCGCGAGCGCGGGCTCGTCGGGCGAGACGACCTCGACGTCGCGGTCGAGCTCGTCGCTGAGGCGCTTCTCGAACTCCTCGGTGAGCCCGGGGATGCACGCCATGCCGCCGGTGGCGGCGATGGGGCGCCCGAGCGCCAACTGGTAGGGCTTCATGTGGTCGTTTGCGAGCTCGGGGAGGAACTCGTTGGCGACGACGTCGACCGCCTCGTCGATGTAGCGGTCGATCGGCTCTCGGACGCCGCGGTCGACGGTGAACTCGTGGCTCCCGCCGCCGGGCTGCTGGACGACGTCCGTGAACGGCTCGAAGTCGTACACGTCTCCGTGCTGCTCTTTGTACTCCCGTGCGGTCGTCCGGTCGATGTGGACCCGACCCTGTGTCTCCTCCTCAACGGCGGCGACGATCCGGCGGTCGACTTCGTTGCCCGTCACCGAACCGGTCGAGAACGGCGAGAGCTGCTCGCCGCGCCGGTAGGCGCACGCCTCCATCGTCGTCGAGCCGAGGTTCACCGAGACGAACACCTCGTCGATCGCGTCGAGGTCGTCGCCGTAGGCGGGGATCGCCCCGCACAGCGACTCGGGGTAGCTCCGCGTCTCGACCTCGCCGATCGAGGAGCCCTCGATCACCGACTTGAGATTCTCGACGCCCGCCTCGTTGTCGATGGTCGGCACCGCGTAGACGACCGCGCTGTCTTCGGGCACGTCGTGGGCGTCCACGACCGCCTCGAAGAAACGCTCTGCGTCCGCGACGCTGTCGTCGTCCTCGGGAAGCCCCGAGCGCAGCATGAAGCGCACGCGGTCAGGGTACTCTACCGCGGCCTCCTCGCCGAACAGCACCTTCTCCTCGCCGGTGATGGCGTCCTCGTAGGTCGCCAGACAGGTTAGCACCGAGTGGCGCTCGCGCCCGCCCTGACCGTCGGGGATGTCGAGCACCGTTCGGGTGCTGCCCAGTTTCACGCCGACCGCTGCCGATTCGTCCGATTCGTTGATGTCCGTGGATTCGTCGTCGCTCATTGGTCACTCGCACACGAAGCGATTCGGACGATGGAGACGAGGCTGATCCGATGGTCCGCGGGAATGAACGGCCGGTCGCGCGTCGGGGCGTCGAACCCCTCCAGCCGACGCGAAAGCGCCGCGACCGCGTCGTCGCCGACCCAGTCGAGTTCGCCGTAGTACGACAGCGCGTCCCGGCTCCGCACGTGGCCGCCGACGTCGACGAGGTAGCCGAGCCACTCGCTGATCTCGCGTTCCGCCGCGGGCGACGCCGGGATCGCCGTCAGGTACGGCCGGTCCCCGCTGTCGCCGTTCAACCGCGCACCACGCTGACGCTGGAGCAGCTCCGTGAACGCGGCCGAGCGCGCCGCCTGCTCGGCCCGGTTCCGGTTCGGCCGCCGGAGCGCCCGCTCCCGAGGCGCCCCGTCCGCACCGTCTCGCGGCGCGTCCGCGATCCGGCGCAGCTCCCGTACGTCGTACCGTCGTGGATTCAGACTCATGATTCCGTCCGTCGTTCGCGTCCGTACTCAAACCGTCTCGGCGGGGTTATATGATAGTTGGCTCCCAGTTATCAGGGGTGAGAAACTAATCCAGAGCGCTTCACGGGTCGAGACGGCCGCGAGAACCGCCGGTCTCGGCAACGCGGCAGCTGCTGGAGCCGCTGTCTCCGACAGTGCGGCGCCGGCCTCACCGGTCGTCCGACTCGGCCCACGGGAGCGGCTCGGTACACCAGTGGCAGAAGTCGAGGTCGGCGTCGACTTCCTTGCCGCAGTTGGGACAGGTGACCTCCAGCGTCTCGCCGTCTTCGTCGCTCACGGCGGCGGCCGGCGAGGGTCCGACGCTTCCGGCTCCGTCCTCGCCGTCCGCGTTCGCGGCTCGCCGACGCATCGCTTCGGTGGCGGCGTCAACGCGGTCGCGCTCCGCGGCGTCCGCCCGTCCGACGAGGTACGCGTCGAGCGCCGACAGCGCGGATAAGAGTACGATGGGCAGCGCCACGTCGGTGGGAACCGCGGCCGACACCGCCGCAGGGTCGGCGAGAGGGTCGACCGGCTCGACGTCGTACAGCGTGAACAGCGCGACCCCGCCGCCGACGATCGTCAGGTGCCACAGCAGCGCCCGCCCCCAGCGGCGCAGGGAGAGGTGGCCGAGCCCGGGAAAAGCCAGCGCGAGCACGGCGGCGAGGACGGGGCGCAACTGGTTTCGCATACGGCCCGATTTTGACCGGCCGGTATTTAGGCCTGCGGTGTCGGCGGCGACGGATTCCGATCGTGCCCATGCCCGCTCCGTCCCGGATAACAACCGTTAATCGCGGCCCGCTCGTCGGCCGCCACATGAGCAGTCAGCGGGCGACCGCGTTCGTCCCGGGGCACGTCACCGCCTTCTTTAGCGCGCACCCGGCCGACGACCCGGCGGTCGCCGGGTCGCGCGGCGCGGGTGTGACGCTCACCGACGGCGTGACCGTTCGCGTGTCGGCGACGGAGGGCGCCGGCGACGCGACGAGCGGCGGAGGAGATACGGACGTCGGCGGCGCGGGGGAGACGACCATCGACGGCGAGACGGGTTCGATCGGCGCGGTCGACGACGTCCTCGCCGAACTGGACGCCGGCGGCGCCGACGTCGCGGTCGAGACAGACCTCCCGATCGGCGCCGGTTTCGGCGTCTCCGGCGCCGCGGCGCTCGGGGCCGCGCTCGCCGCGAACGAGGCGTTCGACCGAGGACGTTCCGAGAACGATCTGGTCCGGATCGCCCACGCCGCGGAGGTCGATCGCGGGACCGGGCTCGGCGACGTGGTCGCGCAGGCGCGCGGCGGGGTCCCGATCCGGTTGGAGCCCGGCGCGCCGGGGATGGGCGCCCTCGACGGGATTCCCGCGGACGCGCGCGTCGAGTACCTCACGTTCGGCGAGCTGTCGACCGAGGAGGTGTTGGGCGGCGACACCGCCGCCCTCTCCGCGGCCGGCGAGCAGGCGCTCGACCGGCTCCGCGCGGACCCGCGGCTCCCGACGATGATGGACGCGGCCCGGGGGTTCGCCCGCGAGGCGGACCTCCTCGTTCCCGAGGTGGCCAAGGCGATCGCGGCGGTCGACACGGCCGGGAGCGGGGGGAGGGACGGTCCCGGCGCCGCGATGGCGATGCTCGGTCGCACGGTCTTCGCGCTCGGCGCCGGGCTCTCCGATGCGGGCTACGACCCCGAGAGCTGTCGGATCGACGCCGCGGGCGCGCGGCTCGTCGACGGGCGCGACGGGGAGTAAGGACTTTGTCTCGGTCGGCCGGAAAAAACGGATATGGTCGAATCGCTCCGTTCGTTCTTCGACGAACTCGAGACGCCGGACCGGCACCTCGTCCTCCTGAACCGGTCGTCGCCGGGGCCGGTCCGGAGCCTGCTCGACTCCCTGCTCGACGGACAGCCCGTCTCCGTCAGTGAAGCGGACGTCGACTCAGCGGACGACGACGTGGTCGCGCTCGTCGAGGACGGCGCCGTGATCGCGGAGTCCCCGCTCGACGAACTGCTCGAATCGGTGCTGCTCATCAACTCGGACCTGTACACCACCGGCGGGATCGAACTCGACGAGGTCGCGCTGCCGGCCGTGGTCGAGGGCCTCGACGAGGTCCCGTTTCGGGTCCGCGGCTACCCCGCCTCGAACAAGGAGAAGCTCCTCCTCATTATCATCTCCCGCGTGATAGAACGGATCGCTGCCGAACACGGGGCCGGCACTCTTCGCGCCTCGTTCCAGCGGCTCTCGCGGATCGACGACGAGCGCGGCACCCGGTCGGTGTACGAGCGCGTCGCCGAGAATGGCGTCGACGTCCACGTGTACGGGGTCGGAGACGCGGACTCGGTGTCGGCGCTCCCCGTGACGGTCCACACCGGGACCTCCTACCCGTACCAACGGTCGTGGTTCGTCGTGTTCACGCCCCCCGAGGACCGCGGCGGCGACCACGTCGCGCTGCTCGCGCTCGAGGACGAGCCGAACGTCTGGGACGGCTTCTGGACGTTCCGCCCGGAGCTCGTGACGCGGATCGAGCGGTACATCGCGGAACACGTCTGAGGCGGGCGGTTAGCGGAGAATTGTCGGATCGATGCGGTGGATCTGTAACTTATGAATTATTCCGCGGTGGCGCGTGCCTCCGAGTGGCCGCCG
>JBNJEE010000181.1:0-4338 GCA_051745525.1 Methanobacteriota archaeon | reverse complement strand
CGATCCAGGGCGCCTACGGCGTGAGCAACGCCACCGTCGGCACCGCGTTCACGGGATTCATGATCGTGTACGCCCTCCTCCAGTTCCCGAGCGGCGCGGTCGCGGACCGACTCGGGCCGGTGCGGGTGATCGTCGCGGGCGCGCTCGTCGCCGGCGCGGGGTCCCTCGCCATCGTCGTCGACGCCCCCTTCGCCGCCCTTGTCGCGGCGATGCTCGTCGTCGGCGCGGGGACGGGCGTCCACAAGACCGTCTCGGTGCGGCTGATCGCCCGCGTCTACCCCGCCCGCACCGGGCGGATGCTCGGCGCACACGACACGCTCGGCGCGATGGGCGGGGTCGCCGCGCCCGCGGTCGTCGTCGCCGTCCTCTCCGCGCCGCCCGCGCTCGCGGCCGTCCTCGCCCGTCTCCCCGGCGCCGACTGGCGCGCGCCGTTCCTCCTCACCGGCCTCCTCGCGGTCGGGTTCGCGGTCGCGACCGCGGTCCGGCCCTCCGGGTCGCCCGCGGCGACCGGCGGAGGGGGCGGCGACGACGGCGACTCGCCCGGCGCGTTCGAGTACCTCCGGCTGTTCCGGAACCCCCGCTTTTCGGCGTTTGTGCTGGTGACCGTCGGATTCTCGTTCGCGCACAACGGCCTCGTCGCGTTCCTCCCGCTGTACCTCTCGGAGGCGGCCGACCTCGCGACGTCGACCGCGAACCTCCTCTACTCGCTCGTCTTCGCGGTGACGTTCGTCCAGCTGGTCACCGGTGACCTCTCCGACCGCGTCGGGCGCTTCCCCGTGATGGTCGGCACGCTGGGCCTGGCGGCGGCGGCGCTCGCCGCGCTCGTCTCGCTCCCGAGCCTCGGGCTCGGCGCCGGCGCGGCCGCGGTCGTCGTCGCCGCCTTCGGCCTCGGCTCGCACGGCTTCCAGCCCGTGCGCAGCGCCTATCTGATGGAGCTGCTCCCTGAACGGCTCGCCGGCGGGGGACTCGGCGTCGTCCGGACGCTGCTCATGGGCGCCGGCGCGCTCGCGCCGGGCGCGGTCGGCATCGTCGCGGACGCGGTCGGGTTCCGCCCCGCGTTCGCGCTGCTCGCCGGTTCGATGGGGCTCGCGGCCGCGGTCGCCGCCGGGCTCTGGGTGACCGAATAAACGCCCCTATGGCGCTCGTGGCGCTCAGTCGAGACTCCCGGCTTCGAACGCCTCCGGGTCGAACTCGTGCTCGCGGAGGCGGTCGGCCTCGACCGCCCCCAGCACGGACTCGTCCGTCGCGTCGAGGACGACCGGCGGGGCGACTCCCGCTTCGACCGCCTCCAGCCACCGCCCGACGCAGAGACACCAGTGATCGCCCGGCTCCAGGCCGGGGAAGTCGAACTCGGGGCGCGGGGTGATCAGGTCGTTGCCGCGGTCGCGGCTGTACCGGAGGAACTCGGCTGTGACGACCGCACAGAGCGTGTGTTCGCCGGCGTCTCCGTCGACGTCGCGGCAGTAGCCGTCCCGGCGGTAGCCGGTCGTGGGCTCCTGGCCGCAGGGGGCCAGTTCGCCGCCGAACACGTTTCGGTCGCTGGGGGCGCCCTCACCGCCGTGGTCGCTTGACATACCGTCGGATTCGGCCTCGGACGGAATAAGCGACCGGTCGGCGTGGCCCGGCGACGGCTCCCCCGCGAGCGTCCGCCCCGCGGTATAAGTGCCGTCCCGCCGAACAGCCACCGATGAGCCGGAACGACGAGGTTGCGACGCGGCTGGAGGAGTTCGCTGACCTCCTCGAGGCGACGGGCGTCGAGTACAAGCCGACCGCCTACCGACGGGCGGCAGAGAACGTCCGCGAGCACCCGGCGCCGATCGAGGGGCTCGCGGCCGAGGGAGAGGACGCCGTCGCCGAGATCGACCGGGTGGGCGACGCCATCGCGGAGAAGATCGTCGAGTACGTCGACACCGGCGAGATCGAGGAGCTGACCGGGCTCCGCGAGGAGCTCCCGGTCGACATGGCCGGGCTGACCGCGGTCGAGGGCGTCGGCCCGAAGACGGTCGGCTCGCTGTACGACGCACTCGGGGTCTCCGACCTCGACGAGCTGGAGGCCGCCGCGGAGGCGGGCGAGATTCAGGAGGTGTCCGGCTTCGGCGCCAAGACGGAGGAGAACATCATCGAGAACATCCCGTTCGCCCGCGAGACCCGCGAGCGCGCCCGTCTCGGCGACGCCCGGCCGCTCGCGGACGACGCGCTCGCGTACCTCACCGTCCTCGACCCCGTCGAATCGGCCGAGGTGTGCGGGTCGATCCGCCGCTGGAAACCCACCATCGGCGACGTCGACCTGCTCGTCGCGAGCGAGGAGCGCGACCCGATCGTCGAGGCGTTCACCGACTGGGAGGCCGCGGACGCGACCATCGAGGCGGGCACCGGGAAGGCGAGCGTGCGCGCGGACGGCACCCGCGTCGACCTCCGCATCGTCGACCCGGACGAGTTCGGCGCCGCGCTCCAGTACTTCACCGGCTCGCGGGCGCACAACGTCGCCGTCCGCAACCGCGCGATCGACCGCGGGCTCAAGCTGAACGAGTACGGCCTCTTCGACGTGAGCGACGTGGAGGGCGAGGAGGTCGACGCCGAAGACGCCGAGGCGGCAGACACCGATGACGGCGACGCCGAGGAGCCGGACGCCACCCGCGCCGGTGAGCGCGTCGCGGGTGAGAGTGAAGACGAGGTCTACCGCGCGCTCGACATGGAGCCGGTCCCTCCCGAGTTGCGCGAGGACCGCGGCGAGGTCGAGGCCGCGGCCGAGGAGCGCCTGCCGGTCCTCGTCGACCCGGGCGACCTCTGCGGCGACCTCCACACCCACACCGACTGGTCCGACGGCGCCTTCTCGATCGCCGAGATGGCGCTGGCGGCCGAAGCACGCGGCTACGACTACCACGTCGTCTCCGACCACGCGACCGGACCGGGGATGGTCGGCGGGGTCGGCCTCGATGAGGCGGACATCGAGGAGCAGGCGGCGGCGATAGCTGAGGCGGCCGACGAGGTCGAGATCCCGATCCTCCACGGGATCGAGGCCAACATCGACGCCGACGGCGACCTCGCGACCGACGACGAGGCGCTCGCCGCCCTCGACATCGTCGTCGCGTCGCCCCATGCCGCGCTCGGACAGGACTCGGAGGCCGCCACCGAGCGGCTGGTCCGGGCGGTCGAACACCCGCTCGTCGACGTCCTCGGCCACCCGACCGGCCGCCTCATCAACGAGCGGTCCGGCCTCGACCCGGACGTTAAGGCGATCGCCGAGGCGGCCGCCGCGAACGGCACCGCCATCGAAGTGAACGCGAACCCCGCCCGGCTCGACGCCGACGGCGAGTTCGTCCGGGCCGCGGTCGAGGCGGGCGCGACGATCGCCGTCAACACCGACGCGCACGCGCCCCGCGAGCTCGACAACGCGCGGTACGGGGTCCACACCGCCCGACGGGGCTGGGCGCGGGCCGCGGACGTGCTCAACGCGCGCTCGCTCAACGGGCTCCGGTCGTTCCTGCTGTAGGTGACGAGTCGGTCTCGGACGCCGTCAGGCCGTCCGTCCGTCTGTCCGTCCGAGCGTAACCGGTTTGCCCGCCTGTCGCCTACGCTCTGGCAATGGAACGAGAACGGGCCGTCGACCGCCTGGAGTCGCTCGTCGACCGCGTCGCGAGCGAGCCGATGCCGGTGCCCGTCCGCGAGGTGTGGGCGTTCGGCGACGTCGCGCTCGGGCTCGACCCGGTCGACCGGCTCGACGTCTACTTGACGAAGGACGTGATCATGGGCGGCGACGCAGACGCCGCCGCCGACTTCGCGGCCGAATACGGGATCGAGGGCGTCGGCACGACGGTCGACGCCGAGTGGGCGGAGGCGCATCCGGACCGCGTGCGCACGAGCGACAACGGGTACGCGGCGCCCGAGAAGTGTCTCGCGGCCGAGCTCGTGGCCGACGACGAGCCGATCCACCTCGAAGTGTGTAACGCGGGCTTCGAGGACAACGTCCGCCAGCGCCTGAAGGGGGCGCTCGCCCGCGACGCCTACGAGGAGGTACTCGACCCGCGCGGCGTCTGCCTGTGGGTCGACGGCAAGCGCGACGAGGAAGCCTTCCAGCGCCTCCGCGAGGCCTCGCTGGCGATGCCGACGCTGCCCGCCGCGCTCGGGATGCTCGGCGCCGACGAGGAGGCCGCGAACGAGGCCGCGGACGTGCTCAAACAACAGCGCGCCGAGCAGGAGGGCGCCTCAGTGCGCGGCGACATGGTGTGAGTCAGATGCGCCACGACGCTATTTATAACTAGAACGCGGTGCGGTGGCGTCGCCGGCGGCTCTGCCCCCGGCTGTAAGAGGCGCGTCGCGCCTCCCTGCGTGCCTGCG
>JBNJEE010000180.1:0-4349 GCA_051745525.1 Methanobacteriota archaeon | reverse complement strand
GATGTTAAAAAACGGAGATGCGCGAGATCGGCGAGGCGTGGCGTCCCTACCGGAGCTACGGCACGCGGTACATCTGGGCCGAGTACGAGTCCTAGGGGGGTGTCTGCGGTTCGTGACGGGGGCACGACCCGCGGCCGGCGATGCGTTCCGGCTCCGTCGGGGCCGACACGGGAATACCCCGATACCGGCTGGTAACAACCGACTTGCCGCCGGCGACGGAATCGTGCGTATGGGAGACACGAGGGAATTCTACTACGAGCCCGACGAGGACGAGGAGTTGAGTACGGAGGTCGTGACGGCGGTCGCGGAGGCGCACGACGAGGACGTGCTCGAACAACGGTGGGTCATCAGCGAAGACATCAACGCGGACGCGCTCGACGGGCTGTTCCAGGAGAACAACCTCAAGATGACCCTCCAGTTCGAGGCGGACACGACGACGGCCACGATCATCGCCGACCGCGACGGGAGCCCGGTCATTAAGATCGAGTCGCACCGACAGGATAGGTCTTAGGCGAGACGTGATCCGGGACTCTGCGGCGAACACCGCCAAAACGAAGTCGTCTGTTTATAAGTGATTGATGTTAGATCGGCGGAGAACGCTTCCAAAGCCCCAGCCGCGAGGGCTCGGTGCGCTCGCTGCGCGCCTCGGTCACTCACTCTGTTCGCTCCCTCGGTGCTTTCGTCGCGCGCCTTCGCCCTCACGGCTGCCCCTTTGAGTCCCGCCCCGCCCAGCACCGCAACCGCGCCTCACACCTCCCCAGCCTCGTCAGTCGCCTCCGCTTCGCTCCGGCGACTGACTCCCTCGCGCGTGCGATTCGCGCCCTGCGGGCGCTCATCGGCACGCGCCACCGCAAGCGTTCAGAAATCGTCGATTTCTATCCTCGCTACTCCTCTTCTTCGAGGATCTCGCCCGCCTCGTCGCGTTCGGTCTCGTCGGTGTCGGCCCGGCGCCGGACGTCGACCCGGTAGTCGGTGAGGATGTCGCGGCCGAGCAGCAGTGGGTACTCCATGTGCCCGCGGTCTTCGACGCTCGCGGTGACGGTGTGCTGGTTCCCGCCGATGCCGATGACGAGGTCGACGACCGGTCGGGCCTTCCCGCCCTTCACGCTGCCCGACTTGACGCGCGTCATACTCTTGATCGGGCCGGCGCCGATCTCGGCGGCTAACTGGGTGTCGATGCTCGTCCGGGTCGCGCCCGTGTCCGACTTCGCGAGCGCCTGCGTGGAGCCGGAGGTGCCGGTGACGACGACCTCCTCGATGTAGCCGATGTCGGGCTGTTCGGTCGAGTTCGGCTTCGGCGCGGGCGCACAGGAGGGCCGCGAGTCGTCGAGCGTCGCGGCGACGCGCTCGACCGCCTCGTCGTCCACCTCGCCGCCGACCGTCTCGATGGCGAGCTTCGCGATGTGGGGCGCGGGGCTCGTGCCCGTCGCCTCGAAGAGACCCTTGAACCCAGCGGTGGGATTCACTTCGAGGACGTACCAGCCGTCGTACCCCTCGACGAGGTCGACGCCGGCGTAGTCGAGCTCCATCACCTCGGCCGCGTAGAGGGCGGTGTCGGCCGCCTCCTCCGGCATGTCATCCGTGGCGTCCTCGACCGCGCCGCCGAGCGCGACGTTGGTGCGCCAGTCGCCCTCGGGCGCGTAGCGGTACATCGAACCGACGATCTCGTCGCCGACGACGTACACCCGCAGGTCGCGGTGCTTCTCGTCGTCGCGGTCGATCAGCTGCTGGAGGAACGCCTGCCGGTTCCCCACCTTCGGGTTCACGCGCTCCGTGAGGTCGACCTTCCACGTCCCGCCGCCGTGGGTCCCGATCGCGGTCTTGTACACGCCCACGTCGCCGAACCGCTCGCGACCCTCGTTGAGGCGGTCGTTCGAGAGCGCGAGCAGCGCGTCGGGCACGCGGATGTTCCAGTCGGCGAGCGTCGCGGCCGTCGCGAACTTGTGGATCGACGCGAGCACCGCGTCCGGCTCGTTCAGCATCGGCCGGATGCGCTCGAACGTCGTCGCCAGCCCGAGCAGCTCCGCGGGCTGGTCGGTGTTCGACAAGAGCAGGCGGTTCGCTATCACGTCGACCGCGGGCTCGACGGAGACGTCGCCGTCCTCGACGCTGACCGCGGCGTTCTCCTCGCGCAGCCACACGGGCTCGTGACCGAGGTCCTCGACCGCGTTACAGATCGCCTTCGTCTCCTTGCTGTTATGCAGCGACAACACTCCCACACGAACCGAGTCCGAACTCATACGCGTCACTGCGTGGGCCGACCTAAAAGACGCGCCGATCGCTTCTGCGGGTCGGGAGGCCGGATTCGCGGGCCGCCATATATATACCCGGCGCCGTGTTCCGCTCGAGCATGAGCGACGACCGGGCGTTCACGTACAACGGCGGGGCGGTGCCGCCCGGCGAAACCCAGAACATCCGCTACGGAATCAGCGAGACGTACCTCGGCGACCCGGTGCGGATCCCGGTTACCATCGTCAACGGCGAGCGCGACGGCCCGACCGCGTACCTGACGGCCGCCGCGCACGGCGACGAGCTCAACGGGATCGAGGTCGTCCGCGAGGTCGCCCACGAGTGGGACCTCTCCGAGCTGGCGGGCACCCTCGTCTGTCTCCCCGTTCTCAACGTCCCCGGCTTCCTCGCCCAACAGCGGTACCTCCCCGTCTACGACCGTGACCTGAACCGGTCGTTCCCCGGGAAACGGGGGTCGACCAGCTCGAAGCGGATGGCTCATCAGATCTACGAGAACTTTATCGCGCCCTGCGATTTCGGGCTCGACTTCCACACCTCCACCCGCGGCCGGACGAACATGCTCCACGTCCGCGCGGACATGACCGACAAGGCGGTCCACCGGCTCGCGATGGCGTTCGGCTCGAAGGTGATCATCGACAGCGACGGCCCGAGCGGCACCCTCCGCGGCGAGGCGACCGACGCCGGCATCCCGACGATCACGATCGAGATGGGGGAAGCCCACCGGTTCCAGCGCCCGCTGATCGACGACGCGCTCGCCGGCGTCCGCTCCGTCTTCGCGGAGTACGAGCTCTTGGAGACCGACACTGTACGCTGGCCCGGCTGGCGCACGATCGTCGCCGGCGCGGGCGAGAAGACGTGGCTGCGCGCCGACTCCGGCGGCATCGTCGACACCCACTTCGAGAGCGGCTCGCTCGTCCGCGAGGGCGAGCGCATCGCGACGATCACTAACCCGTTCAAGGAGGACGCGGTCGCGGTCGAAGCCCCCTTCACCGGCCTCCTCATCGGACTCTTGGAGAACCCGGTCGTCTACCCCGGCAACCCCCTCTGTCACCTCGTCGAGATCGGCGAGTCGACCCGCCGGGCGATCGAGGCCGGCGACGCGCCGAAGCCGGTCGGCCAGCCGGCGTCGACGGCCTCCGAGTAGCGCCGCACTGCCTTCTCACCGTCACTCCGCCCCGAGCCGCTCCCGGAGTCCGACCGCGGCGCCGGCGACGATCGCGAGGAACCCGACGAGGAACGCGACCGGCTGGAGGAAGACGCGCTGGGCGACGACAGCGCCCGGCTCGCGCTCGACGGTCCGGGTCCAGAACTCGTCGCGCTCGCCGTCGCGCTCGACGATCAAGAGCCCGTCTCCGAGCGTCGGGTTCGCGGGGTACGACAGCGAGTCGACGCGCTCGTCGGGGTCCTCGACGCCGAACCCGCCCTCGGGCGCGTCGCGAGCCCGGTCGAACGCCGCGCGGGCCGCGGGGTCGAGGTCGGCGTACGCGACGACCGCGTCCGAGGCGTTGGTGCCGTTTCCGCCGTCTGACTCGTTCACCGCGCCCGTCGCGGGCGACTCGATATCGGCGACCGACTCCTCGCCCACCGGCTGAACGGTGTGCGTGTAGGCGGGGTTCGGCTCGCCGACCGAGACGGGGAGGAACAGGGGGTTCGCCATCAGGAGGACGCCGAGCGCGACGAGCCCGACGGCCGCGAGCGGGGTGCGCATGGCTCGGGGTTCGTCGGGCCGGGAGTTGAGCCTTTCCGACTTTACGGGGTTTTATAAGTAGTTGCTGACGGATCGATGGCAGACACCTCCAAAGCCCCAGCCGGGAGGCGGACGCACGCTCGCCGCGCTCCTCGGTCGCTCACTTCGTTCGCTCCCTGCGGTGCTCGCGTCGTCATCAGAACGCCCCGCGTTCTGATTGGCTCACGAGAGCTGCGCTCTCGTGAACGCCTGCACCCGCCTCCCAGCTGCCCCTTTGAGTCCCACCCAACCGCGACCGCACCGCGCCTCACACCTCCCCAGCCTCGCGGCTCCCTTCGCTTCGCTCCGGTCGCCGCGTCCAGCGAGGGACCGAAGGTCCCTCTGGCAGCCGGCGCGTAGCGCCGGCGACCTC
>JBNJEE010000179.1:0-4358 GCA_051745525.1 Methanobacteriota archaeon | reverse complement strand
GCTCCTCTTGCGCGCCGAGGGGCGCAAGAGGAGCATGCCGAGGACGGCTGTCAACACGACGAGCGCGACCGTCGCCGGCCACCCGAGCCGCGTCGCGACCACGATCAGAAACAGCGCGTCCACGAGGGGGACGACGAGGAGCAGCGCGAGCAGCGTTCGCGGGCGCATACCCCCGCCTTCCCGCCGGGCGCCCATAGCCCTTTTCGTCCCGGCCGCTGGTCGGGTGCCGTTTTCCGGTCGCGTTCCGCCCGCCGCGACCGCCACGGCTTTGCCCGCCCGGTCCGAGCCGGGGGTATGGACATCGTCGGCGCGCTCGGCCGTGACCCGCCGGACCGCGAGTCGCTCCCGCGGTGGGTCGCGCCGCTCCCGAAACGGCTGGAGGACGTCGCCTTCCGGTTCGCGTGGGTCATCGTCGCGATCAACCTCGTCGGCACCGCGTTCGGCTTCTGGTACTACCGGTTCCAGTTCCAGGAGCTCCCGACCGAGATGTGGATATTCATCCCGGACAGCCCGGGAGCGACGCTGCTCATCGCGCTCGCGCTTGGCGCGTGGGCGCTCGGGCGGTCGAGCGACACGCTCGCCGCGCTGGCCTTTTTCGGGAATGTCAAACTCGGGCTGTGGACCCCGTACGTCCTCGTGGTTTTCTACCCGGAGTTCCTCGCGGCCAACGGCCCGGCGATGTACGGATTCCTGCTCGTGAGCCACCTCGCGATGGTCGTTCAGGCGTTCGTCCTCCACCGGATCACCGACTTCCCGCTGCGCGCGGTGGCGATCGCGACAGCGTGGTACACCGTCGACCTGCTGATGGACTACTTCGTGCCCGTGATCGGCGAGGTCACTCACACCTATCTACCGTACACCGACAGTGCGCCGTGGTTCACCACGACGGTCCTCCAGGTCGCGGCCGCGGGCGCGGTCGCGCTCACCGTTATCCCGCTGTTCTGGACGCTCGGAACCCGGATCGCGACGCTCCGAAATCGCGCGGGCGACGACGCAGCGTAGCCACGCTCACCGATTTAAGTGATCGGGCGGCGTCGGATCGTCCATGAGCCACTACGAGCGGATCGCCGAGCTGTCGGTGACGATCGAGTCGGTCGCGCGGCGGCGACGGACGGCCAACACGACGAGCGGATTCGAGCGCACGACCACGGAGTATCGGCTCTCCGGCGACGGCCTCGTCGGGCGCGGCGAGGACGTCACCTACGAGACGGCCGACCACGACGCGCTCGCGGGGACCGACCCGATCGACATCGAGGGGGAGTGGACCATCGACGCGCTGTCGACCCGGCTCGACGAGATCGACCTCTTTCACGGAACCCCGCCCGAGAGCGAGGCGTCCTGGAACTACCGGCGCTGGGCGGTCGAGAGCGCGGCGCTCGACCTGGCGCTCAGACAGCAGGAAGAGTCGCTGGGCGAGCGGCTCGGCGTCGACCCGGAGCCGGTCCGCTTCGTCGTCTCGACGCGGCTCGGCGACCCGCCTTCGACCGAGCGCGTCGAGGAACTGCTCGCGCGCAACTCCGAGTTGGAGTTCAAGCTCGACCCCACCCCGGAGTGGCCCGACGAGGCGTTCGAGACCCTCCGGAAGACCGACGCCGTGCGCGTCCTCGACCTGAAGGGGTGGTACGAGGGGACCGACGTCGACGTCGAGCCCGACCCGGAGCTCTACCGCGACGTGTTCGCGGCGTTCCCGACCGCGGTCGTGGAGGACCCCGCGTTCACGCCCGCGACGAGCGCGCTCGTCGAGCCGCAGGCCGACCGCCTCTCCTTCGATTACCCGATCGACGGCGTCGAGAGCCTCGAATCCCTCCCGGTCGAGCCGGGGTGGTGTAACATCAAGCCCTCGCGGTTCGGCACGCTCGAGTCGCTGTTCGAGACGATCGCGTACTGCGAGCGGCACGGGATCGAGATGTACGGTGGCGGCCAGTTCGAACTCGCGAGCGGCCGAACCGCGATCCAGACGCTCGCCGCGCTCTGTTACCCCGACGGGCCGAACGATGTGGCACCGCGCTCGTTCAACGACCCCGACGCCGAGCCGCCGTACCCGAAGAGCCCGCTCCGCCCGAGCCGCGACGCGGTCGGCTTCGAGTTCTGAAGCGACGCGATTTCAATCGGTGACTGGGTCAACTGTTTATAAATAACTCTGCGGTGGCGCGTGCCTCCGAGTGGCCGACAGGCCACGAGGAGCACGCGCGAGGGATTCGCTGGCGGCGTCAGCCGCCAGCGACGAGGCTGGGGAGGCGTGAGGTGCGGTGCGGGGTGGGACTCAAAGGGGCAGCCGCGAGGGCGAAGCACGCCGCAGTAAGCACCGCAACGAGGGGGCGTTAGCGACCGAGTGAGGCGCGTGGTTCGAGAGAGCAAAGCTCTCTCGTCATCCCGAAAATCTCCGATTTTCGGGCGACAGCAAGGCGCGCGAGCCGTCGCGGCTGGGGCTTTGGAGGTGAACGCCGTCGATCCGGTGTCGGCCACTTATAAACAAGCGGCTGGGACTTTGGCAATGTTCGCCGACGATCCGCAGTCGACTATTTATAAACAGACGACCGAATTCACGGAGCAACCGCCCCAACGATCAGACGCGGCTATTTAAGAAACGAACTTCAGCAGGTCGTCGCGGTTGTGGTCGTGGAAGCGCGTTCGGAGGCACTCCTCTAACGCCTCGACGTCGCCGCGCTTCGCGCAGATCGGGGCCACGCGGTCGGACCACTGCTGCCACGGCGGGTAGAGACCCAAGCGATCACAAATCTCGTCCAGCCGCTCGTCGACGTCGTCGATCTTGTCCGTCTTGTTGACGGCGATGATTGGCTCGGCGCCCACGTCCTCTAAGAACCCGAACATCTCGACGTCGTGGGGAATGTTCCCGCGCTCGGCGTGGCGGTCGATAATGTCGACCGCGGCCTTGCCGTCCATCACGACCACGCCGGCGAGGATGGAGTCGGCGTTGTCCTCAAGGTAGCGCACGATGTCCGTCTTGATCTGCTCGCGGTGTTCCTCCTCGACGCCGGACATGAACCCGAACCCGGGGAGGTCCGTGAACATGAAGCTCTCGCTGGCCCAGTCGAAGTGGTTCGGCTGGCGGGTGACCCCCGGCTTGCCGCCGGTCGAGAAGTCGTGACCCGTCAGCTCGCGCATCAGCGTGGACTTGCCGACGTTCGAGCGCCCCACGAGGACGACCTCGGCGTCGCGGTCCGGCCGGTCTTCGAACATACCCGACCGTGCGGGCCTGAACCGGTTAAAAGGCGCGTCGCGGAGCCGACAGCGGGGGCTACTTACCGCCGGCCCGCCATCGACCCACATGGACAAACAGGCCGTCCGCGAGGCGGTGTGGGACGCCTTCGACGAGGGCGACCAGGCGCGGTTCCCGTTCCCGCCCCACGACCGGATCCCCAACTTCGCCGGCGCCGACGAGGCGGGGAAGCGGCTCGCGGCGACCGAGGTGTGGCAGTCGGCGACGACGCTGAAGACCAACCCCGACGCGCCGCAGCTGCCGGTCCGTCGGGCCGCGCTCCGCGCCGGCAAGACCGTCTACGTCGCGCAGCCGCGCCTCCGTGACCCGGACCCGTTCCTCCGGCTCGACCCCGCCGAAATTCCGCCCGAGGAGATCGACGATGCGACGACCGTCTCCGGCATCTCCGAGTATGGGACCCCGACCGCCCCGGAAGACGTCGACCACGTGGACCTGATCGTCGCCGGCTCCGTCGGCGTGACGACGGACGGCGCGCGGATCGGGAAGGGCGAGGGGTACAGCGACTTGGAGTGGGCGGTCCTCCGCGAGCTCGACGCTGTTGACGTTGACACCACGGTGGCGACGACCGTCCACGAGCTCTCCGTCCTCGACGGGCCCGAGTCGGCGGTCGGCGCAGACATCTACCTACCGACTCCCGACGCGCACGACGTCCCGCTCGACCTCGTCGTGACGCCGGGGCGAACGATACGGACCGATACGCCGTATGCGCGGCCGGAGGGGGTCGACTGGAACGCGCTCGACGCGGAGAAGCTGTCGGAGATCCCCGTCCTCGCGGAGCGGGCGCCGGAAGGGACGTGATTAGTCCGCGTGCTGCGGCGTCGGCGAGGACCGCTCGGGCCGGTTGTCCGCGACGTGGCCGCACTTCGGACAGACGACGGTGCGCTCGTCGCCGTCGCTGACGACGAGCCACCCGTCCGACAGGGAACTCTCGAAGCGACACTCCGGACAGAACAGGACCGACTTCCCGCGGGAGGGCGGGGAACCGCTGGCGTCTGCGTTCATGGTCGAGTTCAGGGCCCGAAGGTATAAGGGCCTTTTTCGACCTGATCGTTCAGTATAATCGGGTTTCACACACGTGTCTGTCACGCGATTTCAGAGATAATCGATCGATCTGCTC
>JBNJEE010000178.1:0-4377 GCA_051745525.1 Methanobacteriota archaeon | reverse complement strand
CCCACACGGATTCTCACCGTACTGGGGTTCGGTGAGGCTGCAAACCTGAAATCTCCAACGCTCAGGATTCCTCCGCGTTTACGCGGAAGAGGATGTCAACTAGTACTGTGCTCGACCCGCAGCTCAGACAACTGAGCTGCGGTGCTAATCAGAACTGGTCGCACAGTACTACCTCAGTCGGTATCAGTGTACGCCGATCTGGTTGGTCTCGGTCTGTTCGCACCTTTGCTCCTCATTGCCGTCGTCGACGATCGCGTAACTGAACACCAGCGTTTCGTGACGATTCTGTCAGTGTCACTACAGCCTGCTCTTCGGCTTCCAGCGCTGTCCAATCTACACCAACAAGTCCAGCTCTTCAGGATCCCAGATCCGAGACGCGCCGGGATCAGTCGGTTCGCGAGTGGCTCCAGCGCGGTCCAGTCGAGGCTCATTTCTCATCACCGAAGACAGCCCTAAACCTATCAAAAACGTGATCGTCGCGGAACCAGCACTGCGTGATTTCGTCGGAACCGCCGATTTTGCGTTCATTTCGCACCCTTCAAATGCGATTCTCAGACGTTAGAATGCGTTAAGAACCCCGATAATGAGAGTCAACAAGAAATCGTATGGGACCGCTGAGAGTCGAACTCAGGTCATACGGACCCCATCCGCATAGGATACCACTACCCCACGGTCCCTGACTACACGCTGAAGAACGACGGTCCGGTAATTAAGGACTTCGCTTCACTCCTCGTCGGCGTCCCGCGGGACCACGAGGTCGCCGTCGTCCCGCACCGCGAGGCTCCCGACCGGGTCGCCCTCGTAGACGGCCAGCCCCTCGCACCGACCGAGGACGTAGCCGTCGCGATCGGCGGTGACCGTCGCGCGCTCTTCGCCCGCGGCGTCGACCACGCTCGCGAGGACATCGCCCTCGACGAACGCGTCGCCGGCCGCGACGCGGTGGCGAACGAGGCCCGAGTCGTCAGTCGTCGGCCCGCGGAAGCGCCGCACGGGGAACTCGACCGGCGCGGGATCGACGCCGACGCCGGGCACACCGGCCGACTCGGGCGCGTCGTCGGGGTCCAGCAGGCCCAGTTCGACCGCGACGCCGAAGACGCCCGCGACACCCGCGGCGAGCAGGTCGTCGTCGACAACGCTGTGTGCGCCCAGCTCCGCCGTGAACGCCGGGACGCCGGCCTCGTTGAGCACGGCGCCCGCGGTCGACCGCTGGAGGGTCTCCTCGACGTACTCCGCCGCTGGGTACTCTCGGACGACCGGGAGGCCGAACGCGTCGACTAGGCGGCCCAGTTCCTCGGAGAGCGCGGCCGCCTCGGAGAGCGCGGCCGCCTCGGACTCGCTCCGCCGGTCGCCGTAGAGGACGCGGTCGCGGATGGCGAAGGGCTCGCTGCCGACGCCGGCGGTGTGACAGTCGATCAGCGCGTCCGCGGCCGCGTTCGTCCCGACCGTCTCGACGGCGAACTGCGAATCGTCCGCGGAGTCGTCCGATCCGTCCGCGGACTCGTCCGTGTCGGTCGGTACCTCGGCCGTGATCGCGGCGTACAGTCGAGCGTCGATCCGCTCCTGGAGCTTCGGCGGGCGCGCCGACTCCGCGTCGGCGTCCGGGAAGTGCCGGTTCGGGTCCTCGTCGGCGTAGTACGTCTCCCTCGCGTTCCGGCGCAGTCCCGCCGGAGAGACCACGGGCACGGCGACGACCGCGCCCGCGAGGTCGGCGAGGGAGTCGCCGAGGGCCGCGACCGCGTCCTGGACGACCGCGACGCCCGTCGCCTCGTCGCCGTGGACGCCGCCCGTGAGCCACAGCGTGGGCCCGTCGGCGGCGCCGTTCGCGACCGCGACCGGGAGCCGCTCCGAGCCGCCCGTCGGGAGGTCCGCGACGGGGAGTCGACCGCGGTCGAGCGTCCCCGGCGCGGCGCTGGCGCTCCCCAGTTCGATTCGACTGCCCTCGTCCCCGTCCGCGGCCGACTCGTCCATATCCTAACCCGGGGACGGCGGCATCATAAAAGAACGCGCTCCAAGGCGACGACCGTCCCGCTGGCGGCGTCCGGATCGCCGACGACTCGTCCGAGACAGACCGCGGTGCCGTCCGGCGTGAAACACGCGACGAGGGGAGGGTCGCCGTCGCGGTCCGGCTGAGTGGCGTCGTCGTCGACGTCGATCACGCCGGGCGCGTACACGGGCGCGCCGGTCGCGACGTTGCGCGCGGTCGACCGCGCGACCGTCACCGCGGGGAGGTGCGTCAGGGCGTCCTCCGCCGGGCGGACGACCTCGCGGAGGAGCGCGTCGTCGCCGTCCTCGGCCCACGCGAGCGCGTCAACCAGGTCCTGAAGGGTGTGAAGGTCGCGGTCGTCGAACGGGTCGGTGGCGGTGCGCCGGAGGTGACCCATGTGCGCGCCGAGGCCGGTCGCGAGCCCGATGTCGTGACACAGCTTCCGCACGTACGTCCCCGACTCGCAGCGGATCCGGAGGAGGGCCTTCCGGTCGTCGACCTCCAGCACGTCGAGGTCGTGGATCGTCCGCGTGCGGAGCCGACGGCTGACGGCGCTCTTCCGGGGCGGCTTCTGGTAGATCTCGCTCTCGAACTCGGCGACAACCTCCCGGAAGTCCGCCGGAGGCGACCCGTGGAGCTCCAGTACCGCGACGTACTCCTTTGCGCCCTCTAAGAACACTTGCGCCATGCGCGTCGCGTCGCCGGTCAGCGTGGGGAGACAGCCGGTGACCTTCGGATCGAGTGTGCCCGAGTGGGCGACGCCGCCGATGGCAGGCCTTCCGGGGTCGAGCGCGGCGAGCGTCTCGTCTATCGCGTCGCGCACCCACGCGGACACCTGATGCGAGGAGGGGCCGGCCGGCTTGTCGAGGTTGACGACGCCGAACCGGAGCAGCTCCGGCACCGACCGCTCACCAGGAGGCGCTCTGAGGGGCCCCTCGCCGTCGGTGGGAGCGTCGGCGTCGGCGTCGGAAGGGTCAGTCATGCGGGGCAGTTGGTGGCCTCAGAAGTCGTAGACGACGCCGTCGACGGGCGCTTTCCCCTCGTCGTCGTCGGGGTCGTACGCCTCGACGGTCGCGACGAGGACGTCGAGGAAGCGCTCGGGGCCCCAGCGCGCGGTGTTGTACGCGGCGTCATAGATCGAGAGGTCTTCGATGTCGATGTTGTAGTACTCCAGATATCGCTTGCGCTCGGAGGCCTCGCGGCGCTTCGTCTCCGTTCGCGCGCGGTCGACCGGCTTCGCCTCGCGCTCCGCGATCCGCTCCGCGCGGACCGACAGCGGCGCGTCGAACCAGAACCGGAAGTCGGCGTGGTCGGCCGCGAGCCACCCGGCGAGCCGCGATTCGAGGACGACGTCGTCGCGCTCGACCGCGATCTCGCGGAGCCGGCGGTCGAGGTCGCGGTCGATCTGCGGGTCCTCCTCGGCGAACTCGTTGAACTCGACGGGCGTCATGTCGCGTTCGGCCGCCATCTCGCGGAAGATGTCGCCGCCGGAGACGTGCCCGAGACTGAGCGCGTCTGCCAACTGGACGGCGTTGGTGCTCTTCCCGCTCCCTGGCGGGCCGGAGACGGTGATCAACATATCACCACTGCGTGGGTGTCGTTCAAAACGGTTGTCGTTCGGCGGCGCGAGGAGGCGATCTGACGGGGGGGCGCCGACCGCGCGGGAGCCCCCGTCGTCCCGCGGACCGTTCAGTCCTCGCGGTCGGCGGTGGCGGCCGTCATCGACCAGACTGCGACGAGGCCGAGGAGGAGCGCCGGAACGAGCGGCAGCGCGAGGTACGTCGCGAAGAAGGGGAGCCCGAACCAGCCCGCGGCGTACGGGTAGACGTAGATGATCCCCGGGATGACGAGCGCGCAGACAAAGATCGCCGCCGTCAGCGCCCACCCCTCGCGACCGAAGCCGTCGGCAGCGGGTTCGTCGGCGTCGACCGCCGGGTCCCGCGAGCCGTCGCCGCCGCCCTCGTTCGCGTCGGCACCGTCGTCGGTGCCGGGGACGTGGACGTAGCCGCCGTCGGTGGTGCCGTCGGCGGTCGCGTCCGCGTCGCGGGCGGACGTGTCGTCGGCCGCGTCGGTCTCAGAGCTCACTATCCGGTTTTACAACCACTTTGCCAAAGCCCTCACGGTTCTCGATGATCTCGTGTGCGCGCGCGGCCTCGCTCATCGGGAGGACCTCGCGGACGCGCGGTTCGAAGGTGCCGTCCCACACCAACTCCAACACGTCGTCGACCTCGCCGGGGGTCGCCATCGTCGAGCCGATGACCGACAGCTGGTTCCAGAAGATGCGGTTGAGCCCCGCGCCCGGGTTCGGGCCGGTGGTCGCGCCGCAGGTGACGAGCCGGCCGCCCTTCGCCATCGACTTCAGCGAGTTTGGATAGGTGGCCTCGCCGACGTGG
>JBNJEE010000059.1:0-14684 GCA_051745525.1 Methanobacteriota archaeon | reverse complement strand
TCATCGCCGACCAGGTCATGAGTGAGGGCGACGTGAGCTCCCGGACGGTGTTCGACTCCCGGTTCCGGCAGGCGTTCTGGGTCATCGGCGCCGCCGCAGCCACGACGATCATCGCGATGTCGCCGCTGATGGTGCTGTCGCTCGGCGACCTCTCCGGCTTCGCTATCTTCACGATCCTCGGCGTGCTGATCGGCGTGCTGGTCACCCGCCCCGCGTACGGCGACATCCTCCGTCGCCTGCTGACTGTCAGGTAAGCCGGACTCGGATCGGCCGCTCTGCCGGCCGCTTTTCGTCGCAATACGACGTTCGATCAGTTACCTCCCGCTCTGAGCGGTGTTTTCTCGTTCGTGATCCCGAGCCGCGCGGGCGCGGTTGGCTCCGTCGGGAACTGAACGACGAGTCGACAAATTATTAATTTAGACCTGCCAAAATAGAGCGTGCCCACAGACGCCGTCGAGGATTATCTCAAGGCGATCTATCGGATCGAGTCGCGGGCGGGGCCGCCCGTCTCGACCTCGCAGATCGCGGAGGCGCTCGACAAGACCCCGGCGACCGTGACGAGCATGGTGGAGACGCTCTCCGACCGTGGACTGCTCTCCAGAGAGAAGTACAAGGGGGTCGAGCTGACGCCCGCCGGCGAGGTCGCCGCGCTGGAGGTCGTGCGCCGACACCGTCTCATCGAGGCGTTCCTCGCCGAGCAGTTGGACTACGAGCCCACCGAGGTACACGACGAGGCCGACGCGCTCGAACACCACGTCAGCGAGGATTTCACGCGGCGCGTCGAGCGCGTCCTCGACTACCCCGCGGCCGACCCGCACGGCGACCCGATCCCCCCCGCGGACCTGTCGACGCCGGAGGACGCCGGGGGGCCGCTCGTCGCGGCGTTAGCGCCCGGGGAACGAGGGACCGTCGCCCGAATCAGTGACCGCGACCCCGACGTGTTGGAGTTCCTCGTCGACGCGGGGATCACTCCCGGGACGAGCGTCGAAGTCGTCGACGTGACCTCCTTCGGGTTGGTCACCGTCCGGACGAGCGACGGAGACGAACACGGGCTGCCGGAGGCGGTCGCCGACCGTGTGTACGTCCGCCGCGCCGCGGAGTCTGGGGCCGCGAGCGACGGGCAGGAGGCGAGCGACGCATGACCGGCTACGCCGAACTCGTCGTCATCGCGTTCGCCGCCCAGCTCGCGGTGTTGCCGGGCGAGAAGGTCCAGCTGATGATCGCGGGGCTCGCGACGAAATACGACCCGAAGGTCGTCGTCGCCGCCGCGGGCTCCGCGTTCGCCGGCTGGACAGCCGTCGAGATCGCGTTCGGACGGGCGCTCCAGTCGGCGCTGCCGCCGCTCGCGCTCGACATCGTGACCGCGGCGCTATTCTTCGTCTTCGCGGTCCTCCTGTACCGCTCCGCGCCGCCCCGCGGAGCAAGCCCCGAGGGGGAGCGCACGGACGGCGGGACGTCCGCCTTCGACGACCTCTCGCTGCCGGGGCGCCTCGACCGCTACTCGGGGTCGCTCGGCGGCTTCCTCCCCATCTTCGCGCTCACCGCAACCGGAGAGTTCGGCGACAAGACCCAGCTCGTCACCATCGGGCTGGCGGTCCAGTACGGCGCGACCTCCGCCATCTGGGTCGGCGAGATGCTCGCGATCATCCCGGTGAGCCTCGCGAACGCGTACTTCTTCCACACCTTTGCCGGGCGGGTCGACATGCGGCTCGCGCACCTCGGCTCCGCGTTGCTTTTCGCCTTCTTCGGCGCGGACACCGTGCTGGCCATCGCGACCGGCTTCTCGGTGTGGGAGGCGTTCGTCGGGGCGGTCGGCGGCCTCGCGGCCGGACTCTTCTGAGTGCGACGCTCCGCGGACGCCTCTCCGGGTCAGAACTCGTCGAGCGCCGACTGCTCGGCGGCCGCGAGGACGTCGTCGCAGGTCGCCCACGACCGGCGGGCGCAGTCGGGGAGGTCGCCCGTATCAGCGACGTACTCGCGGAGGAACGCCCGGGTGGCCGGGTCGCTCGGATAGCCGCTCCCGAGGTCGTCGTACTCGGGGTACGCAGCGTCGATCGCGGCCATCCGCCGGTCGCGGGTCACCTTGGCGACGACGCTCGCGGCACCGACGACGGGGTCGTCCGCGTCGGCGCCGTGCGCGGCCGTCACGTCGACCGGGGGGAGCAGTTCGCCGCCTTCCGGGATTTTGTTTTCGCCGTCGACCTCGACGAACTCGCGGAGCCGCCGGGCGAACCGCTCCTCGCTGGTGTCGCCCGCGTCCGCGACGACGCGGATCGGCTCGTCGAGAGCGGCCGCGACGCTCCCGGAAAGCGCGATTCGCGCCGCACGCGCCTGCCCGCGGACGGTGAGCGTGTTCATGTCGGTATCCGGGCGGTCGATCTCGGCTGGCTCGACGCGGGCGACGCCGACGGTGACGTCCGGGTCGTCGCTGAACGCCGCGGCCATCTCCTCGCGTCGCTCGGGAGCGATCCGCTTCGAGTCGTCTACGTCGGCCGGGAGGCTCACCGGCTCGGCGATCACCGCGGCCGCAACCATCGGTCCGAGCACGGGCCCCTTGCCGGCTTCGTCGACGCCGAGGTACACGCGTGACTGGTGGACGTGCGGGGAGAAATACCTTCAGAAAGGGCGCGGCCTCAGTCGAGCAGGACCGCGTTGACTTGCCCGGTCTGACCGGGGCGGGAGGTGACGCGGGCGCGGCCGGCGGACGTCTCGATGATGGCGCCCTTGGTGACGATGTTTCGGCGGGCGTAGTTGACGTTCGCGGGGTTGTCGACGACGTTCTCGATCTCGGCCTCGCTGACCTCGCCGTCGGCGGCGACCTGTGCGACGTTCGTCGAGAGGGCGCGGACCTTTTTTTCCGTGCCGCGGGAGTCGATGTACTGGAGTCGCGTCTCGCCGACCGTGGTCTCGGCGGGCTCGCGGCCGAGCTGGTGGCGCTTCTTGTTCGAGGCGTGCTTGAGTCGGCCGCCGGTCCGCTTGCGCGCGGAGCGTCCCTGGTCTTTCATACGGGTATGAACAGCCAGCGAATACTTGAAGCGTTCGACTCGCCCCGGCAGGAGACGGTTCGAGGGCGAGCCGCCGAGGGAGGGGAACGACGGTGGAGGGCGAGCCGCCGAGGGAGGGGAACGACGGTGGAGGGCGAGCCGCCGAAAGATCGGAAACGGCGGCGCGGCCCGACTCAGGCGAACGCGCGCTCGAACGCGCGGACCCCCTCGTCGGTGCCGGCGACGACGAGCTCGTCGCCGGACTTGACCCGAGTCTCCTGTCCCACGTCGGTGACAAGTTCGTCGCCGCGCTCGATCGCGATGACGGTACAGCCGGTGGTCTCTCGGACGGCAGCCTCGCCGACCGTGCTCCCCACCATCGCCGGTGCCTCGGTCCTGACGACCTCAACGTGCGTGTCGAGCGAGAGCACGTCCCGGTCCGTGAGCACGGCCGACGCCGACATCCGACCGGTCACCGTCGAGAGAGAGAGCACGTAGTCGGCGCCGGCTCGGTGCATCTTCGGCACGCTCTCGGGGTCCGCGACCCGGGCGAGCAGCTCCACGTTCGGCGCCAAGTCGCGGATCACGAGCGTCGCGAACTCGGCAGTCGTGTCGTCCGGGAGCGCGAGGACGACGGTGCGCGCGTCCGCGACGCCGGCCTCCCGCAGCGTCTCCGGCTCCGTCGCGTCGCCGACCACGTCGATCGCCTCGCCCCCGTCGTGGTCGACGACGGTAACCGGGAGGTTGGCCGCTTCGAGGGCGTTCACGACCGACTTCCCGACCTGTCCGTGCCCGATGACTATCGTTTCTCCCGCGCCGAACCGGCGTGCGGCGGAGTTGGTCAGGTCGACGAGCCGCTCCACCTGTCCCTCCGTCCCCGAGACGAGGAGGACGGTCCCGGCCGACAGGGTCGCGTCCGGCGGGGGCGCCGCCTCGAACGCTCCGTTGAACCACGCGCCGATCACGTCGACGCCGGTGCGCTCGCCGATCTGACTCCCGGCGAGCGTCGACCCGGCGAGGCCGCTCCCGTGGTGGATCGACACCTCTGCGATCCGCAGCGAGTCCCCGATGGCGACCGCCTCGTCGAGGTCGGTCCGCACCGCCGTCGTCACCTTCGAGGCGAGGCTCTCGCCGAGCAGCGACCGCGGAGAGAGCACCTCGTCCGCGCCGGCGAGGCGGTGGTAGCGCTCGCGGGTCGGGTCCTCGACGACGCTTATCGCGCGGACGTCCGTCGAGAGCTCCTTGGCGGCGAGGACGATGCTCGCGTCCACGCGGTCGGAGACGTCGGTGACCAAGGCGCGCGCCGCCCCGAGGCGGGCACCTTCGAGCCCAGCCGTCGTCTCCGGGTCGGCGCGGATCACCAGGTGGCCCGCCTCGTACAGCGCCAGCGCACGGTCGGGGTCGGGTTCGACGACCACGTACGGGACGTCCTCCGAGTCGAATTCGTCTAAGAGCGCGTCGGAGCGCGTGGTGTCGGAGGCTACCACGACGTGGTCCCGAAGCTCCGTGTCCAGCGACCGGGGGACTGTCGTCGAGAACGCCGACTCGAGGAGGGGGGTCGCGACGACGGGGAGCGCGCCGATGAGCAGCAGCATCCCGACGAGGTCCATCACGGCGACGAACGCGTGCATCTGCTGGCTCTGCCACGACGCCGAGTCGCCCCCGAACCCGGTCGTCGTGAACATCTCGATCGCGAACTGGAACGACTCGATCAGCGTCCGGGGGTCGTTCTCGTACACGCGCATTCCCCACCGGTAGGCGACGGCGGTGAACGCGAGGGTGGCGCCGAGAAAGACCCCGTACAACACGACCCGCCGCTTCCACGTGTCCATCGAGCCGCGATACGCCACCGCCGTACAAAAACGGGCGGACTCCCGCCCTCGGGCGCGGCGCGGGCGGCTCGATCCCGCGCGCAGGGCGGACAGGCGGCCGGGGACCGGCGGCCGCCCCGTCGCCGGACCGAAGTTCGATGGTTTAAGTTCCGGGGGCCGAACCGTCACGCATGGTGCGGGACCCGTCGCGAGACCCGGAGCCGCCGTCGGTCGACGAGGTGCTCGACGCGCTGGCCGACGACGCGGCCCGTCGGATCGTCGCGGCGCTCACCGAGCCGAAGACCGCGAGCGAGCTCTCAGAGGAGTGTGACATCCCCCTGTCGACGACCTACCGGAAGCTGGAGAAGCTCACCGACGCCTCCCTGCTGTCGGAGTCGACGGACATCCGGCGGGACGGGCAACACACGACGCGGTACTCGGTGTCGTTCGACGCCGTCACCGTCTCGGTCGACGACGGCGACGACGGCGACGCGGACCGGCGCGAGTTCGACGTGGAGTTCTCTCGGCCCGAACGGACCCGAGACGAGCGACTGGCCGACCTGTGGTCGGAGCTACGTGAGGAAACATGAGCCCCTACATCGACCTGAGCATCATCGTCGCAAAGACCGCCATCCTGGTACTCGGTGGCAGCATCACCTACTACGCGCTCCGCGCGTACGACCGGACCGGCGACCGGTCGCTGCGGGAGCTCGGCGTCGGCTTCGGCGTCGTCACCGTCGGGGCGCTTTTGGGCGGCGTCTCCCACCAGATTATCGGCGCCGACCTCGCGGTCGGTATCGCCATCGACGGCCTCCTCACGGCGGTCGGGTTCGGCGTCATCGTCTACTCGTTGTACATAGAGTGAGCGGCGGGCTTTCGACGTGCGACGAACGGTACCCTTTTGCGGCGCTCGGCCGTCGATTCACCGCATGAGCGACGCACGCGAGGAGCTCTCCCGCCGGATCGCCGGCGAAATCGCGCTGAGCGACGACCCCGGGGCGACCCTCCGAAAGTGGCGGACCGACTTCGACGTCTCGCAGACGGAGCTGGCCGACCAGCTCGGCGTCTCCTCGTCGGTCGTCTCCGACTACGAGAGCGGTCGGCGCGAGAGCCCCGGGATCGGCGTCGTTCGCCGGACTGTCGAGGGACTGCTCGACATCGACGAGCGCCGCGGCGGCGGGCGCATCCGCCAGCACGCCCGGGTGCTCTCCGCCGGGTTCGAGAGCGACATCGTCCACGACCTCCGCGAGTACTCGACGGCGGTCCCCCTGTCGGAGTTCTACGAGGCGATGGGCGCGACGGAGATCGTGCGCGGCGACCACGACCACGTGAACGGCCACACCGTCATCGACTCGATCCAGGCGATCACGCGGCTCTCCAGCGAGGAGTTCTACCGGCTGTACGGCCAGTCGACGAACCGCGCGCTCGTGTTCACACGGGTGACCCGCGGCGAGTCGCCGCTCGTCGCGCTGCGGGTCGTGAGTCCGACGCCGAACGCGGTCGTGCTCCACGGGATCGAGGACGGCGACCTGTGGGACCACGCCGCCGACCTCGCCCGCGTCGACGGCGTGTCGCTGGCAACGTCGAACCGCGACCTCGACGACTGCCTCGCGGACCTCCAGGCGCTGTGAGGCCGCCGCGGGCCGGGGCGACGGTCGAATCGCGGGCCTGAAACCGCCGGCGCTCGTCGGTCCGGGTATGAGCGACGACTACGCCGAGCGGCTCCGGGCGAACCGCCGGGAGAAGGACGAGTTCCTCGACGACCACCCGCAGTCGCCGATCCCGCCGGAACGCCGCGACGAGTTCGACGGGCTCGACTACTTCCCGCCGGACCCCGACTACCGGGTCGAGGCGACCGTCACCGTCCACGACGACCCCGAGCCCGTGGAGATGGAGACGACCGCGAGCAACCCGGTGCGGTACCTCCGGGTCGTCACGTTCGCGTTCGAGGTCGACGGGAAGGAGCAGACGCTCGGGGGCTACCGACAGGAGGGCGACGACGGCGCAGTCTTCGTCCCCTTCCGCGACAAGACGACCGGCCAGCAGACGTACCATCAGGGCCGGTACATGGAGCTGGCGCCCGACCGAGAGCTCACCGACGGCGACCGCGTCACGATCGATTTCAACCTCGCGTACAGCCCCTTCTGCGCCTACAGCGAGACGTTCTCCTGTCCGCTCCCGCCCGAGGAGAACTGGCTGGAGATCGTGGTCTCGGCGGGCGAGCGGGCGCCGGACCTCGATTGATAGCGATGACGATCGCCGGCGGCGCTGCTCGGCGGTTCTCAAAAAGCGGAGAATCGAAACACCGGACCCTGAAACGGCCCGAAATCGGTCCGCGGCGGCCGGCTTAATCGAGCGTCTCGGTCGTGACGAGCGTGTCGTCTTCGAGGTAGTGCTCGAGGTGGTGGCCGTGTTCCTCGACGTCTTCGAGGATGTCGCGGAGCTGCTCTTCGGTGTTGTAGTCGCCGAGGTTGTTCGCGAGCTGGATGTGTTCGCGGAGCTGCTCGGTGATGTCGCCGAATATCTCGAGGTCGTGTTCCAGCGACGTCCGGATGTCGTAGGCGTCGGCGTCCTCGGGGGTCACCGGCGCGTGCTCCTCGTAGTTCGCACCGCCGGAGAGCGGCACGCCGCCGAGTGCCTGCGCGCGTTCGGCGAGCACGTCTGCCCCCTCTTCGAGGTCGGCCGCGACCTTGCCGAGGTACTCGTGGATGCCGAGGAACTCGGCGCCCTCGACGAGCCAGTGGTGCTTCTTGACCTGGTGGTAGAGGACGTACGTCGCTGCGAGGTCGCTGTTGAGCGCATCGACGAGCTGTTCAGCCTTCTCCTCGGGGACGCGGAGCGCTTCGCTCTCGTGAACGTCGCCGTATCGCTGACGGGCCTGTTTCTGGGTGCTCATTTCACCTATACATACGCGTGCGACCTACTTAATAGTTCCTACTGAGAAAACTACTTTTTCAGTATTAGAAAATTATTTTGTTATAATACGGGCGTATCCGCGAGAAACGCCTCCAACTCCCGGTCGGGACCGAGGTGTCAGCGACACCCGGTCGCGGTCGCTGGCTTCCGCCTTGTCCGGCTGAGAGAGAGTCGCGGCCCGTTCCCCGGCCGCAAGGACGATACGCCCGCGGCGCCGACATCGGGTATGACCTTCGCCGACCTCTTCGAGCGCGCCACCGCGCTCGACGGCGACCTCGACGAGGCGGACGTACGCCGCGCGCTCGACGACGTGCGCTCGGCGCCGGATCGGGACGACGACGCCGGCGGTGACAGGGCTGCGAGTAACGACCCCTCCGCCGGCGCTGACGCGCCCGCCGAGCCGGTAGACCCCAGTCCGGCCCGCGTCGTCGCCGACGCAGACGCGCTCGCGGCGGACCTCCTCGTCGGCGGCGCCGCCCGCGAGGCGCTCGACGCCCTCCGATCGCACGCGTGGACGACGCTCGTCGCCAGCGACCGGCTCCTCGACGACGCCGGGGCGGCCATCGCGTCGCTCTCGGACCCGGACCTGGCGGCGGACTGGCGGGCCGCCGTCGAGGCCTGGCGCGAACCCGTCGCACAGCCCCCGGGGGATCACCCCGCGCTGGCGTCCGCCTACCGGGGCGGCGCGATGCAGGTGGTGAGCCTCGACCCGTCGCTGACCGGCCCGCGGGCCGCGGCCGGGCTGCGCGACCGCCTCCCCGTGAGCGTCCGGGAGCCGCGCGCGTTCGCGACGGTGTTCGACCCAGCGAAGCTGTACCCGGACGCGGTCGGCGGGGAGTACCCTGGTCCCGACCGCGACCCGCGAACGATGAAACCCATCCGCGTCGACGGGGACCAGCACCGATAAACCGCCGCCGACCGGACCGGAGATATGACCGACGCGGAGAGCGCCTCCGAGCTCCCGGCCGACCTCGACGCGGTCCGCGACGCGCTCGTCGACTGGTACGAGACCGACCACCGCGAGTTCCCGTGGCGCCGCACCGACGACCCCTACGCGATCCTCGTCAGCGAGGTGATGAGCCAGCAGACCCAGCTTGACCGCGTCGTGCCCGCCTGGGAGGACTTCCTCGACGAGTGGCCGACGACGACGGCCCTCGCCGACGCCGACCGCGCCGACGTGGTCGCCTTCTGGTCCGACCACTCGCTGGGGTACAACAACCGCGCGAAGTACCTCCACGAGGCGGCCGGGCAGGTCGAAGCGGAGTTCGGGGGAGCGTTCCCGGAGGACCCAGACGGGCTGCGCGAGCTGATGGGCGTCGGGCCGTACACCGCCAACGCGGTGGCGTCGTTCGCGTTCGACAACGGCGACGCCGTCGTCGACACCAACGTGAAGCGGGTGCTGTACCGCGCGTTCGACGTCCCGGACGACGACGATGCGTTCGAGCAGGTGGCACCCGAGCTCATGCCGGCTGGCGAGTCCCGGGTGTGGAACAACGCGATAATGGAGCTCGGCGGCGTCGCCTGCGGGAAGTCTCCCCGGTGCGACGAGGCGGGCTGCCCGTGGCGCGAGTGGTGTCACGCCTACCAGACCGGCGATTTTACTGCGCCCGACGTGCCCGAGCAGCCGAGCTTCGAGGGGAGCCGGCGGCAGTTCCGCGGGCGGATCGTGCGACTCCTCGGGGAGCGCGACGAGATGGCGCTGGACGCGCTGGGCCACCGGATCCGGGTGGACTACGCACCGGACGGCGAACACGGCCGCGAGTGGCTCCGTGGGCTCGTCGACGACCTCGCGGACGACGGACTCGTCCGCGTCGAGAACCTGAACGGTGAGACGACCGTTCGACTCCGGTAGCTCAATTCCGATACCCGAGCAGGCGAAGCCCGTTCAGCGAGACGAGGACCGTCGATCCCTCGTGACCGACGACCGCGAGCGGGAGCGGGATCCCTCGGAGGAGGATTGCGCCGACCATGAGCGCGATCGCGCCGAACGCGACGGCGAGATTGACGGTGAGCGTCCGACGGGTCCTGCGTCCTAATCCGAGGACGTACGGTATCTTGCTGAGGTCGTCGCCCATCAGCACCACGTCGGCGGTTTCGAGCGCGACGTCGGTCCCCGCCCCGCCCATCGCGACGCCGAGGGTCGCCGTGGCGAGCGCCGGCGCATCGTTGACGCCGTCGCCCACCATCGCCACGTTCTCGTACCGGTCGATCAAGTCCTCGACGGTCGCCACCTTCTCTTCCGGTAGTAGTTCGGCTTGTACCTCGTCGATACCGACCTCGTCGGCGATCTGTCGTGCGACGCGCTCGTTGTCGCCCGTCAGCATTACGACGCGCTCGATCCCGAACGAGCGGAGGTCGTCGATCATCTCGGCGGCGCCCGGTCGAACCGTGTCAGTGAACGCGAGCCACCCCAGCACGGTGACGTCGCCACCGTCCGCTCGGGCGACGATGACGCTCGTTTTCCCCGCCGCCTCCAGCGTTCGGAGCCGGTCTCTCCCCCGGGTGAGACCGTCGATCGGTGCGTCCCCGACCACGGTCTCGAAGTAACTTCGATTCCCGATGTGGACGGTCTCGCCTTCGACGTCGGCTCGGACTCCCTTCCCGGCGACCGACTGGAACCGCCGTGCTGCGGGAACCTCCAGGGACCGCGCTTCCGCCGCCGCCACGGTGGCGCGAGCGAGGTGATGCTCAGACCGGGCCTGAACCGCGGCCGCGAGCGAAAGCAAATCGTCGTCAGTCATGGAACCGTCGACCACGCCCTCACGAACGGAGACGTCGGTCAACTGCGTGTCGCCCCTCGTGAGCGTGCCTGTCTTGTCGAACGCGACGGCGTCGATGTTCGCCGCCGCCTCGACGTGTTCGCCGCCCTTGAAAAGGACGCCCTGTCTGCCGCCGGAGGCGATCGCCGAGAGCACTGCTGCGGGCGTCGAGATGATGACCGCACACGGCGAGGCGGCGACCATCAGCGTCATCGCGCGGTAGAAGGTGCCGGTGAACTCGCCCCCCAGCGCGAGGGGAATCGCAATCGCGGCGATCGTGAGACCGAACACGCCGAGGACGTACGGTTGTTCGAGGCGGTCGATCAGGCGCTGGGTCGGGGCCCTCTCGCTCTGGGCGCGTTCGACCATGTCGATGAGACGGGTGATCGCCGACTCGTGAGCCTGTCGCGTGACCTCGATCTCGAGGCTCCCACTCTCGTTTATCGTCCCGCCGAACACCTCGTCGCCGCGTGCCTTCGGGACGGGTACCGATTCGCCGGTGAGCGACGCTTGATCGACCGTCCCCTCACCTGACGCGACGACGCCGTCGAGCGGAATGCGGTCACCGGGGCGGACGACGAACACGTCGCCGACGGCGACGTCGTCGATGGGGACGGTGACTTCCGTCCCGTCGCGCAGGACGTGTGCCTCGTCCGGTCGCATCTCGACGAGGGACTCGATCGCTCGACGGGAACGCCCGATCGCGTAGTGCTGTAGCGTGTTCGACAGCGAGAACAGGAAGAGGAGCATCGCGCCCTCGAACGGGGCGCCTATCGATAGCGCACCGAGCGCAGCGATGATCATCAACAGGTCGATATCGACTGCGCGGTGACGGAGCGTCTCGATAGCGCCCGTGAGTCCGTACCAGCCGCCGAAGACGTACGCGACGCCGTACCCGGTCCACAACAGGGTGTCTGGTCCGTCGAGCCACCCCGTCACCGAGCCGGTTACCATGCCGACGAGAGTCAGGCTGACGAACGCTGCCTCCCGCCCGAGTTCCGAGCGGGTGCCTCCGTCGTCGGTCGCAGACCCGGTGTCCGCTCGGAGCGAAACGTTACGATCGCGGACCGCCTGTCTGAGTGTTTCCTCGGAGGTGGCGCCCTCGTCGTAGGTGATCCGAACGCTCCCCGTTCGGAACGAGACCTCGACGTCGCGGACGCCGGGAGCGGTTCGGAGCCCTCGTTCGAGGGCCCGTGCGCCGGCCTCACCACGACCGCCTCGTCGCTCGATCCGGACCGTACACGTCGACAGCGGAGTCGGCTCAGTTACTGCCACGTGTGCCCTCCCGGCGGGTGGCTCGCGTCCCGGGGGGACGAGACGGAACCGAACTGCGGTGCGGTCGTCTATCGGCCGGGGGATCTCCGAGCGATGCGGCCGTCGTGTTGCCGCCGCAGCACCGGTCTGACCGGCTCATCGGACGATCGTCACCGGAACTCGCGCGCGACGGGTAACGGCCTCGGCGACGCTCCCGAAGATCGCACGCTCGACTCCTGATCGGCCGTGGCTTCCCATGACGATCTGATCGATGCCGTGTTCGTCGGCGTATTCGACGATCTCTCGCGCCGGTTTACCGACGCCGGTGACGGTCTCGAGGTCGATGCCGTGATCTGCTGCAAGGCTCCGCGCGTTCGTCTGGATGGCCGTTGCTCGCTTTTTCGCGTCGTCGTACCAGCTTTCGGCGACGGGGAGACCACCGGACTCGACGTCGGTAACCGAGTCGATCGGATCGATGACGTACGTCGTGGTGATATCCGCGTCCGGGAAATTCTCGACAGCGTATGTGAGCGCACGCTCGGAGAGCGGAGATCCGTCGATCGCGACGAGAACGCTGTCGGGCATACATTCGGAGTACGCCGCGGGTGGAAATGAGTGTACTGGACACGCGGCACGTCGTCGAAACGCTCCGCTCCGTCGTGGCGAGTGTTCGGTGTCGTAGTTCGACTCGCCCCGAGAACCGTCACCCGTTTATTATGCGAGCCGGAAGAGAGACGTATGAGCGAGACCGTCGACTCGGACCTGTACACCCGCACGAAGGCCCTCCTGAAGCCGGGAGACATCGAACTGCTCGGCTGTATCGTCCACACGGACCTCGACGGCCAGCAGGACTTGGAGATGCACGAGCTGACGGTCGACGCCAACGAGGTCATCGCCGACCACGCGGGGAAGGGCGAGACGTACATCGAGGCGGGCAACGACGACACGGACTTCTCGTCGAACCAGTTCCAGGGGCTGACGCTCGACGGCGAGGAGTTCGTCTGGGAGTGCCAGCAGCTGCTCCGCGACGGGACGTTCGACATCGTGTTCTACTACGAGGCGGACGTCGAACAGGAGGCGCTCGCGGCCGACCTCGCGGCCCTCGACGGCGTCGACCGCGTGACGCAGGTGCCCTGAGCGAGCGACGAAGAGCGCCGAATCCGACCCGAACTGAATCCGAAATCCGTGAGCGACACCGTCCTGATCCCCGGCGGCCGCGACGTGCGCGCCACCCTTGACACCGCCGCGAGCGACGCCGACGCGGTCGTCGTCGCCTGTCCGCCGCATCCCCAGCAGCGCGGGCACCGCGGCGACGAGCGGCTGGTCGCGGTGAGCGACGCCCTGACCGACCGCGGCGTCGACTGCCTCCGGTTCGACTACGGCGACTGGGACGAGGGGTACGGCGAGACGACGGACGCGGACGCGGCGGTCGGCTGGGCGCTCGACCGCTACGACCGCGTCGGGCTGTTCGGCTTCTCGTTCGGCGGTACGGTCGCGCTCGTCGCGGCCGCGTCGCGGCCCGAACTCGCGGGGGTCTGCGCGCTCGCCCCGACCGCGCGGCTGAACCCCGACGTCGACGCCGTCACCGCGCTCTCTAACCTCGTCGACCGCGGCGTGCCGACCCGCGTGCTGTACGCGACCCGCGACTCGACCGCCGACTGGGAGCCGGTGGTCGAGCGGGCGAGGGAACTGGAAATCGAGGCGGTCGCGTTCGAGTCAGATCACTTCTTCGTCGGGCGGAGCAGAGAGGCGGGCGAGGCGGTCACGGCGTTTCTCGCGCCGCGGCTCGGCGGCGGCTGACCGGTCACTATCAGAGCTCGTCGATCAGCTCCGCCGCCAGCCGCTCGCCGCGGGCGGGGTCGTACCCCTCCATCCGCAGGTGCGCCAGCGGCGCCACGTACGGGTTCCGCTCCCAGTGGGCCCACACCTCGGTGGCGCCGTCGGTCGCGGGGAACAGCCGGACGTGGACCTGCCAGTCGCCGGTGAGCCCCTCGGGACGGTGGACGAAGCTGCCCACCTCGTGGACCGTCTCCCCGTCGCGGTCGTACGCGTGGAAGTACGCCCGGATCAGCTCGGAGAAACCGAACTCGGGGAGCCGCTCGCGGGTCTCCGCGGGGCTCGTCGGGAGCGTCCCGGCGTACTCGTCCTCGGGCGGCGGCAGCACTTGAACGTGGTCCGGGGCGCCCTCGTTCGGCAGCAGCGCGAGCAGCTTCCCGACCGCGAGCCGCACGCGCCAGAAGCCGAGCGCGCGGCCGACCAGGAACGCGAACGGGACAGCGAGCGCGAGCGCGGCGAGCGCGCGGGCGGTCCTGCTCCAACGGGCTCTCGGCGCCATCCGGTCAGTTGTAGCCCCGCCAGCGGTGGCCGCACTCCTTGCATTTAAAAAAGCGCGTCGGCGGCTCGTCGGCGGCCCCGGTCTGTTTGATCGTGTACCACGCCTCGTCGTGGCCGCACTCGTCGCAGACGACGTCGGTGGCGGTCGGCTTCCCCTCGAAGTTCGCGCCCTCCTCCGTCTCGATCACCTCGTCGCCGGTCTGTTCCGTCGTCGACTCGAACTCGGCGGCGAGCGCCTCGTCGCGCTCGGTGGTGGCGCCGCAGTCGTCGTTTTGACACACCATCTCCCCGTCGCGAGAGACCATCATCGAGCCGCAGTCGTCACAGAACTGCATATACGCGTTCGATACGGGATTGAGCGGTTTAGGTTCAGTGGGTGCGGTCGGATACGTGGTGTACGGTGTCTGATGTTTATAAATAGACGACGCTTGGGGGAGGTGACGGTGTTTCGTGAACCGTCGCCGCGGTGACGGCCTCTAAAGCCCCAGCCGCTCACTTATAAATGGTCAGCGATGGATCGACGGTGAACACCGCCAAAGCCCCAGCCGGGAGGCCGCCGCACACTCGTTGTGCTCCTCGGTCGCTCGTTTCTCTCGCTTCCTGCGGTGCTTACGTCGTCTGCGGCG
>JBNJEE010000058.1:0-14756 GCA_051745525.1 Methanobacteriota archaeon | reverse complement strand
GGCGACACTGACTCGGGGGTCCTCGCCCGGGTCCCGCGCGACCGCGGACGCCTCGGGGGGCGAGGCGGTGTTGACGCCGGATACGCCCGAATTCGAGACGGTCCGGCTCAACGAGCCGCCGGCGTGGACGCGCGACGCCTCCGTCTACGAGGTGTTCGTCCGCACTTTCGCGGACGCCGAGGAGGGCGAGGCGTTCGACGCCATCGCCGAGCGGATCCCGCGGATCGCGGACCTCGGGGTCGACACGCTGTGGCTCACCCCGGTCCTCGGCCACGACGGGAAGCCGCACGGCTACAACATCGTCGATTTCTTCGACACCGCCGAGGACCTCGGCGAACGCGCCGACTTCGAGGCACTCGTCGAGACCGCCCACGACCACGGGATGCGCGTGCTGTTCGACTTCGTCGCCAACCACACCGCGCGCGACCACGAGTGGTTCCAAGACGCCTACCGAAACCCCGACTCGCCGTTCCGCGACCGCTACGAGTGGCAGGAGTCGGGTGAGCCGGGCACCTACTTCGACTGGGAGCTGATCGCGAACCTGAACCACGCGAATCTCGACGTGCGTCGGTTCCTGCTCGACGTGATCGACGAGTGGGCGCCGCTCGTCGACGGGTTCCGGTGCGACATGGCGTGGGCGGTTCCCGACTCCTTCTGGCGCGAACTGCGCGACCGCGTGAAAGACATCGACCGGGAGTTCCTCCTGATGGACGAGACCATCCCGTACATCCCCGGCTTCCACGAGGGGATGTTCGACGTCCACTTCGACGCGACGCTGTACTTCCAGCTGCGGCAGGTCGGCCGCGGAGCCGAACCCGCGGCGAGCCTCCTCGACGCGGTCGACCAGCGCGCCGAGGTCGGGTTCCCGGACCACGCCGAGTTCCTCCAGTACATCGAGAACCACGACGAGACGCGTTACCGCGTCGAGTGCGGCGACGCCGCCGCGGGGGCTGCGGGCGCGGCGATCATGACGCTGCCGGGCGTCCCGATGGTGTACGCCGGCCAGGAGATCGGTCAGCGGGGTCGACGCGACGCGATCGCGTGGGACCACGCGCGCGAGGAGGTCCGCGACCGCTACGAGCGCCTGCTCGAAACGCGGCGCGAACACCCCGCACTCGGGCCCGACGGCGACGTGTCTCGGGTCAGCTACCACGTCGCGAGCGGCGACCTCTCTGAGCAGCCGATCGTCGCCAGCGGCGACGTCCACCCCGACGACGTGGTCGCGTTCCGTCGGCACGACGGCGAGGAGGAGTTCGTCGTCGTCCTCAACTTCGCGCCCGCCGACGCGAGCGTCGCGGTCGACGTCGACCACGGCGAGCGCGACTTGGTCGCGGGCGAGGAATGCCTCGTCGAAGACGGTGAGGGGACCGAGCGCATCCGCGTCGACGACGTGGCCGTGGTACCGGTCGAGAGGGAGTGAGCGGGCGACCGGTCGGTCGAGACCCGCCCGGACGCAACGCTTGAGTCGGTGGGGGTCGCAGGGTGGCGTATGCGATTCGACCGCTCCGACGGCGTCTTCTGTCACGTCACCTCGCTACCGGGGGCGTACGGGATTGGTGACCTCGGCGAGGGCGCGCGCGAGTTCCTCTCGTTCCTCGGCGACGCCGGCGTCGACCACTGGCAGATCTGTCCGATCGGGCCGACCATCTCAGCCGCCGGCGAGTCGCCGTATCAGTCGCCCTCTGCGTTCGCCGGCAACCCGATGTTCGTCGACCCCGAGGGGCTCGTCGGGGACGGGTGGCTCGAGGAGGGGGACCTGGAGCCGGTCCCCGACTTTCCGGCGGACCGCGTCGACTACGACGCGGTGCGCGAGTACAAGCTTCCGCTGTTGCGGACCGCATTCGAGCGGTTCGAGGAGCGGGCGAGCGAGGCCGACCGCGCGGCACTCGATGAGTTCCGCGAGCGCGAGCCGTGGCTCGCCGACTATGCGCTGTTCCGGGCGCTCTCCGAGGCGCGGCCGGAAGACGTCTGGACGGAGTGGCCGGAGCCGCTGCGGACGCGCGACCCCGAGGCGCTGACCGACGCACGCGACGAGCACGCCCGGGAGGTCCGGTTCCGCGAGTTCGTCCAGTGGACGTTCGACCGCCAGTGGCGCGACCTGCGCGCGGTCGCCGACGACGAGGGAGTGTCGATCGTCGGCGACGTGCCGATCTACGTCGCGCTCGACTCCGCCGACGTGTGGGCGAGCCCGGAGGCGTTCCGGCTCGACGAGGGGAACCGCCCGACCGCGGTAGCGGGTGTCCCGCCGAACGCGGGCGACACCGGGCAGCGCTGGGGGAACCCGCTGTACGACTGGGAGCGGCTCGCCGAGTCGGGGTACGACTGGTGGCTCGACCGGTTCCGCCGGCTGTTCGAGCTCGCGGACGTGGCGCGGCTCGACCACTTCCTCGGGTTCGTGAACTACTGGGCGATCCCGGCCGACAGCGACGACCCCGCGGACGGTGAGTGGCGCGACGGCCCGGGCCGAGATCTCTTCGAGACGGTCGAGCGCGAGCTCGGCGAGGCCCCGTTCATCGCCGAGGACCTCGGCTTCGAGGATCCGGCGATGGACGAGCTGATGGCCGAGTTCGGCTTCCCGGGGATGCGCGTCCCGCAGTACGCCGACTGGTGCGCCGAGGGGAACGAGTACCAGCCGATGCACTACGGCGAGGGCGTCGTCAGCTACACCTCGACGCACGACACGGACACGTGGGCCGGCTACTTCGAGGACCTCCCCGTCGAGCAGCGCGACTGCTTCCGGTACAACGTCGGCTCCGATCCCGACGAGCCGTCCGAGTGGGCGATAATCGACGCAGTGTGGGGCTCTGACGCGATCCTCGCCGTGACGACGGTTCAAGACCTGCTCGGGCTCGGCAGCGACGCACGGTTCAACGAGCCGGGGACCCTGGACGGCAACTGGGAGTGGCGCGTCACCCGCGACGCGCTCGACGACGCGATCGCTGACCGGCTGTGGGAACTGGGCGGGAAACACGTGCGCTGACCCGTGACGGGAGCCGTCCCCGACGCGCCGGTCGTTCACGTCCTCGTGATCGCCGCGGCGACGGGCTTCATCTGGCTCGGGAGCGGCTGGTTGGCGGAGGCCGCCGAGAAGCTCGCCGGGTACTACGCGCTCCCGGCGGTGGTTCAGGGGTCGATCGTCGTCGCGGTCGGGTCGAGCTTCCCGGAGCTTGTGAGCGTGCTCGTCACCGCCCTCACCGGCGTCTTCGACATGGGAGTCGGCGCGCTCGTCGGGTCGGCCATCTTCAACGTCCTCGTGATCCCCGCAGCGTCCGGACTCGGCGGCGACGGCGAGCTGGAGGCCAACCGGGCGATCGTGTACAAGGAGGCGCAGTTCTACATGCTCGCGGTGTCGGCGCTGGTGGTAACGTTCGCGCTCGCGGTCATCTACTTCCCGGTCTCGACAGACCCGATCGTCGGGACCATGAACCGCTCGATCGCGGTCATCCCGCTCGCGCTGTATGGCCTCTACCTCTTCATCCAGTACGAGGACGTCGGCGACGCCGACATCGAGCGCGTGCGCGACGGGGTCGACGTTCGCCGCGAGTGGGCGCGGCTGGCGGCCGGGCTCGGACTCATCGTCGTCACCGTCGAGTGGCTCGTGGCGTCGGTGGAGTCGCTCGGTAGCACCTTCGGGATCCCCGAGTTCCTCGCCGGCGTCACGGTCGTCGCGGCCGCGACGAGCGTGCCCGACGCGCTGGTGAGCGTCCGGACCGCGCGCGCGAACCGCGGCGCGACCAGCCTCGGCAACGTCCTCGGGTCGAACACCTTCGACCTGCTCGTCGCGATCCCGCTCGGCGTGCTGATCGTCGGCGAGGTGGCCGTCAACTTCTCGACGGCAGTGCCGATGCTCGGCGTGTTGACGGGCGCGACCGTACTGCTTTTCGTGACGCTCCGAACGAGCCTCGCGCTCACCGACCGCGAGTCGTACGCGCTGCTCGCGGCCTACGGGCTGTTCGTCGCGTGGGTCGTCGCCGAGACCGTCGGGGCGACGAGCGTTCTCAGAGGCGTGTAGCCGGTGCGAGCGCGGCTCACCCTCCGAAGCCGTCACCGCCGGTGACCTGTCGCCCGCGGCGACGGAGCCTTAGTAGGAGTCCCGACCGATGATGAGGTACAGGAGCAGCCCGAGGATCGGCGCGAAGAATACCACGAGCGCCCAGAGGATCGGCGGGTGGTCGCTTCGCGACTGCGCGTCCGAGTACGTCCACACGATCATCGCGAGGTGGACGACGAGGAACACGAGGCTGATTAGGAGGGCGATTCCGGCGGCCGCGCCTTGGAGGAGCAACGGGGACATGTCGCCCGAAATGAGGGCGTCCCCCGACAAGTGTTTTCGGATCCGCGCTGACCACCCGGCGAAACCGATTTTCGCGTTGAGTGCGAACAAGTAGCATGGAGAGTGCGGTGCGCGAGGTCGGCGCAGCGATCGAGTGCCTCGGCGGCGCCGTCCTGATCGCGCTGTCGCGGGCCGTCGACGGAGAGGTTCGGGCGGGACCACTCGCGGTGGGGTTCGCGGTCGGCTACCTCTATCGGCACTCGCGGGCGGTCGCGGCCTGTCGGCGGTTCCGGAGCGGGCCGGGGCGGAGCCTCGGAATCGCGCTGGCGTGGGCGGCGCTCGGGGTCGCAGTCGACCGATCGGTCGACGGTCCGGCGGCGAGACGCGCGTTCACGGCCGGGCTCGGACTGGGATCGACCGGTTACTGGCTCGCGCGGCGTGGAGAGTGACCGGGTCGAGCCGTGGGACGACCCGGTCGACGCGGAGACCGCGCGGCGGAGGCGTGAGCCCCGCCGGAGCCCGAACCGTTTTGATCCCGCGGCGCTCGCCTCGGATATGAAGCTCCCAGTCGACGCTGACCGACTCCGCGCGGACATCGAGGCGAACGCGGCGTTCGGTCGGATAGAGACGGACGATCCCGAGGCGCACGCACGGACGAACCGGACGGGGACCGAGGCCAATCGGCGGGCGAGGGATCGGCTCGTTGAGCGCCTCCGCGAGGCGGGCCTCGGCGTGACGGTCGACACCGTCGGGAACATCCTCGGGACGTGGACCCCCGAGAGCGCCGACCCGGACGCGGCGCCGGTCGTTTCCGGCAGCCACCTCGACAGCGTCCCCGAGGGCGGGATCTTCGACGGCCCGCTCGGCGTCTACGCCGCGCTGGAGGCGGTCCGCGCGATGCGCGACGACGGCTTCGAGCCTGACCGGCCGGTCGGCGTCGTCAGCTTCACCGAGGAGGAGGGCGGCACGTTCGGTAACGGGTTACTGGGCTCGACCGTCGCGACCGGCGAGCTGAGGATCGACGAGGCGCTCTCGCTGTCGAACGCGGACGGGGAGACCCTCGGCGATGCGCTCGATCAGACCGGCTACCACGGGGGCGACGGGGTGGACGCGGCCACGCCGACCGACGCCGACGGCGACCCGACGGCGCTGGATCCGGCGTCGTGGGACGCCTTCTACGAGCTCCACGTCGAGCAGGACACGAAACTGGAGTCGGCGGGCGCGGCGGCCGGCGTCGTGACGACGATCACGGGGATCACCCACTGCGAGGCGGAGATCGAGGGCGAGGCGAACCACGCGGGCGCGACCGCGATGGGCGAGCGGACGGACGCGCTTGCGGCCGCGAGCGAGTTCGTGTTAGACGTCGAGGCCGCCGCGAACGAGGTCACGGCGTCCTCGTCGCCCTCGGCGGTCGGGACCGTCGGGTCGCTGTCGGTCGCGCCGAACGCGACGAACGTGGTCCCCGGTCGCGTGGAGGCGGGCGTGGACGTCCGCGACGTCGAGGCCGAGTGGATGGAGGCGATCGTCGACGCGGCGCGCGACTCGCTCGCGCGGCTGGAGCGCGAGCGGGGCGTCGAGACGTCGTTCGAGCGCCCGTTCGACGTCGCGCCGACGCCGATGAGCGACCGCCTCCGCGATGCCGCACACGACGCCGCCGACGCCGCCGGACGCGAGGCGATCGACCTCCACTCGGGCGCCGCCCACGACGCGATGCGGGTCGCGGGCGTCACGGACGCGTCGCTGCTCTTCGCCCCCTCGCGCAACGGGATCTCACACAACCCCCGCGAGTGGACCGACTGGGCGGACTGCGCCGCGGCGACGGAGGTGCTGGCCGGGGCGCTCGCGCGCGTCGCGGCCAGCGCGTGAAGAACCTACTGTACGAGCGGATCCTCGAACGCTTCAACGAGAACATGGACAGGGTCGCGTTCCCGGTGGGCCGAAGCCGGTGAGAGCGTATCGACCCCAGATCGCCGGCCGCCTGCGGGCCTGAGTTGAGAGTCGCCTTCGACCGAGAGTCGACGGCCACCACAAACCACAAGTCGGCCCCGTCCCCTCGGGACGGATTTGTGAGTGAAGTATATATACCGTCGTGCGGCGATACCCCGATAGTTTCACCGACACGGCCGCGGCGCTAAGCCGATGGAAACCTCGTTTCAGGAGGCTTTCCGTCGATATTCGTTTGCCTACACATAGGTATCTTTATATATCCTCGCGACTAACTATACGTTAACAGACTGGCGATTCGCGGACCTCGCTGTATTTTTGTCGGGGGATCGTCGGAGCAAGCCCATGACAGAGACAGATACCTACAGCGACGGCGGCACGGATCGAGAGCGGCTCGCGGAGGCGAACGACGACCCCGCAAGCGGAGAGCGCACTCGAACGAAGGGAGACGCGTCGACCGAGGGGTCAGCGGACGTCCGGGAGCGGACGGCGAGCGAGCGCGAGAGCGAGCGGACCACGACCTGTCCCGAGTGCGGCGGTCGGCTCGCGACCGACACCGAACACGGTGAGACCGTCTGCAGCGACTGCGGGCTCGTCGTCGAGGAGGACTCGGTCGACCGCGGCCCGGAGTGGCGCGCGTTCAACTCGAACGAGCGGGACAGCAAGTCCCGGGTCGGAGCCCCGACGACGAACATGATGCACGACAAGGGGCTCTCGACGAACATCGGCTGGCAGGACAAAGACGCCTACGGTAAGTCGCTCTCGGGGCGACAGCGACGCCGGATGCAGCGGCTACGGACGTGGAACGAGCGGTTCCGCACCCGCGACTCGAAGGAGCGCAACCTCAAGCAGGCGCTCGGCGAGATCGACCGGATGGCGAGCGCGCTCGGGCTTCCGGACAACGTCCGCGAGACCGCCTCCGTTATCTACCGACGCGCGCTGAGCGAGAACCTCCTCCCCGGGCGCTCCATCGAGGGCGTCGCGACCGCGGCGCTGTACGCCGCCGCTCGGCAGGTGGGGAACCCCCGGAGCCTCGACGAGTTCACGGCGGTCTCTCGGGTGGAGAAAATGGAGCTCACCCGCACGTACCGCTACGTCATCCGCGAACTCGGCCTCCGCGTTCAGCCTGCGGACCCGACGAGCTACGTCCCGCGGTTCGTCTCGCGGCTCGACCTCTCGGACGAGACCGAGCGGCGCGCCCGCGAACTGCTCGACGACGCCGCGAGCGCGGGGATCACGAGCGGCAAGTCGCCGGTCGGCCTCGCCGCCGCCGCCGTCTACGCCGCGGCGCTGCTGTCGAACGAGAAGGTGACCCAGAGCGAGGTCAGCGGCGTCGCCGACGTCTCGGAGGTCACTATCCGGAACCGGTACAAGGAGCTGCTCGAGGCGAGCGGCAACGTAAGCGCCTGAGACGCCGACGCCGAGGATTCGACGCTTGAGACGAACGCCTCGGCGGTCGATCCCTCGTCACTTACGTTTTTAACGCGGCCGGCTGTAGTGGAGGACATGGTTGACGCGTTCGTCAGGCTCGTTTGTCCGGAGTGCGACAAGGAGTGGCAGGACAACCCCGCCGAGCTTCAGGACCTTCGGTCTAACTTCAGCTGTCCAGCGTGTCACGCGACGCGGCGTCTGACCGAGTTCATGCGAACGGAGCGCGACCTCGAGGCTGTCAAGCAGTTCCAGTGACATCCTCCCCGCCACCTTCCTGAACAACCACCCGGCCGGCCGTCCCTACGACCACCCGGATTGTCTCCTGAACGTCCACGCCCCGAGCACAAAGCGACCGCTGTCGCTCGTCATGCGCGGGCCGCCGAAGACGCGGAAACCGATCTGTAACGATTTATCGAGAACGCACTTCTCCGCCCCGCTACTCGCAAAATACGCGAATAGTATGGTAACGTGGATCAAGATAATAATATAAACCTCCGGTAGCAAAGGACTGGTACTCATGAAGAAGCAGGAGCTCATCCATCTTCACGGTCTCCTCGCAGAAGTACGAAAACAGTGCGAGTTCTGGGACGACGACGTCGACCTCGAAGCCTACGAGGAGCTGGGCGTGAAGCCGACATCGATTCACAAATCGAAGACCGACCACAAAGCAGCTGTTTTCAAGCTGACAGAGGGAATCACTGAGCCGATGGAGTCGTCCGAATCGGAACCGCTGGCCCCGACGGCCGACTGAGACGTTTACCGCGCGCTGCTCCTCGCCGACCGTACCGAACGCCGACCAGCGTCGCGGCCGTCTCCCGAACGACGACGGGCGACCGGTGTTCAGGATTCGCCGCCCGCCTCGTCGCCGAGAGCACCGGATTCGGGCGTGTCGCGGTCCGGTTCGGACGTCTTCTCCCCGGCCGGGGGCTCCTCTGCGGTCGGGGGTTCCCCTGTGCGGTCGCTCTCCGTCGAATCGATCTCGGAGACTGAAAGCACCTTCAGCGGGATATTTCGGAGCCGCTGCCCGATCTCCTTTCGCGCGACGCGACTGGCGTGTTCGCCCCGGTCGACGTTGAACACGTCCATTCGAAGCTCTAAGGCGACGAGCGCCTCGTCGGCCGCGACGAACGCCGGGTCGAGCCGTTCACCGCTCGGCGACGTCCGCGTCCCGGTGTCGATCTCGACGTAGTTGAGGTCCGGGTTGAGCATCTCACCGGTCTTCGAGATGGCGATACGGACCGCTTCGTCGGCGGTGTCAACGTCGTACACCGGAACCGCGGCCTCGACGACGACTCGGCAGTCCATCACGGCCGATTGTACCACGCGAACGAGTATCAAACTTCGGCCGCGGCTAGCGGTCGGGGAGGCAGGAATCAAAACGGTCGGTTCTCGGCGCCGGAGTCGCCGTCTCTCGCCCCCGAAGGGCCGGCTTCCCGGGGTCTCGGATCACTCGCCGCCGGCGCGGAGGTGATAAAACACGTACGTCTGTGCGTAGCCGGCGAACTCGCCGCCGAAGCGCTCGCGGATCGCCTCCGAGGTTGCGGCGTAGCTCCCCCGGTCGCAGTCGGGGTAGTACTCCTCGATGGTGGTGCGGATCCAGGTGTCCAGCGGGACCGCTTCGAGGAAGCCTAACGAGAACAGCAGCACGCAGTCGGCGACTTTGTCACCAACACCGACGAACCGCGTGAGCGACTCGCGCGCCTCCTCGTAGGAGAGGTCGGCCGCCGCCAGCGGGTCGGCCTCGCCGCTCGCAACCATCTCCGCGGTCCGTTGGACGTACGGCGCGCGGTACCCCAGAGAGAGGTCGCGGAGTTCGTCCTCGGTGCGCGTGGCCAGCCGTTCGGGTGCCGGGAACGCGTTGTAGGTCTCGTCGCCGAGCGCGACCGCGTCGCCGTACGTCTCCCGGAGCCGTCGCTGCATCCCGTGGATCCTCGCGACCCGCATCTGCGCCGAACAGATGAAGGAGATCAGACAGGGGAAGACGGGATCGCGAGTCAGCCGCATTCCCTCGTAGGCGTCGTACGCCCGCTTCAAGAGGCGGAGGTCCGGCGTGGCATCCAGGATCGCGTCTAGGTCATCGTCGAGCCGGAGCAGGTGCGTCAACAGCGGCTCGGCGTCCGTCGACGCCTCCCAGTGGAGCGTGCCATCGTGGACGCCGCCCCGTTGTCGGACCCGGACCGCGACGCGCTCATCGGTCACGCCGGGGATCGGATCGACGACGGTCTCGTACCACGCGTCGCCGCCGTGAGCGTGGAGTTCGGCGTACGCCTCGCCGTCCGCGCGGTTCCAGAGGTAACTCTGGCCGCTCTCGAGAGTCGCCTGAAGGTCGAACGGTCCAGCCAAGTCGCCGACGTCGATCGCCCCGCGTTCCATCATCTTCGGTCAGGGCTCGCGCGGGCATGCCGGTTTCGGTCCCCGAACCGCTGCCGAGGACGGGTTTTTGTCCGCGCAACTCGTATCGCGCTTATGCCGACGTACAGGCGGACGACTCGGGTGCCGGCCCCGATCGAAGACGTGTGGGAGTTTCACTCCACGATCGACGGACTGCGAGAACTCACTCCGGACTGGATGCGTCTCCGCGTCGGTGACGTCGAAGGCCCGGACGGCTCGCTCGACCCCGAGGTCCTCGTCGCCGGGTCGGAGATAGCGATGTCGATCCGACCGTTCGGGGCCGGCCCGCGACAGCGGTGGACGTCGCGGATCGTCGAGCGCGAGCCCGAGGGGACGACCCCGCCCGAGCGCTCCGCCCGGTTCGTCGACAAGATGGAAGGCGGTCCGTTCCGGCGGTGGGAACACACCCACGCGTTCTACGCCGACGGCGACGAGACGCTTCTCGTCGACACGGTCGCCTACCGGCTGCCGCTCGGCCCGCTCGGTGACGCGGTCGGGCCGATGGCGAAGGTCGGGTTCGAGGGGATGTTCCGCGACCGGCACCGCCGGACGGTCGATCGGTTCTCCGAGAACTGAGTGCCCGGCTGCGGGCGTGAGCGAATCGCTGCGGCGATGCGATCGGCGTCGTGTCCGCGCCGAACGTGAGTTCGAAGACGGCGCCGTCGTCGTTCCGAGCCTCGATGTCCCACTCGTGTGCGTCGACGATTCGGTCGACAATCGCCAGTCCGATGCCGGAGCTGTCGGCCGAGGAAACGACCGAGTCGAAGACCCTGTCGACGAGTTCGACCGGGATCCCGGGCCCGTCGTCCGCGACGTACACCCCGCCGTCATCCGCGACGAGCGGACCGATCTCTATCGCGACGTCGGGACCGCCGTGGTCGATCGCGTTCCGGAAGAGGTTCTCCAGCGCCTGCTGTAGCCGACCCGGGTCGGCCTCGACGTAACCGACGTCACCCGCAATCGTGAGCGTCGCGTCGGGGGCGCGCACCGACTCCCAGGCGTCCTCCGCGACGGCCGCAATCGGGACCGACTCGGTCTCGCCGATCGCCTCGCCGCGCCGCGCGAGCATGAGGAGATCGTCGATCAGCGTCTCCATGCGGTCGACTGCGCCGCTCATTGCGTCGTACCGCGACGGCGTGATTTCCTCCTCGGAGAGGGAGAGGTACCCCGAGAGCACGTTCAGCGGATTCCTGAGATCGTGGGAGACGACCGCACTGAACTGTTCGAGCTGCTCCGCCTGCCGTCGGAGCGCCGTTCGGCGATCGTTGCGCGCAATCGTGTGTGCGATCAGGTCACCGAGAGTCCGGTACAGATCGACCTCGTCGTCCGTCCAGACGCGGGGGTGTCGGACTCGAACGCGACGACCCCGCTCAGCTTCCAGTCGACGACGAGCGGAACATGAACCGTCGCCGGCGGGTCCGTGTTCTCTGCCCCGTCGCCACCGCCGTCGATGCTCCCGTCAGGAACCACGGGGCTGGCGACGTTGCCGAACGTCGACAATCGCCCCGGGTCGGGGAACTCCTCGAACGCTCTCGGCGTCGGTTCGAATCCGTCGGGACACCAGCCGTACGCTGGGACGAACTCTTCGCCGGCCTCCCGATAACAGACGATCCGATCGAGTTCGGCGTGTTCGCCGACGTTCTCCATCGTCCACTCGATCTTCGTCTCGACCTCGACGGTGCGCGCACTCATCAGCGTCGTTCCGGCGTCGAGCAACACGCCGGCGAGACGGGCAACGTCGTCGCCGCCGAGCCTGACGCGGTCAGGAGCCAGCCGATTTTCGAGGCGCTCGGCGAGCGGGTTGGACGCGTCGGTCTCGACTGTGTTCGATCTCCAGTCGTCGGCGGTGACCACGTCGTCCACGTCCGCCGCCAGCAGGGATCGGATCGTCCCCGTCGTCGTCCTCGACGAGCGCGATCACGGGCACGTTCGACGGGAGCGCCGCGAGTCGCTCCGTCACCGAGTCGTTGCCCGTCGCCGCAGCGGTGACGAGGACGCCGCACGCGACGCTCAGCGGGTCCTCGCTGTCTCGATCGGCGTCCAGATTCGTCGCGGCGAACGTGCGGAGTTCTGGCCCGTTTGGGCCGTCCCAGATGGCGTCGACCGCGCGAGACACGCGTTCGCCCGCGCTCGCGTCCTCGCCCACGAACGCGACGACCGTTCGCGGGTCCATACCCCTTTCATCCGTCCGATTGGTTTCAATCTTCATCCCAAAATATCGGTACTGAAAACGTTACGTCGAAGCCGCCGTCGTGGTGACGTAGATGCCCGCGAGGACGACACACCCGCCGGCGACGGTCGCCGGCGTCGGCGCCTCCGACAACAACGCGAACGCGAGCAGCGTCGCGCCGACCGGCTCGCCCAGCAGGGAAATGGAGACGACGCTCGACTCGAGGTGCGCGAGCGCCCAGTTGAGAACGGTGTGACCGAGCAGTCCCGGCCCGACCGCGAGCCCGGCAAACAGGAGCCACTCCCGGGCGGGGTATCCCGTGATCGGGTGTCCCGCGGCGATGACGAACACGAGTAAAACGACCACACAGACCCCGTACACGACGGTGACGTAGGGGATGAGTGAGATCCGCTGCCGCAGCGAGCGCCCTACCAACACATAGCCTGCGGCGGCGACGGCGCCCGTCAGCGCCAGCGCGTTCCCGTACAGCGGGCGCGGACCGACAGCCACGCCGCCGAGGAGATCCCCGAGCGACATCGACGCCATCCCGCCGACGGCGACCGCGATACCCGCGGCCATGCGACGCGTGACCCGTTCGCGCAACAGCAGCCACGCGCCGACGGCGACGAACACCGGTTGCGCCTGGACGAGCGTCACGCTCGCGGCGACGCTCGTCCACCGGAGGCTCTCGAACCAGGCCGCGAAGTGGACCGCGAGCGTGACCCCGGAGAGTACCGCGAACACGAGGTCACGGGTCCGGATCCGCGCGAACTCTCCGCGGTACCGCCACGCCGCGAGCGCCGCCAGCGGCAGGGTTGTGAACAGCACCCGGTAGAACGCGGCGACCGAACTCGGCGCGTCGCTCAGGCGCACGAGAATCGCGCCCGCACTCACCGCGACGACCGCGAGCGCTAGCCCCCCCTTCGGCGACACCGCTGGCTTCTGACTCATCGAGTACTCGCGGTCGTTCGAGCGGCGAGCGCTTACCGGTTTCGAGAGCCGACCGGTCGACACGCCGAGATATCGCTCACAGCGCGCGGCCGACGGAGATTTCACTCCCCGACGCGAACGAGCGCTCATGTGTGCGGACACGTTCGGCGTCGGCATCCGCGTTGCCGAGTCGGAGCTCCGCGTCGTCGTCGGCGTCCCCTCCGACATCGACACCGGCTGGACCGACCCCGAGGCGTTTCAGTCGCTCGTCACGGAGGCCGTGTGGGAGCGGCTTGACCGACGCCCGACGCTGGAGGCCATCGCCACGAGGTACGACACCGGCGAGACCGCAGCCCTCGGGACCGTGACGCTGGAACCGGACGGCACGGTGGTGGAAGCGGATCTCAAACGCGTCACAGCGACCGACAACCGACCCGACACCGGGGGTTAACGGGCGGGCTTCGACAGGACATCGCGCTCAGTCGTCTGAAATGCTTGCCGCGAGGGCCGCGCCGACGGCCAACGTCCGGTCCGGCCGGTAGGCGGTAAGATCGTATCGGGTCGGGCCGACGGTGTTCCCCCACGTGTCCAGGGCGCCGAGCGTGACCAGCCCCGACAGGGTTGCCCCCAGCGTTCGCGGTGTCGTCTCCGGATCAACCAGCGCGGCGTGGATCTGCTTCGACTGTGGGTAGTTGCGGTCGCACGCCTCGATACCGCGCTTGGCCTCTACCCAGTGACGACGGACGTACCCGAAGGTCGTGGGATCTTCCCCGGAGAGCCGCTTGACCGCCGACGCCGCGTCCGCATCCACACCGACCACGGAGTCCACACGGGTACCGACTCGTGACAACAGCTCCTCCGACCCCTCGAACGAACATCCCATCGAGATTCCATTGGCTCGCCCCCGAAAGCGTTCGAGGAGACGATCGACGAACGTCATCGCCGAGTCAACCCCTTCCCGAACGGCGAGAGGTGCGAGGTCGTCGACGATGACGTCGACCGTCCCCGAGGGGGTGCCCTCGAAATGGTCAGCGACGGCGTCGAGAACGCGCTCCCTTTCGGCGGCGCGGCCGAGGGCCGTGTACGCAAGCCCGTTGTGCGGCATCGTCCGCGCCGACGCGGCGGCCCCGCTGCGAACGATGTCGTTCACGTCCACTACCGCCTCGCGGGCCGGCGGCCCCGTCGGCGTTCGGCCCCAACCGCAACGCCACGCCTCCACGTCGGTCCCGAACAACACGGACACGACACGGTCAGCGGTGACCCCGTCACGAACCGACGAGCGGTCCCCACAGACGAATCGTGTCATGTCGCCCGACCCTCCCATGATACGTTAGGTTCAGCGACAAAAGTGATAAACTTACGGATGGAACTATTAGTACTGATACGTGCCCCCGCGAGATGATTCACCGGCTGATCGTTCGCGGGGAGGAATGAGTATCGATAAAGGAACTAGCGGTGACGCGGACCTGACTCGGCGCTGTTCGGGTTGTGAGTACCGCCGTTGAACGACTCGTGGACAGCGGTCGGACGTGACGGCCGAGCGCGGTGGCTCCGCATATATGAAAAAAAGCCTACAGACGATACGTCCGTGGGCTAATTGGGAGTTGGCTCCCGTAT
>JBNJEE010000057.1:0-14767 GCA_051745525.1 Methanobacteriota archaeon | reverse complement strand
ATAAATAACCTCCCAGTCGCTCTGACTCCGCTACGTAACAGAACCGATCGAACGGAAGACAGTTGTCGCCGAGCCGCCGACTCGGGGTATGGTTCCGCCGCTCGCGCTCGACATCGACGGCACGCTGACGACGCCGACCGGTCGGATCGACCCGCGAGCCTTCGAGGTGTTGCCCGCGTGGGAGGCGCCGATAGTGTTCGCCACCGGGAAGTCGTTCCCGTACCCGGTCGCGCTCGCGCACTTCCTCGGCCGCGAGGAGACGGTGATCGCGGAGAACGGCGGTGTCGCGTACGTCGGCGGCGAGACGACGGTCGTCGGCGACCCGGACGCGGCACGGACGGTCGTCGAGGTGTTCCGCGAGCGCGGCGGTGAGATCGGGTGGGGCGACGGCGACACGGTGAACCGCTGGCGCGAGACTGAGGTCGCGCTCTCGACCGACGCGGACGAGGCGCTCCTCCGCGATGTCGCCGCGGGCGTCGACGACGTGGAAGTCGTCGACACCGGCTACGCCTACCACGTCAAGTCGACCGGCGTGAGCAAGGGCCGAGCGCTCGGCGTCGTCGCCGACGCGCTCGGGCTCGATCCCGGCGACTTCGTCGCGGTCGGCGACAGCGAGAACGACGTCTCGACGTTCGGCGTCGCCGGCGAGTCGTACGCGGTCGCCAACGCGGACGTCGCCGCGCGCGAGGCCGCCGACGAGGTGGTCGACGAGGAGTTCATGGACGGGACCGCCGGGGTGCTGGCTTCGTTGCGCGAGCGCGACGCCTGACTTGATCAGAGGAGGTCGGTGACGATCCCCCTGAGGATCCCTATCTCGACGAATCCGGCGTACAGCAGCGCGATCGTCCACCGTCCGAGTCGTTCCGCCGTGATGACGCCGTACATTTCGAGATAGGGCGCCAGCATCGAGAGGAGGCCGAGGATCGCCCCGCCGGCGACGGACGCTCCGAGAACTCGGTCGGCCGCGGCCGTCCCGATGATACGATTCGCACCGACCACGAACACGAGGAAGAGGGCGGTGGGGATCAGCGTGACGAACGAGACGATGCCGCCGGTGTCGAAGTACATGGCCTGGACCGAGCCCTGTCCCGTCTTGAGCACGTAGCGCTCGTCGCCGTCCTCGACAATCACGTGCGACTCCGACGGCGACAGGTACGATCCGTAGGCGAACTCGTCCGGGAGATCGTCCTCGTAGTACCCGTCACAGACGAGCATGAACTCCGCGCAGACGTCGGGGCTGTAAAACCCGTCCGCCTCCCTCGTCCTATCGAACAGCTCGCGTGCCACCGGCGAGAGCTCGTCGTACTCGTAGACCTCGAGCTCGCCGTCCCCCTCCCACTCGGACACCAGCGTGTGTGCGTATTGGGAGTCGTGTTCCTGCGGGTACGGAGCCGCGAACGTCGCCGGATGAAAGAGGAGCGCGACCAGCAGCACGGCGGTCGCGATCCCGAGAACCTGAAGGGTCCGACTGGCCGGTAGTTCCATCGCGCGTTACACCACGTCACCGGACCGGTAAGTGCTTTCCGCGGAGAGTCCCCATGCGGGCCTCCCAGTGGGCCTCGAAGGAGACCCTCGGCGGGCGGCCCGTCAGTCTCCGCCGTAGGGGTACCGCGCCGTCGCTCCGCACTCGGTACAGCGGACGACCACGCGTCCGGGTCGCGTCCGGACGCGGCTCGTCTTCCCGGGCCGGAGGTAGACCGCGCAGTCGTCGCAGGCGCGCCTGGAGAGCTCAGGGGGGATCCCGCAGCGGTTCCGCTCGGCGATCCGGCGGGCGCGAGCGACGTACTCGCGGGCGCGGTCGTACTCGTCGTCGACGACCGCCTCGCGGGCGAGGGCGAACAGCCGCTCGATCCGCTCCGCCGGAATTCCCATATCACGGAGGGGGGCACGCGACGGCAAAGAGGTTATTATCCGACTCGGACGCGGCGGCCGCTTCGGACCCCTCGGGCGCCGCCCTGCCCGGATCGCTCGGACGCGCAGGCCGCGTCGCGGCGGCCGCGACCCGCACGCTTTTTTATCGGTCCAACCCAACCAGGCGATATGAAAGAATCCCTGATGGACGTGATCTGCTGCCCGCTCGACAAGGCGCCCCTCGAACTCGACGTCGACGACGCGGACGACGAGGAGGTCCTCGCCGGGACGCTCACCTGTACGGAGTGCGGCGAGACGTACCCGATCGAGGACGGGATCCCGAACCTCCTGCCGCCGGACATGCGCGAAGAGGCCGCGGCGTAGCGCTTCCCGCGGAACGGAGTCGGCGACTCTGACGCCGGTTCCGGCCCCCGAAAACCCCTCGATCGTGTGAATCTTTTTTTAGTACGGGGCCGTGGTCTCAGCCGTGCCGACACTCGACGTCGAACTGAACGGGGAGACGGTCCACGACATCGACGCGCCGGGCTCGTTCGTCACCGACGGGCCGTTTCCAGTCGTGCTCGAGAACAGCGGGCGCTCGACGCACGTCCACCTCCACTTCGACGACGACCTCGACCGGGTGGCCGCGCTCGACGAGGGCAACCACTTCGTCGGCGACGAGGCCACTCGCCACGTCCACGTCAGGACGGCCGACGTCGAGGAACCGGTCCGCGGGAAGCTGAAGATCGTCACCGGCTACGGGTCGAACACGGCGTACGTCGACGTGCGGGTCGACCCCTCGCCCGACACCCCCGAGGAGTCGGTCGCCGTCGACGAGCGGTTCTCGGCGCCTCCGGAGCGCACGCCGGACGTGCCGCCCCGACAGCAGGCGGTGAATGCGCTTGACCGGCTGGTTCGACGCGGCGGGGTCGCGGGCGCGGCCTTCGGACTGGTCGCGGTCGTCGCCGCGGTCGCGGTCGCGCTCGCCGTCGACAGCGCGATCGTCTGGCTCGCGGTGGGGCTCGCACTGATGATCGCGTTCGGCGCGGCGCTGCTCGCGGTGACGTAATACGAGGCGGGACGCCGCCCTTCCGTCTCCGCCGGTCCGCGCCCGTCGCCTCGCTCCGGATCCGCGCGCTTTTAAGCGTCCCACCGGAACGAGACGCCATGAGCTTCGAGAAGGAAGACGAAGTCGTGCTCCACGACAAACACAGCGAGTACGACGGCGAGACGGGGAAGATTACGCAGGTGATGGAGACGATGTTCGGCGACGCGACGTACACGGTCAGCTTCGAGGACGGTCAGGAGACGGGCGTCCCCGAGGACGCGCTCGACGCCGTCGAGAGCGAGGAGTAACGCCGCCCCACCGTACCGCATGCCAAAAGTCCCCTTCCACTACGTCGATCTCCGCGCGTTCTCCTACGCCACGGAGGACGTCAAACGGGTCGAGCAGGCGCTCCGCTCCCTGCTGCCCGAGGACGTCGAGCTCGACCGCGTCGAGAACGCGGGCCATCACGGGGACCGGATCGTCGTGCTCTCGGCGCGCGTCGAACGGGCGGACGAGATGCGACACGTGCTCGACCGGCTCGCCGAGCTCGCGGACCTCGACCGGGTCCTCGACGAACTCGACGAGCGCGTCGACGACAACTGCGCGCTGTTCCTCCGCCTCGACAAGCAGGCGGCGTTCCGCGACGAGGTCCGCCTCGGACCCGGGATCACCGTCCGCACGAAGGTCGAGGCCTACCCGGCGAAAAAGGAGAAGGCCGTCGCGAACGCTCGCGAGACGCTCTCCCGGCTGGCGGACGACAAGGACGACTGAACGGCGGCGAGCGCGGGAGGCCGCACTTACCCGGTCGCGCGTTCGGGCCGCACCGGCGGCGTGACTTTTTCACGCGCCCCGTCGATGTCCGGCTATGAGCGATCCGTTCGTGGTCGTCGGGGCCGACGCGGCGGGGTTGAGCGCGGCGAGCAAGTTCCGGCGCGAGGCGACCGACCGCGCGGTCGTCGTCTTCGAGAAGGGCCGGTGGATCTCGTACGCCTACTGCGGGATGCCCTACTTCATCGCCGGCTATGTCGACCGCATGTCGAACCTCCTCTCGCTGTCCCCGAGCGACGTCGACGAGCGCGGGATCGACCTCCGGCGCGGCCACGAGGTCGTCGCCGTCGACCCCGACGCGAAGCGGGTGACGGTCGAGACGACCGACGGCGACCGGTTCGAGCAGGCGTACGGCGACCTGCTCGTCGCCACCGGCGCGCGCGCGACCACCGGCCCCTTCAACGTGCGCGGCGTGGACGGCGCGTTCACGCTGCATGACATGAACGCGGCGGCCGCCATCGACGCGTACGTCGCCGACCCCGACGCCTACGACCCGGAGCGCGCCGACGTGAGCGCGGTCGACCGCGAGCGCGTCGAGCGCAACGCGGCGATGCCGGCGCCCGAGACCGCCGCGGTCGTCGGCGGGGGATACGTCGGTGTCGAGGTCGCGGAGGCGCTCTCGGAGCGCGGGCTCTCCGTCCACGTGTTCCACCGCTCCGGTCACCTCCTCTCGCCGTTCGGCGAGGCGGTCGGAAACCGCGTCGCGGAGGCGCTCGAAGCAGAAGGCGTGACGGTCCACACCGACTCCCCGGTCGAGGCACTCGCCGGCGACGACCGGATCGAGGCGGTCGAGGTCGGGGGCGAGGGGGGCACCGAGAGGATACCCATCGACATGGCGGTCGTCGGCGTCGGGATTCGACCGAACACGGAACTCCTCGACGGCACCGGCGTCGAACTCGGACCGGGCGAGGCGATCCGCGTCGACGACCGCGGCCGCACCAGCCTCCCGGACGTGTACGCCGCGGGCGACTGCGCGACGGCGCGCCACGCGGTGACGGGCGAACCGGAATGGGTCCCGCTGGGGCTCACCGCGAACCGCGCCGGGCGCGCTATCGGCGCGACGGTCGCGGGCGACCCGACGCCCGTCGGCGACATCGCGGGCACCGCGGCGGTGAAGGCGTTCGACGCCGAGGCGGCGCGCGTCGGAATACTGGACCGCGAGGCGGCCGAGGCGGCCGGCTTCGACCCGGTCAGCGAGACGGTGACGGCGGGGTCGCGCTCCGGGTACTACCCGGGCGCGGCCGAGACAGACGTGACACTCGTCGCCGACCGAGACACGGGGCGCCTTCTCGGCGGGAGCATCGTCGGCATCGACCGCGCGGCGATCCGGATAGACACGCTCGCGACGGCCATCGAGGCGGACATGACCGTCCCCGAGGTCGAGCGGCTGGACCTCGCGTACGCGCCCCCATTCAGTCCGGTGTGGGACCCGATACTCGTCGCAGCGAAGGTGCTGAACGGGAAGCTCGACGACTGAGGGGTTCGGGTCCCGGCGCGGCGCTACCGCGAGGCCGCGATTCGCGAGAGGAGGAAGCCGACGACCGCCGACGCGGCGCCCACCGCGACCGCGACCGCGCCGGCGAGCGCGAGCGGGGCAGTGAACGCGGTGCCGGCCGGGCCACCGGACGCGAGCGGGAGGACGTACGGCTCCGGTCCCAATTCCCGAAGTAGCGTCCCCGCGAACGGACCGTACGCGAGCAGTATCGCCGGGAGCGCGCCGCCGCCGGTCGCGGTGAACGCGACCGCGCCGACCGCTGTCACGACCGCCAAGAGACCGGCGGTCTCCGCGCCGCCGAGGCCGACCGCGACCGTCGCGTCGAAGGTGACGTACGACAGCGCGAAGCCGACCGCGCTCCACACCGCCGCTCGTTCGAAGCCGGTCTCGCCGAGCGCGATCCGGCGGAGCGCGGCGCGGCGCGACGCGGCCGCCCCCCCTCCGACCGCGTCGCCGTCGCTCGTCGCCTCGTCGACCGTCATTCCGGTCGCGTCGCGCCCCGCCCCTCGCGGTCGGGGGTGAGGTTGCCGTGTTCGTCGATCTCGCCCGCGACGATCCGCGTCGAGGAGATTCGCTCGCCGTCCTCGGCCGCGACGTGGTCGACGACGACCAGATCGAGGGGCTCGTGTCCGTTCTCGCGGCGGATCTCGTTGATCCGCTCGCCGCCGGCCTTCGTCTCGGGGGAGACGATCAGCGCGTCGAACTCCGGCTCGACCGCGATGCCGGTCGGCTCCGTCAGCTCGCGGATCTCGTAGTCGCGCCCGTGCGCCTCGGCCCGCGGGGCCAACTCAGTTTCGAGGTCGCGCTCGCGACGGTCGTACGGGCGGACGTATCGCTCGACGTGCCGGGTCTCCGGCGCCAGTTCGTCGGAGGTGAGCCCGACGGTGACGTCACCCAGCTCGAACGCCCGTTCGAACAGCTTGCGGTGGCCGTCGTGAACGGGGTCGAACGTACCCCCCAGCGCGACGTTCATGCCTCTTCGTTGCGCGGGTCGGACTTAAAACGTCCCGAACCGCGGCCGGGTGGGCTGAGGGCGGCGTGAGGTCGGGGCCGGCCGAATCAGTTCGTCTGCTCGTCGTGGTCCGCGTCGTCGCCTTCGATGTGCTCTTCGCTTTCGTCTGCTTCTCCGTGCGACTCCTCGTCATCGCTGCCGTCGCCGTCCTCGCCGTCGACGGAAATCTGGACGGGTTCGGTGTCGCCGTCGGGCGACTCGCCGCCGAGCCGCCGATCGAGGTTGAAGACGGCGTTCAGCTCTGCCTGGACGTCGCCGACGACGCCGCGGACCAGCTCGCTCGGCGCGATGGCCTCGTACTCGTAGGGGTTGTTGCCCGCGCCCTCCGCCTTCCGCTTGCCGCGCTCGACGGTGCCCTCGTCGTGGAGCTCGGCGAGCGCCTCGCGAACGGTGCTGGGGTACAGGCCCGTGCCGTCGGCGACCTCATCGCTCGTGCTCTGGGGGTTGTCGCGGAGGTACACGTAGATGCGCGCGCGCGTCTCCGTGTCGAGCAGCCACGCGAGCAGGTCGACGACGTTGTCGTCGAACCCCTTTACCGCCCTGTCGGCGCCCTCGCCGAGCCGCTCTTTCGTCTTCCGAAGCTCCTCGCGAGTCCGCTCCGTCGGCGACTCTTCCGGGTCGTCGACCGGGTCAGCCGATGAATCGTCCGTGGTCATGCTGGAAACTGGGAGCTACGCGGGCAAAAGGGTTTCTCGTCGCTTTTATTCCGACGAAACACGCCCCCGGCGCGGCGCCCGCCACTGCGGCCGCCGCGGTCGGCGCGACGGCCTCTCGGGGCGCCAACGGTCTCCGTGAGGCCTCAGGGCTCCACAAGGAGGTCCGTTCGCAGCGCGTCTGCGCCCGACTCCTCGCGGATCCGGCGCTGGCGTTCGGCGCCGCTCTCTGCTTCGTACACCTCCCGAATGCCGTCGATCCCGAGCCGGTCGCACTCGGCGTCGACGACCTCGCCGAGCGAGGTGGTCCCCTCGCCGTCGCGGTCGACGAACCCGGCGTCGTGGCCGTGCCGGATTGCGCGCCACTTGTTCTCGTCGAGGAGTTCGCGGCGCAGCGTCGGCGGCGACTCGCTGTCCTCGTACCGCTCGGCGTAGTCGACCACCAGCGCGCGAGCGTACTCGGCGAGCGCGAGCGTGACCTCGGGGTCGCGCTGCGCGTCGGGCGCGCGCACCTCCACGGTGCCGTGGCCGGTGTGGGGGCGCACGTCGAACCACAACTCGCCGCGGTCCGCGATGGAGTCGGTCTCGACCATCCGGCGCTCGTACCGCTGGAAGGCGTCGAAGTCGTCGAACGCGGAGGGAATTCCGGTGTTCGGGAGGTTCTCGAACACCTTCGCGCGGGCCGAGGCGAGCCCGGTGTCGAACCCGTTCCAGAACGGAGAGTTCGCGGACAGCGCGAGCAGCACCGGGCAGTGCCACCGCAGGCGGTTCGCCACCCAGACGGCCTTGTCCGCGTCGTCGACACCGACGTGGACGTGGAGCCCGGCGGTCGTGTTCCGGTGTTGCGGGTACTGGATGCGGTCGAGCTGCGCTTGGTACCGCGGCTTCTGGACGTGGTCGAGCTCGCGCCACTTCGCTTCCGGGTGGAGGCCGGCGGCCGCGATTCGATACCCGTCCGCGGCGGCGTGGTCGTCGAGCGCCTCGCGGACCGTCGCGAGCGCGTCCGCGGCCTCGGCGGGGGCCTCGATCGTCTCAGTCTGCGCCTCGATCGTACACTCGAACAGCTCGTGGTCGAACCCCTCCGGCACGGCCGCGGGCGGGTCGCGGCCGTACACGAGATCGTCAGTTCCGGACGTGGGGAGACCCTCGGCATCGACGATGTAGAACTCCTCCTCGATGCCGAGCGTCCCCATCCGGGAGAACGCGTCCCGCGAACCGAGTTGCATTACGCCTCTGTTCCGCCCGCGCGGTCTTATATGGATTGGAACCCGAAGCGGAGCGTCGGTGTCGCGAGCGGCTATTTAAATTATCCGCGCGGCCGACTCGTCCACGTATAAACAACTGGCGGTCGCGGTGGCGCGTGCCTGCGAGCGGCCGCTACCGGCGGCCGCGAGACAGCACGCGCGAGGGGGTCGGCCACCCGGAGCGAAGCGGAGGGTGGCCGACAGGGCGAGAGCGAAGCTCTCGCTTGAAACTGGACGTAGTCCGGTGACGAGGCTGGGGAGGTGTGAGGTGCCGTTGCGGTGCCGTGCGGGGCGGACTCAAAGGGGCAGCCGTAGGGCTGGCGTAGGCGTTCACGAGAGCTTCGCTCTCGTGAGCCAATCAGAACGCTTCGCGTTCTGAGGACGACGCAAGCACCACAGGGAGCGAACGGAGTGAGCGACCGAGGAGCGTGGTTCGAGAGAGCGAAGCTCTCTCGTCATCGCCAGAAATCGGAGATTTCTGGCTAGCAGTCAGAACGCTATGCGTTCTGACGACATCGCCGGAGGTCTACGACCTCCGGCTAGCGGCCAGACTCCAGAGGAGTCTGGCAACATCACGAAAAGCGCTACGCGCCTTTCGAACGACAGCGAGCGGACGTCGCCCTCGCGGCTGGCTTTGGAGGTGTTCTCCGCCGGTCCGTAGTCAGTTATTTATAAATAATCGACTGGAGCTTTGGAGGTGTTCACGGTCGATCCGCGATTAACGATTTATAAATCAACAGCTGAGCCTTAGAGGTGTTCTCCGCCGTTCCATCGGCGATTACTTATTACTAGCCAGCCCGAACAAACCCGTCACTCTCCGCGTAGCATACTGCGAAAAAATGCGGATCTCGACGCGCGTAACGCGCCCAGAGGACGCGCTTACTCGAACAGCTCGACGGCCTGCTCGTAGCGGGCAGACGGCTCCTCCCAGTCGACGACCTCGAAGAAGTTGTCGACGAACTCGCCGCGAGCCGGGCCGTAGTCGTGGTAGTAGGAGTGCTCCCAGACGTCGAGCGCCAGGACCGGGTGACCGCCCCAGACCGCGCCCTGGTCGTGCTTGTCGACCACGACGTTGCGAAGCTGGTTCGAGAACGTGTCGTACACCAGAAGCGCCCAGCCGCTGGCCGCGGAGGCCGCCGCCTCGAACTCGCCCTTCCAGGCCTCGTACGAGCCGAAGTCCTCCTCGATGCGGTCGGCCAGCTCACCCTCGGGCTCGTCGCCGCCCTCCGGCGACATGTTCTGCCAGAACAGGTCGTGGAGGATGTGCCCGGAGGAGTTGTGGGTCACGTTGCGGATGGCCCCGCCGGACGAAGAGAAGTCGTGCGACTCACGGTTCTCTTCGAGCGTCTCTTCGGCGGCGTTCCAGCCGTTGACGTACCCCTGATGGTGGGTGTCGTGGTGCCATTCGAGCACCTGCTCGGAGATGTGCGGTTCCAGCGCGTCGTAATCGTACGGAAGCGGATCGAGTTCGTAGCTCATACCTGTATCACCTATCACGAACATGTGCCGGAATCCTGTTAAAGATAATGCGGCACGTGGTACCACGCACCACCGGACGCGAGTGTTACCGGGCGTTTCGAGCCAACAGCGGTGTGGTTGCGGTTCCGGGTGCGCGGAGCGCGAGCCCGGACGCCAGTCCTGACCGACGGACGGGACGTGGGGTGTAACTGATTTAAGTTACCTCCAGACGGACCGCGTCCGAAGCGAAAATATGCCGGACGCGCTACGGTGGGACTAGGATTTCGAACCACGGTCGCTCCCTCCGGTCGCTCTCTGATTCGAATTCCAGCTACCGCTCTCCGCTCACTAGTGTTCGCGGAGAAGCGGTGGGACTGGGATTTGAACCCAGGAAGCCGTGAGGCTACCTGCTTTCAAGGCAGGCGCAATGGGCCACTCTGCCATCCCACCAGTTCGGTCGTCTCGACGGAGTCGTCCGGTCCAGCGCCCGACCGTCGGTGGTACGACCGGGCGAGCAGAACTGGAACCGACGGAAGTCACCGCGACGAGACGTTGTCGGATGATCGCTCCCGAGGAGTTTGAAGCTATCGTTCTCTCGGCTTCTCACCGGGCGATCCGGCGGGAGCCGCTTGTCGAGCGCACCGAGAGAAGGAGCAACCTACTCGGCGGCGGCCGAGCGGCGTCGGCTCCGGACCACCTCCATTAGCGACTCGTCGGTCGTCACGCTGCCCCGCGTCACGCGGACCCAAGCGGCGATCAGAGCGAGCAGCGCAAGCGACGGGAGGCCGAGCAAGAGCAACTCCACCGGCCCCGATCCGAGACTCCGTTCGAGCCGGACGAGCGCCGGGAACCCGCTGCCGGCCTGTCCGAAGACCGACGCGACCCAGAAATTCGTCGCGAAGTGGAGCCCGACCGGGAACGCGAGGCTCCCGGTGAGAACGTAGGCGGCCGCGAAGTAGACGGCCGCTGCCATCGCCTGCCCGGCGGCGAAAAGCGGGGTCGCGCCCTGCGCGGCGACAAGCGCGTGCGCCGGGCCGAACGCGAGAACACTCGCGCCACCTGCGGCCCAGACCGCCCGCCGTGGGGACAGCCCGCGCGCTGCGAGCCCCTCGCTCGCGTTGAGGATGAACACTCCCCGGAAGAGGAGTTCCTCCCAGAGCCCGATGGCGGCGAACGCCAGCGCCGTCGCCGCGACCGCGACGACGACCGCCGGGGCACCGTTGCCGCTCGCGACGCCGGGAGAGAGGGTCTCGACGACGCGTCCGGAGCCGGTCGCGAGCAGCAGGCCGGTGAGCAGCCCCTGAAAGACGCACCCGGCCGTGACCGCCGCGAGGAAGTCACGCGCCCAGCGACGGTCCACTTCGAGCCCGTACCCGCTGAGCGGCCGCTCGCCGGGGACGAGCGAAGCCACCAGCGCGTACGCTCCGAGGGCGGCGATGACGAGTAACGCCACCGGTCCGTTGACCAGCACGCTCGGCAGGTCGACGCGTTCAAGCAGGCGCCCGCCGCCGAGCAGGACGCCGAGGACCACGCCGAACCCGAGCAGGATCCGCCACGTCGCGCGTATCCGACTCCGATCGCGGCCCCACACTACCCGTCGGACCACGTCCGTCGCTGACAGCGCCATCGTGACAACTGTATTACGAGTGATCGAAAATAAAACTCCGGGCCGCTCGGCCGCGTTCGCCGGTCTCAGTCCCGAACCAGCCGCTGCTCGCCGTCCTCGACGATCACGTCTAGCCCCTTCTCGTGGACGAACGCCGCCGTGTAGTCCGGCACCACGCGCTCGGCCGCGAACCGCGCGCGGAGCATCGGCACCACGTCAAGCAGGTCCTCGCCGGTCTCCAGCGAGGGCGACGGCTCGACGAAGTCGACCGACCGGTCCGCGTCGCGGCCGCGCTCCGCGAGCGTCGGCAGCGCGGGCGCCTCGAACGCACCGTCGAAGTCGATCGACTCGGTGAAGCCCGCGTAGTACGCCCGCCCGTTCGACGAGGGGCCGAGGACGACCTCGGTCGTCCGCAGCTTCATCGCCGCCGAGTCCACGTTCGTCCGCGAGAGCAGCGGCGCGGTCGGGGTGACGACTGCGACGGAGTCGGCGCCCTCCTCGCGAAGCAGGTGCGTGACGGTGTTGCCCGCGCGCGCGCCGAACGAGGAGCCGACCTGCCGCTCGAAGCGCACATCCTCTGTGCCGCCGAGAGTGTCCGCGACGAGCGTCCGCAACGCCGCCTCCGGGCTCGTCTCGGTCAGATACTCGCCGGGGAGATCCTCGTCGTCGGGGTAGTTGACGAGGAGTTCGCCGCCGGAGCGGTCGACCGCGAGGACGGCGTCGCGGAACTGCGCCTCGTAGAGGTCGGCCGCCTCGGCGGTCGACAGCGGCGTCGACTCGGCGATCGCGGTTCCGACGAGCCCCTCGCGGGGCGGGTTCGCCAGCAGGACGACGACGGTCATACCGGATCGCGGCGCGGGAGCGCCTTCAAGTCGCCGCTTCGATTCGGACAGAAGGGCCGCGGAAGTGATCCGACCGGAGGATGCCGGACGACCGCGACCGATCAGGAGAAGTCGCGCCGCATCGCGATCTCGAACCACGGGCAGAGCCGGAGCTGCCGGTACAGCGCGGGGTTCTCGTGGAGGTGGTCGTAGTCGGCCCACAGCATGCCGCCGATCTCCTCGTCGTCCGGGTGTAAGGAGGTGTCGTCGAGAGTGACTTTCAATACCGCACACACCTCCCACTCGACGCCCTCGTTGGGGTAGTAGCGCTTGTACTCGAACTTGTCCGTCACGCGGAGGTCGTCGTACTGGTCGGGCGAGATGCCGAGCTCCTCTTCGAGGCGCTGCTCGGTGGCGTCCTCCTGGGACTGCCCCTCGACGGGATGGGAGGCGACCGTGCCGTCCCAGTGGCCGTCCCACAGTCGCTTGTTCGGCGCGCGCTGGGCCAACAGGATCCGACCGTCCTTGTCGAAGACGAGGCAGGTGAACGCCCGGTGGCGGATCCCGTCCCCGGTGTGCGCGTCGAGTCGGTTCACCGTCCCCTGCGCGACGTCCTCGGGGTCGACGGCGATGACGTCCTGAAGCGCGTTCTCGTGGTCCGTCTCGCTCTCGCCGCCGGTGTCGCTCGCGCCGGTGCCGGCGGGGTCGCCCGGCTCGCCCGCGTCTTCGGAACTCATGCCCGGTACGTCGCGGACCAGCGCTAATAAGGATTCGATACGGCGGCCGGGCGTCCTCAACCGCCGGCGGCGAACCCGCTAATTTCTCCCGACGTTCCACCTGCCTCCCGCCGGCGATCCCGCTGCGTCCCGCCGGCGCTTCGACGCTCTTAACCGCATCCCGGCGCTACTAGCCGCGGATGAGTGACCCGGCGCTCGACGTCGTCGAGTTCGTGTTGACGACGCACTTCTACACGCAGGACCGCGACCTCGACGAGAACGACCTGCCGCCGCGCTTCCGGCAGGTGTTCTGGTCGGCCGACGCCGCCGAGGACGCCCCCGGCGGCGTGGAGCGACCGCTGAAGGCGACCGACGAGACCACCCGCACCGCGACCGGCGTCGAGCGGCCGTGGGAGGCAGTCTCCGACCTCCTCTTCACCCAACGCACGGAGTTCTCCGGCGAGATCTCGCTGACCCAGCCGTCGATGGGGTTAGAGTGGTACCGCGACCGCGCGGACGACGACCGGATCGCCGGGAACCCGACGATCGTCGCCGCCATGGAGGCCGCCGAAGACCTGACGGCGCCGGTGACCCGCGAGGAGGCCCGAGACGACGTGCGCCCGGTCCAGGCGGACCGGGTCTGGATCGACGCGCTCCTCGCGGAGTACTTCGACGAGGACGAGGACGGCGAGATGCTCGACCTCGTCAACGTCCGCGCGCCCGAAGAGATCGAGACGACGCTGGCCGACCTCGTGTTGACCGGCGACCAGGAGGGCGAGATCCAGAAGATCGTCAAGGCGATCGAACACCGCGAGTACCTCGCGGAGATCGGCCTCCGCGAGATCGGGAAGCTGCTGTTCGTCGGTCCGCCGGGCACCGGCAAAACCACCGTGTCGCGTGCGCTGGCCCACGAGCTCGGGCTCCCGTTCGTCGAGGTGAAGCTCTCGATGATCACGAGCCAGTACCTCGGCGAGACGTCGAAAAACGTCGAGAAGAGCTTCGAGGTGGCCAAGCGGCTCTCCCCGTGTATCCTCTTCATCGACGAGTTCGACTCGGTGGCGAAGACCCGCCGCTCGGACGAGCACGCCGCGCTCAAACGCGCGGTCAACACCCTCCTAAAGTCGATCGACGAGGTGTCGCTGGTCCGTGACGAGGTCCTCCTCATCGGCGCGACGAACCACCCCGATCAGCTCGATGCGGCTGCGTGGCGCCGGTTCGACGAAATCGTCAACTTCCCCAAGCCGGACCGCGACATGCGCGCGGACATCCTCCGCGTGGTGACAAAAGAGATGAAAATCGCCGACTTCGACCCCGAGGAGGTCGCCGACCGGACCACCGGCCTCACCGGCTCAGACCTTCGGATGGTCCTCCGCGAGGCCGTCCTCGGCGCGCTCACCGAGGACCGGATGACGATCACGCAGGCGGACGTGATGGAGGCGGTCGAGGACTTCGAGGAGCGGGACAATCTCAAGAACATGGACATGATCGACGGAGAGGGCGCCGAGGTCCTCGGCGAGACGGGGTCGAACGACGCTCACGACCACGGCGAGGACGGGGGCCACGACCACGGCGATCACGATCACGACCACGGCGGCCACGACCACGGCGATCACGATCACGACCACGGCGAGGACGCCGGCCGCGACGAGGGGTCCCCGGACCCGACCCGCGGTGCCGAGCCGCAGGGACGGACGCAGGACTGACGCGCGTCCCCTTTTCGGCGGCCAGAACCGGACCGCCCGCGACCCCGACGACTCAGCGGTGGACGCCGACGACCGTGTAGCCGAACCCGCGGTCGACGATCCGCGGGTCGAGGCCGGCGTCGTCCATCGCGGCCGCGAGGTCGGCCGGCGCCCGGAACCGCGAGTCCATCCCGATCGCGTGTTCGCCGGCGACGAGCAGCCGCCCGAGCGGGTGCTCCGGGTCGAACTCACGGACGACCAGCGCGCCGCCGGGCGCGAGCACGCGTGCCGCCTCCGCGAGCGCGGCGTTTGGAAAAGTTCCCGGATGGCAGGTATTTCCTCATGGACTGTAT
>JBNJEE010000056.1:0-14769 GCA_051745525.1 Methanobacteriota archaeon | reverse complement strand
CGTCGAGACCGTCCAGGAACTCAAGGAGACGCTCGAACGGAAAGGCGCCGAGTGTAAGGGCCCGCACGCGAGCCCCTCGGAGAACGTCACCGTCCCGCTGTACAAGAACCTCTCGCCGGGCGACGAGTTCTCGCCGTGGCGCTACGACGTGTACCGGCGCTCGATGGAGATCCACGGCGCCGACGACATCGCGCGCGACGTCGTCGGCCGCGACTTCCCCGACTCGATCCACGTCGAGGTCGAGGTCGATCAGAAGAAGCCGCTCGGGCACCGCCGAGACTGAGGCGGTCGCGGCCCGGGACGGACGGTCGACGCGGTCACGGCTGGGCTTTTCGCGGACCGCTGACGCGACGCCACACCGACGAGCGCTCCGCCCGTCAGCCGAGCGTCCGCAGGTTCTCCGTCTCGACGCGGTCGGGCAGTCGGTCCAGCGCGCGGTCGCACCACGCGTCGTGGCCGAGCGTGAGCGCCGTCCCGGGGTTCGCCACCGCGAGCGCGACGACTCCCTCCGCTGCCGCGACCTGTGCCGCGTCGTCGGTCCGCTCCGGAACCTCGGCGGTGAGCGGGTACGTCTCAGAGAGCGCTGGCGGGTACGGCCCGAACGGCGGCTTCACGCGCCACACGTCGTCGTACTCGTGGTTCGAGGGTGCTTTCGACTCGGTGAGGAGGAGCTTTTCGGGCGCGGCCAGCCGGGCGAGCCGGTCGCGGTGGCGCTGTACTTCCGGGCGGCGGGCCGCCTCGTGGGAGGTGTAAAAGAACGCGTCCTTCGAGCCGGGGTCGGTGCGCTCCAGCTCGCCGGCGTGGTCGAGCAGCGCGCGGTAGCCGTCGAGCATCGCCGGGTGGCCGCGAGCGCGGCGGTCGACCAGTTCGAGGAGCGTTCCGGAGCGGATCGCCTCCTTCACGCGGCGCAGCTCCTCGAAGGTGACGTGGAGGTTGTGCTCGGCGAGGAGCCGCTCGGTCTCGCCGTCGTCGAAGCCGCGGAGGTCGGCGGGCGTGTGGTCCGCGCACACCGGACACGAGCAGGGGAAGTAGTCGAGGTCTTCGAGGTGTTCCGTCCCCGAGACGGTCAGGTAGCGGCCGTCGCGCGCCATCAGCGCGTAGGCCGCCGAGTCAAACAGGTCGCAGCCGGCCGCCACCGCGAGCGCGAACATCATCGGGTGGCCGGCGCCGAAGAGGTGGACCGGCGCGCTCGGGCCGAGCCCGCGCTTCGCCGCGCGCACCGCCTCTACCACTTCGGCGTAGCGGTACGAGTTCAGGAGAGGAACCATCGCGCCGACCGGGAAGACGTCGAGGTCGGTTGCCGCCGCGTGCCGCCCCGCCTCCTCGCGGAGGTCCGCGTACGTCGACCCCTGGACCGGCGCGTTGACGAGCATCTCGCCGGTGTCGGCGTCCTCGGCGTCCGCGAGCGCCTGCTTCGTTGTCGCCAGCTCCCGCTCCGCACGCTCGCGGTCGGCGTCGGGGGGCGTGGGCACGTCGACGGGGGTGGCCACGTCGCTGCCAATCTGCCGCTGGAACTCGATTATCTCTTCGGTCGTCACGTCGATGTCGCCGTATTCGGCCAGCTGGAAGGAGCCGGAGTCAGTCATGATCGCGCCGTCGAAGCCGAGGAAGTCGTGAAGCCCCTCCTCCAGCACGCGGTCGCGGATGCGGTCCGTACTGCGGATAATATAGGAGTTCGTGATCAGCATCTCCGCGCCGAACTCCGATTCGAGCCGCTCGGGTTCGATCGTGAGCACGTTGGGGTTGACCACGGGCAAAAGCGCCGGCGTCTCGACCGTGACGTCGGCGCGCGGGACCGTCAGCCGGCCGATCCGCCCGGCGGCGTCGTGGTCCCGGATCTCGAAGTGATCGCGCATACCCCGACTGCGCGGACGCGAGCGGTAAGGGTTGCGTTCGGCGGCGAGCGCGCCGGAAGCGCTCGACCGGTCCGTCGCTCTCAGAGGCCCGTCGGGTGCGATAGGTACGTCGTCTCGACGCCCCAGTCGTCGGTCAGGGACTGGAGCGACCGGACCCCGAACGTCTCCGTGGCGTAGTGGCCGGCGAGGAAGACGGTGAGTCCCGCCTCCCGCGCGTCGTGATACACTTGTTGTTTCCCCTCGCCGGTGATCAGCGCGTCGGCGCCGGCCGCGACCGCCTCGTCGAGCCAGTCGACCCCGGAGCCGGTGACGACCGCGACGCGCTCGATCTCGTCGGGGCCGAACTCGAACACCCGCGTGGGCGACGACTCGCCCGCCGGGTGCCCCTCGAACCCGTCGAGCGTCTCGCGGATCGCGTCCGCCGACCGCGGCGACGACATTTCGCCGATCGTCCCGATCGTGACCGGGCCCATCTCGCCGAATGGGTCGCGGTCTGAGAGTCCGACCTCCGCGGCGACGCCCGCCGCGTTTCCCAGCTCCTGATGCCCGTCGAGCGGGAGATGGGAGACGTATAAGGCGATGTCGTGTTCGACCAAGGCCGCGATCCGGTCGTGCGTCCGCCCCGTCACGCGCTCGATGCCGCCCCACGAGAGCCCGTGGTGAACGACGAGGACGTCCGCGCCCGCGTCCGCGGCGGCCTCGACGGTCGCCTGCGCGGCGTCGACGGCGAACGCGACGCGCTCCACGTCGGCGTCGTCCGGCCCCACCTGGAGCCCGTTCGCGCTCGCGTCGACGTCGGCGTACGCGGCCGTGTCGAGTCGGTCGTCGAGTCGGTCGACGTATTCGGAGAGCCTCATACCGGACCGTGGTGCGGGCGGGGAATAAAGCGCGGCGGTCCGTCGGGGTCGGAGTGGATCGCAGTCGCGTTCGAGCCACCGCCCTCGCAGACATCGGTTTATAAATAACCGACGCGGTGGCGCGTGCCTCCGAGCGCCCATCGGGCGCGAGGAGTACGCGCGAGGGACGCGGCGACCGGAGCGGAGCGGAGGGAGCCGCGAGGCTGGGGAGGCGTGAGGCGCTGTGCGGTTGCGGTCGGGTGGGACTCAAAGGGACAGCCTCCCGGCTGGGGCTTTGGCAGTGTTCGCCACCGAACCGTAATCGGTTACTTATAAATGAACGACTGGTGCCCTAAAGTCGATCACCGTCGATCCGCCGTCAACCACATATAAAAGACAGTTTTAATCGTCCAGTTCCTCGGCGACGGAGTCCGGGACCGCGTCCGGGCCACCGGCCCCGGCGTCCGCGATGTCCGCCTTCTCCGGCCCCTCGGCCTGCGACGTGAACTCGGGGTCGAACAGCCGGAGCGCGGTCCGGATCGTCTCCCAGTCGTCTTCGCCGGCGGCGTCCCGCAGCGAGCGCGTCGGCGCCGCGAGCAGCTGACCGACGAGCGCGTCCGCCAGGTCCGCGACCGTCTCGCGCTGCTCGTCGGTCAGGTCGCCCTGCGCCTCCAGCTTCGACATCGCGCGGTCGAGCTCGCGCGCCTTCACTCGGTCCGCGCCGGCGTACATCGCCGAGATAGCGTCGTCCGCGCGCTTGCGCTTGTACGCCTCCAGAATGCGGTCGAGCTCCTCGTCGATGATTTCCTCGACCTTCCGGGCCTCCTCGGCGCGGCTCTCTCTGGTCCGCCGGGTGACGTCTTCGAGATCGTCGATGTCGTAGACGGTGACACCCTCGCGGGCGCCCGCCGCGGGGTCGACGTCGCGGGGCTGCGCGATGTCGATACAGACGACCCGGCCCGCGCCGTCGACGTACGAGGGGTGGACGACGAGGTCGGGGCTCCCGGTCGCGGTGACGACGAGGTCGGCGTCGGGGATGATCGCGGGCAGGTCCGCGAGCGACACCGCTTCAGCGGGGGTGTCGACCTCCTCGACGACGAACTCCGCGTGCGGCACGGTGCGGTTCGCGACGACGATCTCCGAGACTGCGGTGTCGTCGAGCGTGCGGGCCGCGAGCGTCCCCATCTCGCCGGCGCCGACGATGACGGCCGACCCGTCGGTCAGATCGATATCGCTGGCCGCGAGCCGGACGGCCGCGGAGCCGAGCGAGACGACGCCCTCGTTGATCTCGGTTTCCGTCCGCGCGCGCTCGCCGACGTGGAGCGCCTTCGTCACGGCGTCTTTGAGGACGGGGCCGATGCCCCCGGCGGACTTCGACTCCTCATAGGCCTCGCGCAGCTGGCCGATGATCTGGTCCTCGCCGAGCACGAGCGATTCCAGCCCGGAGGCGACGCGCATCAGGTGTTCCAAGCTCTCTTCGTGGTCGAGGCGGCGGACCGCGCCGCCGCGAACGTCCGGCGCGAACGTCGACAGCGCCGTCGTGCCGTCGACGGTCCGGTCAGTGACGACGTACGCCTCCGAGCGGTTACAGGTCTGAACGGCGAACGCCTCTTCGACCCCTTCGCGCGCGAGCAGGTCGGAGACGGTCGCGCGGACGCCGTCGCCGCCGGCGGCCTCGATCTCGTCGACGGTGGCGTCGGCGTGGGCGACGCTCACGCCGGCGATCGCACCCGTCTCTCTCATCGGTCGAGTACCTCCTCGATCACGGTGTCGGCCTCTTGCCGTCCGTTGGATCTCCCCTTTTGTAAACCCTTCCAAACCCCCCGGGATCTGACAACGCGCCGGACCGCCTCCCGGCGTTTCTCTGGCGCGACGCCGGCGGATTTTAGCTCCTCGCGGAGCTCCCCAGAGAGCGCCGCCATCTCGCCGGCGCCTTCGATCTCGGCCTCGATCCGCTCGCGTAACGCCTTCGCGAGCGCGGGGCTCGTCCCCCCCGTCGAGAGCGCCACGGTCACCGGGTCGTCCTCGATCGTCGCCGGCACCACGACGCTCCCGGGGTCGCGGCCGCCAGAGACGTCCGTGCGGTTCACTAAGATCCCACGGTCGAGCGCAGCCGCCTCCACGGCGGCGTTGACCGCGGCGTCGTCGGTCGCGGCGACCGCGAGCGCCGGGCCGAGCCGGTCGATCCAGTCGGCGACGGCGTCGGCGTCCGGCGCGGCGCGGACCAGTTCGATCGGTTCATCGGACCCGGGCTCGCCGTCGTCGCCCGGGCGCAGCCGCTCGTCGAACTCGGGGCTGACGACAACGACGCGCACGGCCTCGTCGAACCCGCGCGCCTTCCGCGAGCCGACGGCGCCGCCGCCGAAGACGACGACCGTCTCGCCCGAGAGGTCGTGGTACAGCGGCGTCACGGCGCACCTCCGAGCGTCGGGGATCGGCGGGTCACGCCGTGTTGCTGTCCGCCCGGTCCGCGATGCGGATGCCGGTCTTCTTCAGGATGCGCGTCGAGAACAGGGTGTCCCAGTCGTCGGCGGCGACGTCCCAGTACTCGTCCATCAGGTCCCTGACCTCCGCGATCCGACGCTCGCTTTCGGCCTCGGTTCGACCGTGCGTCATCGCGAAGAAGTTGTACTCCCAGACGCCCGCGTGGCGCGGTCGCTCGTAGCAGTGCGTGACGAAGTCGAGGTCGGCGACGGCGGGGCCGACCTCGTCTAAGACGTCCTCGGGGACGTCCCAGACCGTCATCCCGTTCTCCGTGTAGCCGAGCGCGTAGTGGTTGGGGATGACGCCGACGCGGCGCACCTTCCCCTCCCGCTCGAACCGCATTATCGTCTCGATCACCCAGTCGACGTCGGCGCCGAGCGCGGCCGCCACGTCGGCGTACGGCGTCTCGGTCACCGGCAGCCCGCCCTGGATTTCGACGACGAGGTCGCGCTCGTCGGGCGTGAGCGTCCCGCGGTCGCTCGGTTCCACGGCGGGCCCCAACTCGGACAGGTCGACATCGCCCTCGGGAACCGGCCCGTCGACGAGGAACTTCGCGCCGACGTGGAACTCCCGGAGCTTCGGGAGGTTGTACGTCTCCTGGCCCGTGGCCGCCTCTATCTCCGCGAGGACCTCCTCGACGCGGTCGCTCCCGTCCTTGTCGGGGTCCGGGTGGTCCGCGACGCTCACCACGAACCACATGTTGAGGTGAGGGTGTTCCCGCTCGTAGTTGTGCGCGACCGCGGTGAACTCGTTGACGGTCTCGGCGATCGCCTCGTAGCGGTCCTCCGGCGCGTGCATTGCGACGAGCGAGGCCGCTCCGCCGATCTCCTCGGCGTTGACGAGCGCGCCGAACCGCGAGAGGATTCCCTCCTCGTCGAGCTCGCGGACGCGCTCGCACAGCTCCGGCCCCGTCACGTCGACGCCGCGCTCGCGGAGCGCGGCCGCCGCCGCGTCGAAGGGGCGCTCCGTCACGGGGAACCCGCCCTGGAACGCGTTGATGATCGCGCGGTCGAGCGCCGTCAGATCCGCGTCGACCTCTTGCATGAAGCGATCTCGGGACCGAGCGAGAATAAGCGGTTCGGCCTGACGCCGCGGGGCTTCTGGCCTGACTCCGCGGGGCTACTCGTCCACGTCTTGCGCGATGTCCGCGAGCGACGACCGCGGCCCGCGGTTCGCGTCGTACACGGTCCGCTCGCCGGGGATCCGCAGCCCGTACAGCTCGCCGGGCACCACGACGTCGAGAACGACGCTGTCGCCCGGCTCCCGACCGTTCGCGTCGAGCCACTCGACCAGCCGGTTCGTTCCCTCACCGCCCTCGCGCGCGAGCCGCCGGTTGTCGAACGCGCCGCGGAACAGTCGTCCCCGCGAGTCGCTCGCGACCCGCGCGTGGTACTCCTCGCCGTCGAACGCGACGCGGATCAGGTCCCCCTGACTCACGTCGAGCGCGTCGCAGCTTCCGGACTCGACGCGGCCGTCGAGGGCGTCGTCGTCGGGGAGCCTGACGCAGGGGCGGCGAGTGCCGCCGCTCCGGGCGAGCGAGACTCGAATCGAGGAAACGTCCTCGCCGTCGGAGGGAACGCGAGGCATCGGGGCGCCGTTACTCGTCTGCGTCGTCGGCGTCGCCCTCGCCGAACGCGGCCGCCACGTCCCCCTCGCCGTCGACGACGCTGGCGTTGATCTGCGCGACGTCGTCGTCGATCTCGCGGCCGCGGACGGTGATCCGCTTGCGCTCGCCCTCGCGGGACGGCTCGAAGCCGACGCCGCCCTCCAAGAGGAGCTCCTTCAGGCGCGTGCCGGAGACGTCCTCGCGCATCGGGCGCCCGGTCTCGTCGGAGCCGCCGGTGAGTTCGATAGTGTGCTCGGGGAGCCCGACGGCGTCGCCGCCGATCTCGTCGCCGAGTTCGCGACCGAGGAATCGGTTGGCGTCCTGTCCGTCGACCTCTCGCTGGAACGTCTCGCCGGTCTCGGGGTCGGCGACGACGACTTTGAATTCGGCCATGCGCGAACCCAGTCCCCCGCGCATAAAAAGCACGTCGAAACGTCGGAACCGCGCGCCGCGCCGCGCTCAGCCGTCTGCCCCGTCGACGGGCACGACTTCGCGCTCGCCGTCGCCCCACGGGCCCTCGACGAACGCGGCCTCGACCGCGCGGGCGACGGCGTCCGGATCACCGGGGCCGCCCGCGTCGGCAACGCTGCCGACCGAGTCGGGGTCGAACGGCACGTCGAGCGCGTCGTAGACGCGCCCTGTGACCCGCGCTATCGGACCGGGGTCCGCCGCCGAGACGACGAGGACGCCCGCGACGAGGGCCGCGTCGGCGCGGACGCGCTGAGCGAGGCCGGCTATCTTGCCACCGCCCAGCGCGTCGCCGCCGTCGGACACCTGAAGCGAGTGGTCGCCCGCGCAGAACGCGGCGGGCGGCTCTCCCGGAACCACGTCGGCACCGAGGTCGCGGAGCGCGTCGCGGAGCGTCGCTGTCGCGGTCTCGTACCGGGAGTCGATCGACCCGCGCCCGTCGCCGGTCGGCAGGGCGACGCCGAACGAGAGCGTCGACCCGGTGTACGCGACCGCACGCCCGCCGACGTCGCGCTCGACGGGCGGGAAACCGGCGTCGCGCGCAGCGCGCTTCGCCCGCTCGAATCCGGGCTCACGGGCGTCGCGCCGGCCGAACGCGACCTGTCGAGGCGGCGCGGTGACGCGCACGGCGGGGACGCCCGCCGCGGCCGACACGAGGAGGTCGACGGTCGGCTCACGGTCCGCGGCCGGCGTCGCGAACTCCCCCCTGAACACGCGCATACCGAGACCGACGCCCGGGGCGCACAAGCGCTTTGCGCCGAGCGTGGCGATTCGCCGCTGACGCTCGCAGCGCGCGGAGACGAGGACGCCCGACGGCCGGGGCGTGACACAACAGTTTTGTCGACCCTGAAAGTGGTACACGTATCGATGAGCGATCTGGGCGCGCTGCCGGTCCGAGCGTACCTGACCGCCTGCCTGCTGGCGGGGGTCATCGGGCTCTGGCTCGGCCGGGTCGCGTGGCGAGAGCGCAACGAGCCGAGCGGGCTCGAGGTCGCGCTCTACCTGCTCTGTGGCGGCGGCGTCTCGCTCCTGTACGCGCTCCGCGTCGCCGCGCCCGGCGAGGTCGCGATGACAGTCGCGCTCAACCTCGCGACGCCGCTTTTGGGCGCGCTGCCCGTCCTCTGGGTCCTCTTCGCCTTCGCGTTCACCGGGAACGACCGCTGGCGGACGGAGAACCGGATCGTCGCGCTCGCGGCGCCCGCCTTCGTCTGGGTCCTCCTCGCGTGGTCGAGCGGCACCCACGGGCTGGCCCGACGCTCGGTGGTCCCCGTCGTCGACGGCCCGTTCACGCTGCTCGGGTACGACCTGGGTCCCGTCGGGGGCACGTTCGTCCTCCTCGCGTACGGGCTGGGCGTCGCTGGCGCGCTCCTCGTCGTCGACCTCTACGAGCGGACCGGAAACCGCTACCGGCTCCAGACGTTCGTCGTGCTGCTCGGCACGCTATTCCCGTTCCTGGCGGGCGTCGCGACGTTCATCGACCTCGGGAGCTACGCGCACCTCTCGTGGCTGCCGACCGCGTTCGTGATCCACGGCGTGTTCCTCTACGGCACCGTCTTCTGGCTCGGCACCCTCGACGCCGCGGTCGTCGCCCGCGACACCGCCGTCGAGGTGATGCAAGACCCCGTCATCGTCTCCGGTTCCGACGGGCGGATCCGCGACCTCAACCCGGCAGCCGAGGCGATCCTCCCGCCGGAAGCGGTCGGCTCGTCGCTGTCGGAGGCGTTCCCACGCCTGGAGGTCGGCGCCGAACACCCGATAACAATCGGCGAGCGTCAGTTCGACATCCAGGAGAACCCGATCACCGACCCGCGCGGGACGGACCGCGGCCACGTGTTCCTGCTCCGGGACGTGACCGCGCGGGAGCAGCGACAGCGCGAGCTCGAACGCCGAGAGGCCGAGCTCGAACGGCAGAACGACCGACTGGCGGAGTTCGCTGGCGTCGTCTCGCACGACCTTCGGAACCCCCTCGCCGCCGCGTCGGCGGCCGTCGAACTGGCCCGCCAGCGCGGCGACGACTCGGACGGCGCCTTAGAGCGGGCCGCGAACGCACACGAGCGCATGGACGACATGATCGAGGGGCTGCTCGCGCTGGCGACGGCGGGCGAGACGGTCGACGACCTCGACCGCGTCTCGCTGGACGCGACGGCCAGACGCGTCTGGTCGCGGCTCGAGACTGCGGACGCGACGCTGACCGTCGAGGGCGACGCGACCGTCTTGGCCGACCGCGACCGCCTCGAACAGCTGACCTCGAACCTGTTCCGCAACGCGATAGACCACGCGGGCGAGGACGTCGCCGTCACCGTCACCGTCGCGACGGACGGCGACGCGGTCGCGCTCGCGGTGGGCGACGACGGCCCCGGGATCCCGCCCGAGGAGCGCGAGCGCGTCACCGAGCGCGGGGTGTCGCTCGGCGGCGGTACCGGGCTCGGGCTGGCCATCGTCGGCGACATCGCCGAGGCTCACGGGTGGACGCTCTCGGTCGCCGAGTCCGACGCCGGCGGCGCGCGATTCGTGATCGAGGGGATGGAGGCGGCGGACTCGTGACGGGAGCGCCGGCCGACGGCGCTGGCGACGGCGACGCCGACCACGACCCGCAGGCGGGGACCGTCGCGCTCCCGGCCGCCGTCCTCGAGCGGTACGAGAAGTTCTCGCGCTTCAACTCCCCGTACCCAGCCCACGACCGCGGGCACGCGGTGGACCTCTACCCGGGCGACGGCGTCGGGCGCTCCCCGGTCGCCGGGGTCGTCCGCGAGGTCCGGACCGTCGGCTGTCCGGACCGCTCGTACGCGGCCGACGAGGACCACTTGATCGTAATCGACCTCGCCGACAAGTGGTGCGCCCGCGCCGACGCCCGGCCCGGAACCGTCGCGCGGGTGCTCCACGTGATCCCCGAGGTAACTCCCGGCGACCGGGTCGCCGTGGGCGACGCGCTCGGCCCGACGACCCGCTCCGGCTTCTTCGGGCAGTGGGTCGACGACCACGTCCACCTCGGTTTCCGCCCGCCGGACGCGGACCCCCTCAGAGCCAGCGGGTCGCTCGCGGTCGCCGCGGATCACCCCGTCGAGCCGGTTGCGTGGGACGGGACGGGAAGAGTCGTCGAGCGCGGGCCGACCCACGCCGTCCTCGACGGGCCGCGGCGCGCCGCCGACTCCGCCCCGCCGTTCGCGGCGCTCGCGAGCGACGAGGGGGTCCCCCTCGACGGCGGGCTAACGCACTACGCGGGCGGGGGGACGTTCGAGGCGAACGACCCGGCGCCGGTGGCGAACGGAACGACGCTGTCGCTGTTCGGGACCGAGATCGGGACGGTCCGAGCCGCCGAAACGGACGCCGGGGGGCCCCCCGTCGAGTGGGCGCCCGTCGACGTCCTCGCGAACGGCGAGCGCGTGACCGGGCTATCGCTGTTCGCGGCGCGCGGCGACCGCTTCGGCGTCAAAGTGGTCTGCCCGGACCGCCAGTTCGCGATCGGTGAGCCGGTGACGGTCGAGGTTGCCCCGAGCGACGACCCGATCCGGCTCGGCGTCGGCTGAGCGCCGTCGTCAATCGATCGCCGGTTGTCACGCGTTTCCGGGGGGTACAAGCCGTCCCGGAAAGAGTCCCGGACATGGACCGTACGGACATCGCGGCGATGGACCCGCTCCCGGACGCGGCGACTGACTTCGTCAGGCGGAAGCTCGAAGACGACCACGGCTATCTCTCGTGGCTGAACACGTCGGTCGAGGTCATCGAGCGCGGTCGTGTCGTGCTCTCGATCCCCTTCGACGAGAAGCTCACGAACGCCGGCGGGCGGACGATCCACGGCGGCGTCGCGGCGACGCTGATCGACACCGCGGGCGGCGTCGCGCAGCGCACGACGTTCGAGGACCCGCTCGACGGCGACGTCGCGACGGTGAACCTCAACGCGAACTACCTCCGGCCCGCGGACGGCGACCTCCGCGCGGAGGCCGAGGTGGTGCGGGCCGGCGGCTCGATCGGCGTCAGCGAGATGACCGTCACCGCCGGTGACGCGAGGCGAGAAGTCGAGGGAAGCGGCGAGAGCGACGGGGACCGCACCGAGGTCGTCGTCGGTCAGGGCTCGTTCCGGCTGTTCCGCGAGTAGCCCGGGAGGTCGGCGAGGATCGCGTCGAGACCGGGGTGACCCTCGGCCGCGACCGAGCCGTCGGCGCTCACAGCCCCGGCGGCGGCGTCAGCGTCGCCGTCGGCGCCCGGACCGCCGAGCTCCGCCGCCAGCGCCGCGACCGGCTCGCGGTCGACGCGCTCCGGAGCGGCGCGGACGACGACCGACTGCTCGCCGAGCGGAACGAAGTCGCAGCCGAGCCGTTCCGCGGTCTCGCGGAGTCCGAGGCCGGCGTCCGCGTCGCCGGCGGCGACCGCGCGGACCGGGCTCTCGAACGCCTTCTCGGCGCGCTCGTAGCCGTCGATCCGCTCGGCGAGCGCTCGGCGGCCGGCGTCGCGCTCGTCCGCGAGGTCGTCGAGCGCCGCGTCGAGGCTGCGCCGGAGCCCCGAGACGGTCGGTCGGTTTCGGAAGCGGAGGTCGCGGTCGACGAGGTCCGCGAGCCCCGTCACGCCCTCGGGGTTCCCGTCGGGGATGGCGAGGCCCCACTCGCGGCTCCAGCCGCCGAGCGTCTCGGCGTCGACGTCGCGGTCGGTCGGGCCGGCGGTTACCGCCACGTCGGGGACGCCGTCGCGGAGGCGGCGGAGCCCCTCGCGCGAGCCCACGGCGAGGTATCTCGGATTTTCGAGCCGGTCGAGCAGGCGGTTGAGCGCGAGGTCGTCCTCGCCGACGCCGAGGAGGGTGGGCGGACGCACGTCGGGCGAGAACAGGTCGACCGAGACCGTCTCCCCGACGTCGAGGTACTCCGTGTCCGGGTCGACCGCGACGACGCCGTCCGCCTCGACGAGGCTCGTCGTCGCGCCCGACCCCTTGTCGACCGGGTAGACGAGCGGGCGGTCGTCTCCCCCCTCCGTCGCGGCCTCGTCGAGGTCGAGCAGGCCGACCGGCATCAGGCGTAGGCGACCCTCTCCGTAGCGCTCGCCGACACCCATGCGGCCCTCGACGGTCGCCGTCGCGGGCTCGGGTTGGCCGGCGGCCTCGCGGATCGCGGGGGCGACGAAGGTCCGGAAGATGGTGAGCGCGGACACCGGGTAGCCGGGGAGGCCGATGTACGCCGACTTGCCGGTGCGGTCGCTCTCATCCGTCGCCTCGCTCCCGCCGCGGTCGAGCCGCCCCACGAGCATCGGCTTGCCGGGCTTGACGGCGACGCCGTGGAGGAGCAGCTCGCCCCGCGCCTCGATCACGCGGTAGATGACGTCGACCGCGCTCGCCGATGTCGACCCCGAAGAGAGGACGAGGTCGCACTCGTCGGCCGCCTGGCGGAGTAGTCGCTCCATCTCCGCGTAGTCGTCGCCGGCGTGCGGGTACAGCACCGGCTCGCCGCCCGCCTCCTCGACGCCGGCGGCGATCGTCGTCGAGTTCACGTCGTATATCTCGCCGCGCTCGGGGTCGAGCGCCTCGCCCGGCCGGACGAGCTCGTCGCCCGTCGAGACGATGCCGACGCGCGGGCGGCCCCTGACCGGGACCTCGTCGACGCCGAGCGCCGACAGCAGCCCGATCTCGCGGGGCGTCAGCCGGGTTCCGGGCCCGAGCGCGCGGGCGCCGGCCGCGATGTCGGTCCCCGCGGTCATCACGTGGTCGCCGGGTGCGACCGAAGTGCGAACCGCGATCCGCGAGGCGCGGTCACCGTCGGCGTCGTCGCCCGCGCCGACCTCGTCCGTCCGCTCGACCATCACGACCGCGTCCGCGCCGTCGGGCATCACCGCGCCCGTCGATATCTCCGCGCAGGTGCCGGGATCGACCGCGACGTCGGGCGCCGCGCCCGCGTGGACCGCGCCGACCAGGTCGAGTTCGGCGGGGTCGGTCTCGTCGGCGCCGAAGGTGTCGCGCGCCCGCACCGCGTAGCCGTCCATCGAGGCGCGGTCGAAGCCCGGGACGTCGATGGCGGCGTCGACGCGCTCGGCGAGGACGCGCCCGCGGGCCTCGCGCAGCGGAATCGTCTCCGGCGCGGGCGAGAGGTCGAGGGAGGCGACGGCCTCCCGGGCGGCCTCGGGGGTCGCGAGGTCGCGGAACTCCTTTCGGTCGCTCACGGCGTCACCTCCCAGATCTCCACGTCGACCGGCTCGCCGGCGTCGAGTCCCTCCCGGGGTTCGGGCACGACGACCCAGCCGTCCGCGAGCGCGACGCTGGAGAGGATGCCGGAGCCGCTCGCGCGGGTCGGCGTCGCGGTCGGGAGCGCGCCGTCGCTCTCGTCGTCTTCGTCGGGGGGACCGAGCTCCACCCGCGCGAACGTCCGCACGCCGGGCTCGCTCGCCACCTTCCGTTCGAGCGTCGCGCGCCGCGTCGGGAACGCGTCGGCGTCGGTCCCGCCTGCGCGCTTCAGCGCGGGCCGGAGGAACTGCGCCGCGTTGACGATACACGCGACCGGATATCCCGGGAGCGAGACGATCGGCGTCCCCTCAGCCGCGCCGAGACACACCGGGTGGCCGGGCTTCAGGGCGACGCCGTGGACGAGCACCTCGCCGAGACCGCCGACGACCTCGGGGATCAGGTCTCGCTCGCCGACGGAGGAGCCGCCGGTGGTGACGACCACGTCGGCGTCGAGGTCGGCCGCGACCGCCTCGCGAAGCGCGTCGGGGTCGTCGGTGACGACGTCGCGGTAGCGCGCCTCGCCGCCCCACCGCTCGACGAGCCGGGAGACCGTGAGCCCGTTGGTCTCGATCACCTCGCCGGGGCCCGGATCGGACTCGACTAGCTCCTCGCCGGTCGGGATCACCGCGACTTCGGGCGGCTTGCGGACCGTGACGCCGTCGAGACCGACCGACCGCAAGAGCCCGAGGTCGGAGGGCCGGAGGACGTGTCCCGGCTCGTATAGCCGCTGGCCGTCGGCGACGTCCTCGCCCGCCTCGCCGACGTTCTCGCCGGTCGCGACCGCGTCGAACACTTCTACCTCGTCGCCGACCGCGCTGACCTGTTCGATCATCACGACCGCGTCCGCCCCCTCGGGCACCGCACTGCCGGTGTGGACGCGCGCGGCCTCGCCGGGCGCGACCGCGTCGGCCTCGGCGGACTTGGCCGCGAGGACCGCGGGCGAGCGGTCGCCGGCGCCGAAGGTGTCGCTCGCGCGGACCGCGTAGCCGTCCATCGCGGCGCGGTCGTACCCCGGCACCGGCGCGGGCGCGTCGATCGGTTCGGCGACGACGCGGCCGTCGGCCGCCTCGACCGAGACCGACTCCGTCCGCTCGTGCGGGATGACGGCGTCGAGCAGCGTCGCCCTCGCGTCCGCGACCCGGGTCCGCCGCTTGAACCCGGACTCGCGTCTGTCGTGGCTCATACGGTTCCATACGCGGCCGCGGGCAAAAACCCCGTTCTCCCCGCTCGCCGACGGCCCGCTCTCGGTGTCTCAGGCGAACCAAGAGAGGAACCGACGGGTGCGGTGGACCGACTGGAGCGCGGCGACCTTCGCGG
>JBNJEE010000177.1:0-4467 GCA_051745525.1 Methanobacteriota archaeon | reverse complement strand
CGGAACACAAGCGACAGAAATATATGAACGTGTCGCCCGGCGCCGAGCCCTCGGATCGCGGATTCGACCGCGTTACGGGTCTATCTGCCGTGTTTCGACGAAAACGCGCCGGTTCGAGTAGTCACGCCGATTTCGGGACCCGCGGGCGAGCGGGCGGCTCAGATGTCTCGCCGTTCGAACAGCGCCTGCGAGAGGACGAAGAGCCCGGCGAACGCGACGAGCAGGATGGCGGTGTCGATGAGTTCGTAGGTCCCCTCGATCAGGATCGGCGTCGGTTCGTAGTACTGCGTCGGGCTCAGGTACTGGATCCAGTCGTAGGCGTCGGCGCCGCCGACGACCGACTCGACGAGGTACAGCACAAACACGGTCCCGACGGCGGCCCGCTCGGCGATCGACGCTCGGTCGACGGCGACGGAGAAGGCGAAGCCGATCCCCGCACAGACGAGCAGGTACGGGATCGACAGCAGGTGGGCAAAAAACAGGTTCGCGACCGACACCGACTCGCCGATCGCGAGGACGAACAGGTAGATTATCGGCCCGCCGACGGCGTTGACGGCGACCATCGGCACGAGAAGCGCGGCGAACTTCTCGGCGAGCAGCCGGGCGCGCGAGACCGGAAACGACAACAGCAGGTCCATCCGCTCGCTCTCGACGTCGCTCGCGACGGCGCCGCCGCCGATGTACGCGAAGTACAGTCCGAGCCCGAGCAGCCACACGAAGTTGAACACCTGCGCGCCGAGGAACCCCTCGACCGTCGAGAGGCTCTCGATGCCGAACGCCTCCACCATCGCGGGCGGAAGCTCCTCGAAGACGTCCTCGTAGTCGACGCCCTCCAGGACGCTGAAGTACCAGACGATGAACCCCGAGTACGAACTCACTCCCGCGGTGAGGATCGCGGCGCCGCGGAGCCGGCGGCGGCCCTCGTACCGCGCCGTCTCAAGCACCGTCGTCACCCGTATCGACCGCGGTCTCAGGACCTGCCCGTCCCGATTCTTCGCTTCCGTAGTAGTGGACGAACACGTCCTCGATCGGCGGCTCGCCGATCTCGACGTCGCGGACGTCGTGTCTCGCGAGTTCGTCCAACAGCGCGTTGGGGTCGCCGGCGTAGATGAACTGGGCGCCCTCGGAGAAGGGCTCCGCGTCGACGACGCCATCGAGCGCGGTGAGCGCCGCGATTGCCGCGTCGTCGGCGTGAACGCGCACGTGCTTGCCGCTGCGGTGGAGCAGTGCCTCGACGCCCTCCAGTTCGACGAGCGAACCGCCTCGGAGGATGCCGACGCGGTCGCAGACGCGGCGCACCTCGCTCAGCACGTGCGAGGAAAAGAATATCGTCGTTCCCCGGTCGCGCTCGCGTCGGATGAACTCGTTGAACCCCTCCTGTTTGAGGGGGTCGAGCCCGGATGTGGGCTCGTCCATGACGACCAGTTCCGGATCGTGCATGAACGCCTGCACGAGCCCGAGCATCCGCTTGTTCCCGGTCGAGTACTCACGGATCGGCCGCTCGACCGGTGGCGTGAAGATCTCCAATAGCTCCTCGCGGCGCCCCTCGCCTTTGATCGCGCCGTGGTAGTCGAGGACTGCCTCGCCGGTCGCCTCCTCGTCGAACCCGAGGTGCGCCGGGAGGTAGCCGACCCGGCCTTTCACCGCGGTCAGCGCCGCCTCGTCGCGGACGTCGGCGCCGAGCACCCGCGCGGTCCCCGCGGTCGGCTTCAACAGTCCCAACAGCAGCCGGATCGTCGTCGACTTCCCGGCGCCGTTGGGACCGAGGAACCCGAATATCTCGCCGCGGTGTACGGTGAACGAGACGTCGTCGTTGGCGAGGACGCTCCCGTAGTCCTTCGTCAGCCCCTCGACGACGAGCGGAGGGTGGTTGGGGGCGGTCGCGGGATGCCCCTCCGGCGCGGCGGCCTCATCGGACATAGTACCACCACGCGCCGGCGGCGACGACGACCAGAAGCACCGCGAGCACGACGACCTCGGCCGGGAACTCGCCGCCGGGCGAGTCGACGACGGCGACCGCGACCGTCGCCGCGTTGCCGGTGATCCGGTTGCCGTCCGGGTCGGTGTACCGGCTCTCGACGGTCGCCGGGTACCGGCTCGCCGGCGCGTCGCCGTCGACCGAGAGGTCGAACGCGACGCGCCCCGTCTCGCCGGGCGAAAGCGAGGGGATAACCGTCGTTCGGAACTCGCTTTCGAGCGGCGCGTCGACAGAGAGTCCGAGCGTCACGTCCCGAATCTCGACGTCGCGCTGGTTCGTCACGTTCAGCCGCAGCGTCCCGTCGTCGCCGGCGGAGAACTGCGGATCGACGGCGGACACCCGCACCGCGTCGCGACGCTCGGCGACGTCCACGCGGACCGTCCCCTCGGTCACGCGCTCGGTGCCGGCGGCGGTCCGGTAGCTCGTCGCGACGGCCAGCTGCTGGGGCACCGCGTCGGCCCCCTCGGGGACCTCCCCGCGGAACGCGAACGTCGCGGTCTCGCCGGCCGCGAGGTCGCCGACGGCGTACCGTGGGGTGCGCGGGACGAAGCCGGACTCCTCGGCCGCGAGCACCACCCCGGACACGTCTCTCGGCCCGTCGTTTCGGATCGTCCCGCGGACGGTGCCGGTCTCGCCGACGCGGACCGTCGACTCGTCGACCGCGATCGAGAACGACTGCTCGGCCGCCGGGCGGAAGCCGACGGGGATCCCCCCGTGAGACCCCCTGATTCCGTCGGGGTCGGTGTAGCGCACGGCGGCGGTGAGACCGAACGGCTGCGCCGGGGCGTCCGACCGGATCCGCGCCGGGAACGCGACCGTCGCGTTCTCGCCGGGGTCGAGCCGGTCGATCCGGGCCGCGTTCCGGTCCGTCTCGCCGAGTGTGAGGTCTGGCCCCTCGGCGGTGAGCGCCACGGAGATGTCACGGGCGGACTCGCCGCCGACGTTGGTCACGTCGGTCTCGACCGTGCCGGAGTCGCCGACCTGCACGTCGGCGTCGACGGTTCGGAGCGCGAATCGCGGGGCGTCGTCGACGGTCACCGGGACCCGCTCGGTCACCGTGCGCGATCGGTCCTGGACGACGCCGCTCTGCGGGGCCGACAGGAAGGTGTGCGAGTACCGGATCCGCACGTCCAGCGCGTACTCGTCCGGGGTCGCGTCCGCGGGCACCCGGACCGAGATCGGGACCTCGCGAACGCCGCCGTCGGGGATCGAGCCGACCGCGATACGCTCGGTCTCGACGGTCAGCGGGGCGTCGCCGCTTCGGACCTCGACCACGACGCTCCGGGCGGTCGTCACCGCGTCTCGCCGGGCGTCGGAGCCGGCGTCGACCTCGCCGTCGTTCGCGATCTGGAGGGTGAGCTCCGTCGCGGTCCCCGGCGACACCGTCGACTCGGGGAGGTACGCGTCCAACTCGGGCTCACCGCGGACGAACGACGCGTCCGTCTGCGCGCCGCCGGGGGCGGTGAGCGCGCCCGCGAGCGCGAGCGCGAAGACCGCGGCGACGACGACTCCGAGGAGGGCTCGTCGGGGCATCTACGCCTCCGGGGCGTCGGCGAGTTCGCGCTTCGTCGCGGGCCGGATGGCCCCCCCGCGTCGATGACGGCTGCGTGTCATATCTCGAAATCCGCGCCCGGGGCATATATGTGTACGCGTGGGTTCGCAGACGTCGGGGCGCCGCCGGACGGGGCGCTTATCCCGACGGGCGCGAGTACACGCGTATGCTCATGACGCCGGGACCGACCGCGGTCCCCGACTCCGTCCGCGAGGCGATGAGCCGCGAACTGATCAACCCCGATGTCGACCCCGCGTTCAGGGAGATCTACGACCGGGTCACAGCCCGGCTTGCGACGGTGTACGACGTCGACGAGGCGACAAGCGCGAGCGGGGCAGGAGCCAAGGCCGGCGCCGCCCGTGACATCGTCGTCCCCGGCGGCGAGGGGATCTTGGGGCTGGAGGCCGCGGTCGCCTCACTCGTCGAACCGGGCACCGAGGTGCTGTGTCTCTCGAACGGGATCTACGGCGACGGCTTCGCCGACTTCGTCGAGCAGTACGGCGGAACGGTCACCCTGCTGTCCGCCGACTACGACGACCCGCTCCCGCTCGCCGACCTCGAATCGGTCCTCGCGGACGGCGACACCGCCTTCGACCTCGCGACGATGGTTCACTGCGAGACGCCCACCGGGACGCTCAACGACCTCGACCCCGCGCTCGACCTCCTCGACGGGGCCGATTCGGAGATCCTCACCGTCGTCGACGCGGTCTCGTCGCTCGGCGGCACCCCGGTCCCGACCGATCGGATCGACGTCTGTCTCGGCGCCTCCCAGAAGTGTTTCAGCGCGCCACCGGGGCTCACGACCGCCGCGATCAGCGAGCGCGCGTGGGCGGCGATGGAGGAGCGGGACCCGCACTCGCTGTACACGAACTTCCTGCCGTGGCGCGACACGTCGTCGGGGTTCCCCTACACGCACCTCACGACCGAGGTCGTCGCG
>JBNJEE010000176.1:0-4469 GCA_051745525.1 Methanobacteriota archaeon | reverse complement strand
GACGCGGAGGCTGATCTGGACGGGGTAGTCGTCCGGCTCCGCGGAGAGGTCGCCCATGTTGTGCTGGGCGATCTTCGAGCCGGGAATGCCCGTGATGTACTCCCGGCGGGTGTACGACGGCTTATCGATCGTCCGATACATAGAGGCGGGTTTGTCAGACATGGCTACTTGTCCGATGTAGCCCCCGCTGCGGCGATAAACCCTTCGATAGCGAGGCGCCTTCGTCGGCTCCTCGGGAGCCAGCGCCACCGTTCCGCCGGCTCTCGGTCCGCGTTGGCGCGTCGCTCGGATCACTCCTCAGGCGTCGGGTTGAGCGCGACGTGGTCGAATCCACGGTCCGCGAGCCGCTCCGCGGCCCGGTCGGTCACTGACGGCGCGACGAGGACGCCGCGGACGGTCGGGGCGGCGTCGCTCCCGCTATCGGGGTCGCTCTTCTCAACGCTCAGCTCCTCGCGGAGCGCCCGCACGTAGCGCGCGAGCTGTCCCACGGCATCTGGCCCGACTCGGCGACGCTTCAGCTCGACGACAATCGGGGTGCCGTCGGCGTCGGCGCCGAAGATGTCCATCGGACCGGCGCTTGACGGACGTTCGGTCTCGCGGGGCTCGAACCCCGGCTCGACGAGGTCGGGGCGTTCCAGAATACGGGTCCGGAGGTCCTCCTCGCTCCCGTGGAGGGTGAGGTCGCGGCCGCCCGTCACGGCCATCGCGGAGAGCTGGCGGACGTCGGAAAAGCGGACCGTGAGCGTCTCGTCAGGGCTGTTTCTGGTCGAGCGCACGCGGAGCCGCCCCTCGCGAACCGCGACGCGGTGTTCCGACCCCGGCGGCTGCCAGTTGACCGGCTGGCGCCCCTCGTCGGTGTGGACTAAGGCGGTGCCGTCGGGCTTCAACACGAGCAGCCGGTCGCCGGCGCCGAGGTCCGAGGCGGCGCGCCCCTCGTAGGAGACCGTACAGCGGCCGAACAGGCTGACGAGGTCGCCGCGCTCGAAGGCGTCTTCCAGCTCCCAGAGCGCCTCGCGGTGGCTCGGGTCGTGGACGCTCGTGACTGTCACTGGCCTCCGTAGGCGGTTGCGAGTAAAAAAGGGCGCGCGCCGGGCATGCGGTTTCAGTCGCCTCGCCGCGATACGACGATGCCGGCCACGAAGAGGACCGCGCCGAGCGCGAAGGCGGCGATCCGGAGCGTCGTGTCCGAGACGAGGATTCCGGCCAGCACCGATACGCCGAACCCGGCGTGTAACACCGCAGTCAGGTTCATAAAGGCGATACGGTCGCGCCGCACAAAAGCCGGTCGAAGCGGCGCGTTGGTCGACCCGCCCGGACCGGTGCGGTGGTTGACCCGATCGGGGCGGAGCGGCGCGAGGCCGAGACGGCGAACCGCTCCCTCAGGTGCCGTGCTCCCAGCTGCCCATATACTCGCGCTGCTCGGCGCTGAGGGCGTCGTACTCGACGCCTTCGGCGGCGAGCTTAATGTCCGCGACCTCGCGGTCGAGGTCGTCGGGCACGTCGTGGACGCCGGCGTCGTACGCGTCGCCGTTGGAGGCGAGCTCGCGGACGACGACCGCCTGGACACCGAAGCTCTGGTCCATCACTTCGACCGGGTGGCCTAAGGCGATGGGCGCGGCGAGGTTGACGAGCCTTCCCTCCGCGATGACGTTCAGAACGCGGCCGTCGGGCATCTCGAACCCCTCCACGCCGTCGCGGACCTCGTAGCGGTCGACCGCGAGGTCGTCGAGGTGATCGAGGTTCACCTCCACGTCGAAGTGGCCCGCGTTCGCGAGGAGGACGCCGTCGTTCATCTCCTCGAAGTGCTCACGGGTGATCACGTCGCGGTTGCCCGTCGTCGTGATGAACACGTCGCCCTTCTTCGCGGCCTCGGCCATCGGCAGCACCTCGTACCCCTCCATGTGGGCTTCGAGGGCCTTCCGCGGGTCGACCTCGCAGACGATGACGTTCGCGTTCTGCCCGGACGCCTTCTTCGCGACACCCTTCCCGCACTGACCGTAGCCGCCGACGACGACGTTCTTACCGGCCCACGAGAGGTTCGTCGTCATCGCGATGGTCGCGAGCGACGACTCGCCCGTGCCGTGGACGTTGTCGAACAGCTGTTTCATCGGCGTGTCGTTCACGGCGAACACGGGGTAGTGGAGCTCGCCGTCGGCGTCCATCGCGCGCAGGCGGTCGACCCCGGTGGTTGTCTCCTCGGCGCCGCCAACGATGGAGTCGATCAGGGCGGGGTACTCCTCGTGGACGAGCTTCACCATGTCCATCCCGTCGTCGACGGTGATCGTGGGCTCGTGGGCGATACAGGCGTGCATCGCGTCGTAGTACTCGTCGTCGTCGACGCCCCGGACCGCGTAGGAGGTGATCGACTCGTGGGCGTCGAGCGCGGCCGACACGTCGTCGTGCGTCGAGAGGGGGTTACACCCGGTGATCGCGACTTCGGCGCCGCCCTCGGCGAGCAGCTCGACGAGGTTCGCGGTCTTGGCTTCGACGTGCATCGCCATCGCGATCGTCTCGCCCGCGAGCGGCTGCTCGTCGACGAACTCCTCTCGGAGGGCGTTTAAAATTGGCATGTGCTGGAGCGCCCAGTCCATCTTCCGGCGCCCCTCCTCCCGGGCGGCTTCGACGTCCGAGAGGTGCTTCGACACCGGCGGATACGCGGTTTCGCTCATACCTCTCGGTTCGCTCACGGCGCACTAAACCCTGCCGACACCGAGTTACGTCGAAAAAACGCCGAAAGGGATCCGCGCCGTCCGCGCGTCGGTCACCGCGTCGCCCGCGCGTCACGGCGGACCGTTGCCGTTGCCGTTACCGGGGCCGTCGCGCTTCTCGTCGTCGTCATCGTCGCTTTCGTCATCGTCGCCCTCGTCTTCTTCTTCCTCTGTGGCGTCAGCGTCGTCTTCGGTCTCGCTGTCGGCGTCGTCGCCGTCATCGTCGTCGTCGCCGTTACCGGCGTGCTCCGGGGGACCCTGCTCGCCATCGGGACCCTGTCCCGCGCTGTCCGGGGCGTTTCCGTTTCCGTTCCCGGGCGCGTCGCTCCCGTTCCCGTCGCTGGCGTTGCCGTCGTCGGCGCTGCCGGGACCGCCCGCGTGGTCCGGGGCGTTACCCGGGTTGTTCTCCGTCACGAACTCGGAGACCGCGGTGCCGATGCCGCCGTCGCGGTCCTCGAGGCCCTCGATGAACTCTTGGACGAACTGGCCGAACGCCTGCTCGTCGACCTCGTCGTCACCCTCGACGGTCAGGTCGATGGTCGTCGAGACGCTCTCGCCGTCGTATTCCGCGGTCACGTCGACCGTGACGTTCTCCTCGGCGGCGTCGAGCGTCATCGTGCCGTTCTCGTCAGTCTCGTAGTCGCCCTCGCCGACGTAGGTGGCGTTTTGGCCGTCCGCGGTCGCGACGTTCACGGAGGCGTTCTCGACCGCCTCGTCGTTGTTCGTCACCGTGACGACCGGCTCGCCGCCGGTGTTTTCCACGTCGAGTTCGAGGCCGTCGGGCGCCTCGAGCAGGACCTCGTCGGCGGACACGGTCTCGTTATCGGCGGTGGCGGTCACGTTCACCGTCACGTCCTCCGCGGGCGCTTCGAGGTCGACGGTGCCGTTCGTGTCCGTCTCGTACTCGCCCGCTCCCGCGTACGACTCGTTCTCCGCGTCGACGACGCTCACGTTGACCGTGACGTTCTCGACGGAAGTGCCGTTATCAGTCACCGTGACCGTCGACGTCCCGTCCGCGTCGTTGTCGACGGTCACGTCGAGCTGTCCGGCGGCGGCCGCGACGCCGGTCATCGCGCCCAGCGCGACGACCGCGATCAGTAGGATAGCTGTCGTGCGTTTGCTCATGTCCACTCGGGTCCACTCCCCGTTACCGTATAATAAGAGGAGTCGCTTAAGGCGGTTTAATTCGGTTTGTATCCGGCTTAACGGCGCTGAGGTGCCTGTTTTGGGAGATCGGGGTTCGGCGGCGGTTTCGGCCATGGTCGACGGCTGATCCGCCCCCGATTTCGGGTCGGGCGTCGCTCGCGCGCGATACGTGTACGCAGCTGTATCCGGAGGGAGTCTCGCGGTGCCCACGACCAAAGCCCCGGCCGCTCATTTATAAACGACAGATTGCCGATCGACGGCGAACACCGCCAACGCCCCAGCCGCGAGGCCGACGTACGCTCGCTGTGCGCTTCACTCGGTCGCTCACTTCGTTCGCTCTCTCGTTCCAGTGCTTGCGTCGCCTACGTCGGCCTCGCGGCTGCCCCTTTGAGTCCCTCCCGACCGCAACCGCATCGCAGCCTCACGCCTCCCCAGCCTCGCGGCTCCCTCCGCTTTGCTCCGGTCGCCGCGTCCCTCGCGCGGTCGACTCACGGCCTGGGGCCGCTCGTCGGCACGCGCCACCGCTTTTGTTTATACAGATTCGAGGAGAATACCTGCGGCTTTAGCCGCAGGATGAATCCGACAGAACTCTACACGAACCACTGTCCGGTGGTA